>NZ_CP016619.1:600000-900000 GCF_002741015.1 Microvirga ossetica | reverse complement strand
TATACGTCTCGTCCACGTGCCATCTCCGGCTGACAGCTCGCTTGCGCCGATTGAATTGCTCGAGCAGGAGCGGAGCGTAGTGAACCGTCCAGCGATGGATAGTGGCATGATCCACCGTCACACCTCGCTCGGCCATCATCTCCTCCAGGTTCCACAGGCTCAGGCCATAAGCCAGATACCACCGAACGCACAGCATGATGACTGAACGATCGAAGTGACGGCCTTTGAACATCATGTACCTCCGGAGTTGCCTGGAGACATAGGGCGAACCCTGTTACCGAACGGTTTGCGACAGTTCCCTGAGAAGTGGTCGTCCCTGATTCATGGGTTAGGACTCCCAGGGATAGGTAACGTTATACGCAAGTAAGAGTTCTCCCGCGGGTAAGGATTCGCCGCGGCCGTCGCTATAAATAAACGCTATAGCGGCAGAATGGAGTTGTGTTGGCGGACCTGCTGTCCTGACCCTACTCTCATCGATTAACGGGCCAAGAGGAAGATGGCCTGGCTCAAGAAACGAACCGCATCAATGCGGCACATAAAACAGCGTGCGCTGGCATAGGGCCAAGCTCGTGCGTTCCAGTAACATGGAGTGGGAACATGACCAAAGTGATCAGCCGTAGAGCATTTTGCCTCTCGACCGCAGTTTTAACTCTTGCCGCCGCGATTCCGAACTTTGCAGGGACAGCGTATGCGGCGGGAGAAAGTATCAAACTCGGCCTCGTGG
This sequence comes from Microvirga ossetica, assembly GCF_002741015.1. Classification (NCBI taxonomy): domain Bacteria; kingdom Pseudomonadati; phylum Pseudomonadota; class Alphaproteobacteria; order Hyphomicrobiales; family Methylobacteriaceae; genus Microvirga; species Microvirga ossetica. The sequence goes on along the minus strand of NZ_CP016619.1, from coordinate 899,276 downwards.
CGCCGATGAGCGGGCCTAACGCCCGCTATGGCTCGTTCTCGATGCGCGGCGCACAACTCGCCGTAAAGGAGATCAACGATGCCGGGGGCGTGGATGGCCGAAAAATTGAACTCGTCTCGGGCGACAGCCAAGGTACGCCTGTTGAGGGTGTTTCAGCAACCCGCCGCCTGATCGACAGCGACAAGGTCGATTTCATTATTGGTGACGTTTCCAGTTCCGTCACTCTCGCCATGCAGCCCGTTGCAGAGGACGCTCGAATTCTTCTCCTCAACGCAGCCTCCTCAAATCCCAAGATCACCTATGGGGCCGGGGTCGGCGGCTATAAGTGGACCTTCCGCAACTACCCAACCGACGAGAACCGCGCCCTGATCGTCGCAAAGTATGCCGCCGAGCAACGTGGGCTCACGAAGTTCTCCGTTCTTTCGGTCGACAGCGACTATGGCCGTTCCGCCATCGAGTTTACGAAGAAGTATCTGCCCCAGTTCAAGGGACAAATCCTGACAGAAGACTACTACAAAGAGGGTGAAGTCGATTTCCGCAGCGTTTTGGCAAAAATCCGCGATGCCGGCGCTCAAGCCATCATCTTGTATGGTCTTGCCGACACAACCCCGATCATCGCGCGGCAGATGACCGAAGTCGGGCTCGCCGGCAAGGTGCCGCTGATTGGGAACGCCGAATTCAACACCCCATCGAATATCAAGGCCGCACCGCGTGCCATGGAAGGGGCCGTAGAAGCCGCGGCATGGCTGCCGGCCTGGGACTCGCCCAAGAGCAAAGCTTTCGTCGAAAAGTTCACGGCGGCCAACAAGGAAGGGCCCAACAACCACGCCTACGTGCATTGGGAGACGGTTCATCTCCTGGCGCAGGCCATCAAAGAAGCCGGAAGCCCAGACCGTGAGAAGGTTCGTGATGCGCTGTCCAAGATCAAGTATGACAGTGCTGTCGGCGAAGTCACGTTCGACAATCACAACCAAGCCCGGCTGCCGATGATCCTGCTTCAGATCGAAGGCGGAAAGCCCAGCATCAAGGGCGCCTATACGGCTGAAATCCAGTATCCAGCACCGTAAAAGCGTCGAAGGATGAGGCCATGTTCTCCACTTTTGCAGAACAGATCATCAACGGCATCGTAACAGGCTCTGTCTATGCGATCGTTGCTGTCGGCATGACGATGATCTTCGGTGTTCTACGGGCAATCAACTTCGCTCACGGCGAATACTATATGCTTGGGACGTTCGGGGCATGGTTCGCCATCGATTACCTTGAACTGTCCTATGAAGCGTCGATCGTCGTCGGGATTCTGGCCACGATCGTCATAGCCTATGCCGTCGGCAGGCTCGTGATGCAGCGCATGGTCGGCGCCCCGGCAGAGGCCGGGGTGCTCGCCACCCTCGGCATCGCCCTCATCCTCCAGAACACCGTCATCCTCGTCTTTGGCGGCGGCTACAAGTTCTTCTCAGGTGGATACATCGAACCGGTTTCGGTTCTGGGTTTCACCCTGGCTCAGCAACGCATCCTCATCCTTGTCGTTTGTGCGCTCGTTTTCATCGGCCTTGAACTGATGGTGACGTACAGCCGCATGGGAAAGTCCATGCGGGCGGTCTCGCAGAACATCGAATGCTGCGAGGTCGTCGGGATCGATGTGCCGCAAGTCGTACTGCGAACCTTTATTCTCGGCGCGGCGCTTGCGGCTCTGTCCGGAGTGCTGACTGCGCCCGTCAACGTCAATGTCTATGGCGGGATGGGTGAGCTCATCACGTTCAAGACCCTCCCGATCATCATCATGGGCGGTCTCGGGAACGTCCGGGGCACATTCTTTGCTGCTATGCTCCTCGGCATCGCCGAGAGTCTGGTCGCAACCTATGTCGGCCTGCAGTTCCGTGACACGGTCGGGTTTGTGACCCTGATCCTGACGCTGATGTGGCGGCCCTACGGCCTGTTTTCCACGGAAGCACGTTTTTGACGGCATTGCCGAACTTCTCTCGAACTCTGAGGACACCCTATGTCTCTCACCCAAACAACGCGCGAGACGTCTCTCGCTGAGCCGACATCTAAGGTGCGACGCCGCGATTTGCGGCTGCCGCTGGCGACCCTCGTCGCAATCGTGGCGCTATCCACCCCGTTCCTGATCGGCTCCTATGCGCTTCACGCTATTATCATTGCCTTAATCTTCCTCCTCCCGGCCCATGGGCTCAATCTTCTGGTTGGTTATACAGGGCTCCTATCGCTGGCTCAGGCCGCATTCTTCGGCATCGGCGCCTATACCGCTGGTCTTCTGGCGGTTCATTACGGGACACCTTTCTACGTCAACCTTGTCGCTGCCGGCTTGATGGCTGGCCTGATCGCTCTTCCGCTCGGGATCCCGGCACTGAGGCTTCGGGCGACCTCCTTCGTCATGTGTACGCTCGGATTCGTCATCATCGGTCAGGCGATCGCCAAGAACTGGATCAGCGTGACGCGTGGAGACATGGGCCTTTCCAGCATCCCGAAGCCGCATTTCGCCCTGGGGCCGGCGTCGTTTACGGTCTCCGGCACAACCGGGTTCTATTATCTCACGCTCGCCGTGGCGGTTCTCGCGACCCTCGCCGTCTGGGCCATCGTCCGCTCCCCAGCCGGGCGCAACATGATCGCCATCCGCGAGAACGAGACGCTGGCGGAGTCCGTCGGCGTGCCGACCTGGCGCTACAAGCTGATCGTCTTCATGCTCAGCGCGGTCTTTGCCGGCGTCGGCGGCAGCATCTACGCCCATTATCTGACAGTGGTCAGCCCGCTCACCTTCCAGATGTACTATTCGACCACGATGCTGATCATCGTGCTCGGCGGCGGCGCTGGAACGATCTCTGGCGTGGTGTTCGGCAGCCTTCTCTTTGTCGGCTTGTCGGAAGCGCTCCGTGTGGCCCCGGAGCTGCGGATGATCGCCTACGGGTTCTGTCTTCTGATCCTAGTCTTTTGGTTCAAGAAGGGCTTCGCCCCACTTCTCAACCGATTCTGGTCCTTTGTCGGAGGTGTGAAATGAGCACCCTGCCAATCCTCGAAATCTCGAACCTCACGAAATCATATGGTGCCGTGAAAGCCGTCAACGATGTGAGTATTCACATTCATCGTGGTGAGATCTGCGGGCTCATCGGACCGAATGGCTCCGGCAAGTCGACCTTCTTTGACTGCAGCACCGGCCTCGGCAAGCCTGACTCGGGCAAGGTCACTCTGGATGGGCAGGATATCACGGGCTGGTCTCTCAACCGCATCGCCCGCGAGGGCCGGATGCTGCGTTCGTTTCAGAAGACGGTCGTGTTCAAGGCGCTCGATGTTGAGGAAAATCTGATCATCGCCGGTCAGATGTTCACATTCCCAAGCCTGCTCTCGACCTTCAGCCTCGGACGGATGTCGCGCCAGCGCGTCGCGGCCCTGCGGGAGAGGGCTCGCGAGCTCATCCGGATGGCTGGGCTGTGGGACGTTCGCCATATGCCGGCGGGCAACCTTTCCGGCGGGCAGCAGAAGCTCATCCAGTTTGCCTCCATGCTGATGCCGGAGCCCAAAATCGTTCTTCTCGACGAGCCCATGGCGGGCATCAACCCCAAGATCATCGAACGTGTCGTCGAGACGATTAACTACGCCAACAAATCCCTCGGCGTGAGCTTCCTCGTGATCGAGCACAACATCGACGTCGTCACCAGTATCTGCGAACGGGTTGTCGTCCTCGACCAGGGCCGCAAGCTTGCCGAAGGCACACCCCAGAGCATCGTTCAGAACCAGCAGGTGAGGGAGGCCTATCTCGGTGGCTGATTCAAACCTTTCCATCAAGAACCTACGCGCTGGCTACGGCTCACTCGACATCCTGAACGGGGTCGACCTGGACGTGCCGCAGGGTCAGTTTGTGGCCCTCATGGGACCAAACGGAGCCGGGAAGTCTACCCTGCTCAAGACGCTCTATGGCATGACCACGATCAAAGAGGGCAGCATCAGCTGGCAGGGTAAGAATATCGCCGGATACAAATCGCGAGCGATCCTTGGCGAGGGCATCTCCTTCGTGCCACAGGGCCGATGCAATTTCCCGGTCATGACGGTGGACGAGAACCTGCAAATGGCGGCCTACACCCTGCGCGACAGCCAGGTCAAAACCGACCGCGATTATGTCTACGATCTCTTCCCAATCCTGAAGACGCGCCGCGCGACGCTCGCTGGCAACATGTCCGGTGGCGAGCAGCAACTCCTGGAAGTCGCGATGGCTGTGCTCCAAAGGCCGAAGATCCTTTTGGTCGATGAGCCGTCCGTCGGCCTGTCGCCCGCCGCGATCGGTGTCGTCTTCAACGAGCTCCTCCGGTTACATGCGTCAGGTCAGACGATCTTACTCGTCGAGCAGAATACCAAGAAGGCGATGGAAGTCGCAGAGCGTGCCATCATCCTTCGTCTTGGCAAGGTAATCTGGGATGGTCGGCCGACGGACATTACCCACGACGAACTCGGCGAACTTTTCCTGACCGGGAAGATGCGGGGCGAGACGGAAGCGATCCATTAGATCTGCCGTATCTTCCAGCCACACTTCAGTCCGATCACATAAAGAACAATCTCATGAGCAACTTCGTGCCTGCTTCCCGCGTCTCGCGCATCAAAATCTCACCCAGCACGGCGGCTTCGGCGCGTGCGCGCGAGCTCAAGGCAGCCGGCCGCGATATCGTCGACCTGACGGTAGGCGAACCGGACTTCGATACACCAGAGAACGTCAAGGCGGCCGCCCATGCCGCAATCGACCGGGGCGAAACCAAGTACACAGCCGTCAACGGAACGCCGGCATTGCGGAAAGCCATCATCAGTGATTACCAACGTCGGCTCGGTCTTTCCTACCGAGACAGCGAGATTTGTGTCGGCGGCGGCGCCAAGCAAATCCTCTTCCTGGCTCTGATGGCGAGCGTGGAGAACGACGCCGAAGTTATCATTCCGGCTCCCTACTGGGTCTCCTACCCAGACATGGTCATTGCCAATGAAGGCAAGCCGATCATCGTGGAATGCCCGCAAGAGAAGGGATTCAAGCTTACTCCGGAGGCCCTTGAAGACGCCATCACACCGAAAACTTTGTGGCTCATCCTGAACACACCCTCAAACCCCACAGGTGCCGCCTACAGCCGGGCCGAACTCGAGGCCTTAGGCGAGGTTCTGTCGCGTCATCCTCACGTGCTCGTGCTGTCGGATGACATTTACGATCAGGTCTGGTTCGAGGACGAGCCGACAACGACTCTTGTCGCGGCGGTTCCCGCGTTAAAGAATCGTGTCCTGCTCACGAACGGCGTATCAAAGTCCTACGCTATGACGGGGTGGCGGATCGGCTACGCTGCCGGCCCCGAGCCGCTCGTTGCAGCTATTAACAAGCTCCAATCCCAGATGTCCTCTTGTCCCTCCTCGGTGAGCCAGGCAGCCGCCGCCTACGCGCTGACCGAGGATCAAGCCTTCGTCACTGAGAGCGTGAAGGTCTACAAGGAACGCCGCGACTATGCCTGTGCGCGTCTCAATGCGATACTGGGTCTTTCCTGCCTCCCGCCGGCGGGCGCTTTTTACCTATTTCCAAACTGCTCGGGCGTAATCGGGCGAAAGACACCGGAAGGAAAGGTTATCGAGAACGATCTCGATTTCGTCCTCTATCTGCTGGACGGCGTTGGCGTTGCTGCACTGCAAGGAGCCGCCTATGGCCTCTCGCCTTATTTTCGGCTGTCGATTGCCACGTCGATGGAGGTGATCAAGGCTGGCTGCGACCGCATCGAGACCGCCGTCGCAGCGCTCCAATAACTGCTCCGGCCTGGCAGGAAGGGGATTGCGCCCTTCCCGCGCAATGCTCTAGTTTTGGCAGGAAAGAGCCTGGAACGATGAGCGTCGACTTCAGAAAACTGAAAAGCTTTGTTAAGATCGTTGACACTGGCAGCATGTCGCGTGCAGCCAGTGTCCTGCGCACGGCACAGCCGGCGCTTTCGCAGCAGATCGCGTCGCTCGAAGCCCATTTCAACCACAAACTTCTGATCCGCAGCAACGTCGGCATTGCTCCAACGGAGGCAGGCCTCGTTCTCTACCGGCATGCCCAGTTGATGCTCAAGCAGATCGAGCAGGCTCAGATCGATATCAATCTGTCAGCTACAACGGTAGCCGGTCGGGTTTCCATTGGGCTTGCGACCTATTCAAGTTCGAGCGCCCTTTCGTTGCCGCTGCTGAAGGAGATGAAGGTCCAGCATCCGCGGATCGTTATCCACATCAATGACAGCTTCGGGCATATCCTGAGCGAACTGATCATGACCGGCAAGATGGACATGGCGCTCATTTATTCGGCGGACCCGATGAAGGGCGTGACCCTTCAGCCGCTCTTCCGCGAGGAGATGTTCCTCGTCTCGCCTTCTGGGCTGGAGCTCCCCGGCGAAGCCGGTGAGCCTTTGCCCCTTTCAGCTTTGAATGGTGTTCCACTTCTGCTGCCGAGCAAGAGCCATCTGCTTCGTCGGCTGATCGACGAGGCTCTGTCGCGGGCGCGGGTCATGCCCGAAGTTGCGGCCGAGATCGAGTCCGTTCCGGCCCTCAGCGCCGCGGTGCTGGATGGCTTGGGTTCGACCATTCTTCCTGCCTCAGTGGCGACCGAGACCGCAAGCTTCGCCGGTGCCCAGGTCAGACGACTCGTGCGGCCCGTGATCGAGGCCACCGTATCCCTGTGCACCTCCGATCATCTCCCGCTGTCCGAGCCAGCCTTGGCGGCCCGATCGGTCCTGCTTGCCACGGTTGAAAGGCTGATGCGTGATCTCCATCAAGGCATACGGTCGGCCTAAGCGTCACTCGGCATTATCAACCGAAGACAGCTCCTTTCGCAGATCGATCCCACCCGCTTTGTTCGGCGCATCTCACGCCCCACGGCTGAGCGGAAGGCTGCTGAAAGCTGCAACGCTTGTGGAACCCGCGCCAATAGGGTCTTAGTAATCTTATGCCCTTAGCGCGCCCACCGGCACGCTTGCCCTGTGACGACCCGCTGAGACCACAACCGAAAGCCGCTCTCGTGGAAATAGAAATCCGCCAGATGCGGGCTGACAGGGTCGACCGTTGGGACGGCGCGGCGGATTCTTCCGCGGAGTTGATGTGAGCCGGTCGCAGGCGTAGTCGCAAGCCTCATAGTAGACGGCGTCATGGGCTGCCAAGGCACTGTCCAGAGATACACGCCTTCCATTCATCATTCATTAGATGTGCGCTGGGATCGACAGACTCCGTGAGGGCGCGATCGGCCTCGAATTCGAACAAATCCTCGATCACTACTGCCCGAGTCTTACCGGCGCATGCACCAATGCTTTGATCCGGCGGCCGCTGCACAGCCACGAGCGCCACCGTTTTCAAGGTCTTAAGGTGGTCTTTGGGGCCATGTCCTAGTGAAACATAGTTCGGCTCCCTCTGCGGCTTGCCACCCACATCGAGGCCGTTGTTCGACCACGCCATCCAGCGCCTGCTCGTGCCGCGCCATCAGGCGCAGGGCATCGGCCATACGCCAAGCCGTCGGCGCGCTGATGCCGTGGGCTTCCACCAAGCGGATAGAGAAGATGTCTTTGTCCGACTGTAGTATCAGCCACATCTGAAGCGACCGCCTCGTCGCGTGTAAAGGTGTTCGTGTCGTGACGATGAACCGAAATCGGCAAGTGCCGTTTGAGCATTGGTAGAGTCCGGGCCAGGCCCGCTTCCTATTCTCCCGGCCCATCAAGACGATGGAGGAACGATAGTTGCAGCCAAGCAAATCCGTCCGGTTGGCCAGACCATGGCTTCGAGTGGCCGTCGGCAATGATCCTCGTCCTTGAAGGCTTTGATCACGTCCTGCACCGTAGCGACGCCCGACAGCGCCTCGCGCACTGATGCTTCCATCGCAACCTCCCGCTCCCACTACTGGTTTTGCAGCCAGAGTCTCACGCGAGGCCTGCCTTCCAAGGAAAAGCTGCGTGTGGTTGACAATGCCGGCGTCACTTTATCCGGACGCTATAAAGAAAGGCTATAGCGGCAGACCGTAGTTGTGTTGGCGACCGCGGAATCCTTCGCCTAACCTCACCGATGACATGGAAATTTGGCTTGGCCAAATTCGCTGGAACGACGCCAAGCGTCGCCTGCTCGCTCGAGGGAAACATGGCAAAACTGGCTTTCGACACCGGGGGAACCTTCACGGATTTCGCCCTCCTGGACGACGACGGCGACCTTCACCTCCACAAGGTCCTGAGCACTCCAAAGAACCCAGCAGAGGCTGTGGTGCAGGGTGTCACAGAACTGCTCGAGCAATTCGGGCAATCGATCTCCCTCGAAAACCTCCAGGTTCTGGGTGCGACCACGGTCGTCACGAACGCGGTTCTGGAACGCAAGGGCGTCGAGACCGGCTTCATCACGACAGACGGCTTCCGGGACATGCTGCGCATCCGGAATGAGGGCCGTTACGATCTCTATGACTTGAACATCAAGTATCCCGATCCGCTTGTCAGCCGGGCAAACAGCTTCGGCGTGGACGAACGCATCGCCGCCAGCGGCGACGTCATCACGGAGCTGAAGGAAGAGACCGTCCGTGAGATTGCCGGCAGGCTCAAGGAGAAGGGCATCCGCTCCGTCGCCGTCTGCCTGCTGCACGCCTACAAATATCCGCAGCACGAGCAGCGCGTTGCGGCTCTCCTGCGTGAGGAGGACCCGGACATCTTCGTGTCGCTGTCTTCGGAAGTCTGTCCGGAGGTTCGGGAATTCGACCGCGCCTCGACGACCGTCGTCAATGCCTATACCCGGCCGCAGATGTCCGGCCATGTGGCCCATCTCCAACGCGAGTTCGCCAAGAAGGGCATCGACCGCCAGGTTCTCTGGATGACATCCTCGGGTGGATTGGTCCCGAGCCGGCGCGCCGCCGAGCTGCCGGTGCGCCTGATCGAGTCCGGCCCGGCCGCAGGGGCGGTCGCCGCCGCAGAGTTCGGCCGGATCGCCGGCGAGGGAAGCGTGCTGTCCTTCGACATGGGCGGCACGACCGCCAAGCTTTGCCTGATCCCGCATGGCGAGCCGACTGTCGGCACCGAGTTAGAGGTGGCTCACTACCAGCGCTTCCGCAAGGGATCGGGCTTCCCATTGAAGATCCAATCGATCCAGATGATCGAGATCGGCGCCGGCGGCGGCTCCATCGCGGCCAAAAACCCGCTCGGCCTGCTCGATGTCGGCCCGCGGTCGGCCGGAGCTCTGCCAGGCCCAGCTGCCTATCAACGCGGCGGCACGGAACCGACGGTAACCGATGCCGACATTTTGCTTGGCTATATGGGGGTCGAGTCGTTTGTCGGTGGCTCGTTCAAGGTCTCGAAAGACGCAGCTCGCACAGCCATAGAGAAGCTCGCAAACGATCTCGGCGTCAGCGTCGAGCGCTGCGCCTGGGGCATCCACGACCTCGTCAACGAATCCATGAGCAAGGCTGCCGCCATGCACGCGACGGATCTCGGGGTCGACCCGCGCTCGCTGCCCATGGTGGCATTCGGCGGCGCCGGCCCGGTCCATGCCTACGGCATCGCCCGCAAGCTCGGCATCAAGCGGATCATCTGCCCAACGGGCGCCGGCGTGACATCGGCGATCGGCCTCCTGATTGCACCGGTCGCAGTCGACCTGTCAGCGAGCCATCCGATGGCAATCGACAGCTGGGACATGGAGGTCATGAACCAGGTTCTCGACGATCTCGCGGCTCAAGGGTCCGAGGTCGTCAGTGCTGGTGGCGTCTCCAAGGACACGATCACCAACCGCTATACGGTCGACATGCGCCATATCGGCCAGGGTTATGAGATCACCGTCCAACTGCCGGATCGCAGCCTGCCAAAGGATGAGTTCCTGAAGCAGTTGCTCGATAACTTCTACAAGCTCTATCGCGAGCTGTTCGGACGCACCGTGTCCGCCCCGGTCGAAGTGATCACCTGGCGCCTGCGAGCCAGCGGTGAGAAGGACCAAGTTACCCGTCCGCATCACACCGACGTCGCCGATGCCCTCAAGGGACATCGTGAGGTCTATTTCCACGAGCTCGGCGCCTTTGTGGCAACGCCGGTCTACGATCATTACCGCTTGCCGGTGGACGAGCCGATCCAGGGGCCTGCCATCGTTGAGCAGCGCGAGTCGACCGCCGTGGTCGGGCCGAGCGGCACGGCGCACGTCGACGCCAACGGCAACCTCGTCATCAACATCCTGTAAGGGGCAGTATCATGTCGAAGTCAACGCCCGATTTTAACGACCCGATCAACCTGCAGGTCATGTGGAATCGCCTGATCTTCATCGCCGATCAGGCCGACAACGCCCTCGGCCGGACCGCCTTCTCACCGATCGTACGTGAGAACCACGATTACGTGACGGTGCTGATGGACAGCCGCGGACGTGCACTCGCACAGTGTACCTGGTCAATCCCGGTCTTCATCAGCTCGCTTCCGGCCGCAGCGCAGCAGTACTTCCTGCCGAAGTTTCCGGTTGACAAGCTCGAAGAGGGCGACGTTCTCGCTACCAACGATCCGGAAATCGGCACCGGGCACCTTCCCGACGTGACGATGATCACACCGATCTTCAAGAACGGCAAAGTGGTGGCCTATGCGGGATCGATCGCGCATCTTCCCGATATTGGTGGCCGTCCGCTCCATTCTGAGGCGAGCGACATCTTCGAGGAGGGCATTCGCTTCCCCATCCTCAAGCTCCACAAGGCCGGGGTTCCGAACCAAGACGTCCTCGATATCATTGCCGCCTCCGTTCGTATGCCGACCGAAGTTCTCGGCGATCTGGAATCCATGGTTGCCGCGAACGGCGTCATGGCCCGAGAGCTCGTGAAGTTCCTCGACGAGTATGGCTTGGATGACGTGGATGGGCTCGCCGACGCCATTCAGTCCCGCTCGGAGGCACAGTTCCGCAAGGCCATCCGTGCTTGGCCGAACGGCACCTATGGCGCTGAGGTCCTGCTTGACGGCTATGGCGCTGACGTGAGGCTGAAGGTTTCAGTAATCGTCAATGACGATTCCATTCACGTCGACTATGCCGGCACGTCGGACCAGATAGCAGACTCATCCATCAACTGCCGCACGAACTACCGCTACGCGCACTCCGTCTACGCGTTGAAATGCCTTTTGGACCCCGACACACCGAACAACGAAGGCTGTATCACGCCTGTTACCGACGAGGCGCCGAAAGGATCCATCCTCAACCCGGAATCATGGGTAGCCGGCAACTCGCGTAACGTCATCGGCCATGTGATCCCATCGCTCATCTTCAAGGCGCTTGAGGGGGTCGTGCCGGATAAGGTGATCGGCGACAGTGGCGGTGCGCCGATCTGGGCCACGAACTGCGTGGGTCAACACGATGATGGAACCCAGTACTCAGCCGTCCAGAACTATCACGGCGGCCAGGGAGGCCGGGCGGAGTTCGATGGCCTTGATACGCTGAGCTTCCCCTCAAACTGCAAGGTCACAGCCATCGAAATGTTCGAGATGGCCGTTCCAGTACTCATCGAGCGTAAGGAACTTATGGCAGACTCCGGAGGCGCCGGTAAGCATCGCGGCGGCCTTGGCCAGAGAGCAGTCCTGCGCAACCTCGGCAAGTCACCGATGCGCATCTACCTCGCAACCGAACGCGTTCGCCACCCGTGCTTCGGCGTGGTTGGCGGTGAGTTCGGTACGCCCGGCAAGGTCCTGAAGAATGGCGAGGTACACTCTCCAAAAGGTAAGGCCGTTCTTGAGACAGGTGACCGCCTTCAGGTCGAAACGCCCGGTGGCGGCGGCTGGGGCCAGGCACATGACCGCTCCGTCGGCCTGATTGAACAGGACCTTGTCGACGGCCTGATCACTCCCGAAGCCGCCAAGGAACATTATGGCTACGTTGGGCCAGCCGTCCTGGCTGCCGAGTAGGAGATTTCGATGGGATTGCTTGATGGCAAGGTTGCTCTCATTACAGGTGCAGGGACTGGGATCGGCCGCGAAGCCGCAATCCTGCTGGCGAGGGACGGTGCCCGCGTGATCCTGACAGGTCGCCGGATCGAGCCCCTCGAGGAGGTTGCCGCAGCGATTGAGGCGGAAGGCGGATCGGCGGCTGCTCGTTCCCTCGATATCGAGTCGCGTGACGATATCTTTGAGACGATTGCGTGGATCCGCAAAGCCGTTAGCCCCGTCGACATTCTCGTGAACAATGCCGGGAGCGCCAGTAAGGTTCTGAACGCCCGCTTCCTCAGCGAAGAAGAATGGAACTCAACCGTCAACGTCAATCTGACGGCGGTGTTCAATCTGACCCAGGCGGTCCTGCCTGGCATGATTGCGAAACGGGAGGGCACCATCATCACGGTGTCGTCCCTCGCGGCCCTGAATCCGAACCTGCTCGGTGGCGCCGCTTATGGTGCCGCCAAAGCAGGCGTGAAGAATTTCATGACCTTCCTGCACAATACCTATCGCAACCAGGGTATCCGGGCGACGACGATTCTGCCGGGCGAGACCGATACGCCGATCATGAACAATCGCGCGCGGCCGCCGCTTGAAAGTGAACGCGAGAAGATGCTCGACCCGCACGATGTCGCTCGGGCCATAGCGCTATGTGCAAGCCTGCAGAAGGGCGCCGTCATACCCGAACTTCATATCTGCCCAACCTACATGCGTGATACCTCCGCCGACATCGAGACCGCCCGCTGGGTGGGTGCGCCGGCGGATACGCCGGATCTGCCAAAGAAACAATCGACAGGAGAAGCCTTATGAACGGTGCGAAACTACGCGCCCGGCTGCAGGCCGGCGAGAGCATCACCATGTTCAATCCGCACCATGTCTCGCCGGGTCTCGCCGTTCGGCTGGTGGAGCTTGGTGCCGACAGCATCTTCGTCGATTGCGAGCACGGGACGTGGGGCTTTGAGGATGTCCGCAATGCCGGTCAGGTCATTCGCGGCGCGGGCGGCGCCGCCATCGTACGACCGCATTCCCACGAACGCCCGATCCTGATCCGGTACCTCAATGCCGGTGCCGACGGCATCATGGCGCCCATGGTCGACACAGCGGACCAGGCGCGTGCGATTGTGGATGCGGTGCGCTACGCCCTGCCATCGGATTACGAGAAACGACTTGTGGTCGGCATGGTCGAAACGTTGGAAGCCATTGAGAACCTCGACGAGATGCTCACTGTAGATGGTATCGACGTGTTCTTTATTGGTCCCGGGGATTTATCGCAGAACATGGGCTACCCGCCCGCGCCGCCGTTCGGCGAACCCCGCCCGAAAGAGGTGTTGGAGAAGGTCGCGTATGCGGTGCGCAAGATCCGCGACGCGGGAAAGATCGCTGGAACGCTGGTGACAGCCGACGAGATGCCCCACTGGTTGGAGAAGGGCGTGCAGTATTTCTACGTCCATTCAGATCCTTTCCTACGTATCGGCATGAACGGCATCAAGTCGATCCTCAAGCGCTGATTGAGAAGTTTGCTTATGGACTATCCACTGTTCTCTCTTGAAGGCAAACGTGCCCTCGTTACAGGCTCATCGCAGGGCATAGGGCTTGCTTTGGCCAAGGGCCTGGCCGAGCACGGCGCTGCAGTTGTCCTCAACGGTCGCGACCCGGGCAAAATCGACGTGGCCAGTTCCGAACTGTCGGCCGCGGGACATAAAGTCACGACCGCGATCTTCGACGTCACGTCAGCGGAGGCCGTCCGGAACGGAACCGAGGCGATTGAGGACCGCGAGGGCCCGATCGATATTCTGATCAACAATGCGGGCATGCAGTTCCGCACCCCGCTCGAGGACTTTCCGGTCGATCGCTGGGAGCAGCTGCTCACCACCAACATCTCCAGCGTGTTCTATGTCGGACAGGCGGTCGCCCGGCGCATGATCGCCCGTGGGCGTGGCAAGATCATCAACATCGCCTCGGTGCAGAGCGAACTCGCCCGGCCCGGGATCGCTCCCTACACGGCCACCAAGGGGGCGGTGAAGAACCTGACCCGGGGCATGTGCGCGGACTGGGCCAAGCACGGCCTACAGATCAATGCCATTGCGCCCGGGTACTTCAAAACCCCGCTTAACCAAGCCCTCGTCGACAGCGCGGAGTTCTCGGGCTGGCTGGAGAAGCGCACGCCGGCCGCCCGGTGGGGCAATGTCGAGGAATTGGTAGGCGCGGCTGTCTTCCTATCGAGCGCGGCATCCTCGTTCGTGAACGGCCATACACTCTACGTCGACGGCGGCATCACGACTTGCCTTTGAGGCAGGTCGCTGCCCCACGCTCACCGTCATGACGGGCGGCAGTTCCCCGTCCGATTAACGATTGCGGCAGCCCACGGAGCACGCCGCAACTCCGCCAATAGCTGACATGGGAGGACGATCACAATGACTAAGCCCGAGATTCTGATGATGGGTCCGTACCCGGCCTGGGACCTTGAGGACCTGGAAAGCAACTACAAGGTTCACAGGCTCTGGGAGGCTGCTGACCGGGCGGCCTTTCTGAGCGAAGTGGGTGGCAACGTTCGCGCCATTGCGACACGCGGTGAGATCGGCGCGTCAGCTGAGCTTATGAAAGCCCTACCAGGGCTCGAGATTGTCTCCTGCTACGGTGTTGGGACTGATGCCATCGACCTCTCACACGCCAAGGCAAATGGGATCCGGGTCACCAACACGCCCAACGTCCTGACTGCTGACGTGGCCGACATCGGTGTTGGGCTGCTCCTCGCCGTGGCCCGCCAGATCCCCCAGGCGGACCGGTATGTCCGGGATGGACGCTGGCGCAACGCCAACATGCAGCTCGTCACCCGGGTTCATGGCAAGAAAGTCGGCATCGTCGGCATGGGGCGCATCGGTGTCGAGGTGGCCAAGCGTCTCGCCGCGTTCGACTGCCCGATCGCCTACTTTGACATCAACCAGCGGGACGATCTGCCGTATACCTTTGTTCCGCATCTGCTCGCTCTGGCCGAGCAGTCCGAGTTCCTCATTGTGACCCTGGCCGGGGGCGCCAGCACCCAAGGGATCATCAACGCCGATGTCCTGCAGGCGCTGGGAGGCGACGGCATCCTGATCAACATCTCGCGCGGATCAACCATCGATGAAGCAGCCCTGCTCGACGCGCTCGAGCGCAACGTCATCAAAGGAGCAGGCCTCGATGTGTTCTGGAACGAGCCGAACATCGACGAGCGCTTCCTGACGCTGGAGAACGTCGTCCTTCAGCCGCATCACGCGTCAGGGACCGTAGAAACCCGGCAGGCCATGGGCAAGCTGGTGCGCGACAACCTGGCGGCGCATTTTGCCCGTCAGCCGCTTCTCACGCCCGTCATCTGAGGATTGCCCCATGAAAGCTGTTGTCATTCATGCCGCCAAGGACCTGCGCATCGAGGAGCGCGAGCCGGAGGCTCCTGGGCCCGGACAGGTCGAGGTCGCCATCGAGGCTGGCGGCATCTGTGGCTCCGATCTGCACTACTACAACCACGGCGGCTTCGGGGCGATCCGCGTGCGCGAGCCGATGATCCTCGGGCACGAGGTGGCGGGCACCGTCCGTTCGCTGGGCGAGGGCGTGTCCGGTCTCGTGGTCGGAGACCGGGTAGCGGTCTCGCCGAGCCGGCCCTGCAATCGCTGCGAGTATTGCCTCAAGGGTCAGCAGAACCAGTGCCTGAACATGCGCTTTTATGGCAGCGCCATGCCGATGCCGCACATCCAGGGCGCGTTCCGGCAGAGCCTGGTGGCCGAGCAATGGCAGTGTCACAGGGTGTCCGATGACGTCTCGATCAACGAGGCAGCCTTTGCCGAACCGCTGGCGGTGACGCTGCATGCCGTCAACCGGGCCGGGTCGCTTCTGGGCAAGCGGGTGCTGGTGACGGGCTGCGGCCCGATCGGGGCGCTCGCCATCATCGCGGCGCGGGCGCACGGTGCCCGGGAGATCGTGGCCACCGACGTCATGGATGCCGTGCTCGAGAAGGCACGGGCTGTGGGCGCCGACCGGACGATCAATGTGGCGAGCGAGCCCGAGGCGCTGTCGGCGTACGCGGCCAACAAGGGCACCTTCGATGTCCAGTTCGAGGCCTCGGGCAATGAGAGCGCCGTGCGGTCCGGACTGGAGGTTCTCAGGCCGCGCTCCGTACTCGTTCAGCTCGGGCTCGGCGGCGACGTGTCGATCCCGCAGAACCTAGTGGTGGCGAAAGAAATCGAGATGAAGGGGGCGTTCCGCTTCCATGAGGAGTTCGCGCTCGCGGTCGACCTCATCAACGCGCGGCGGGTGGACCTCAAGCCCCTGATGAGCGGGACCTTTCCCATCGCCGATGCGGTGGCAGCCTTCGAGGCTGCCGGCGATCGCAGCCGGTCGATGAAGATCCACCTGAGTTTCACCTGACCCAACGCATAACAGTACATTGGGCATGAGGATCGGAGCACCGAACGAAGCCTTTCCGGGCGAAGCACGCGTTGCGATGACGCCCGAGTCCGCCCTCCAGCTGCAGAAACTGGGTCATACGTGCTTTGTCGAGGCCGGGGCAGGGGAGAATCGACTGTGCCTACAAAAAACGCTGTGGCTCCCCGTGCGCAGGCTCGTTCGGGACTGGGTCGATGGTCTCGATCCACTCACTGGCAACCAGATGTTTCCATGTGCGTCCAAAACCATCAGGAACTCCCTTCAGATATGGCGTTTAAAGGGCGCAGGACAATGCCCGCGCTTGCAGAGGTCAGCGACCGTTTTCCTTTCGCCAGGTTTCATACTTCGCCAAATATTCGTCCTTCGTAGGGGCCAGCGCAAGAACTGTTCCCATTGACACGCTAAGGTAGAACAAATAAAGAACCTGCGCTTTTTATGAGCCAGCTGCGCTATGCGGCGCGTGCCAACGCTTGCGGCAGTCGCAAGGGTCGAAAGCCGTCCACGAGCACAGGCTGCTCGCCCCAAGCATAGGTGCCGGTGAGATTGATATGCTCCCAGCTCAATGGCGACACGTGTTTGAGCATCTCGGTGGGAATGATGCGTCCCTGCCGGCGGAGATGATCCACAGCGCGCCCGAGATAGACCGTATTCCAATAAACAATGGCGCTCACGACCAGGTTCAGCCCGGATGCCCTGAACGCCTGGCTCTCAAATGAGCGATCCCGGATTTCGCCGCGCTCATGGAAGAACACGGCCCGTTTCAGCTTATGAGCTGCCTCACCTTTGTTCAGACCTGCCTGACAGCGGCGCCGGAACGCGGGATCGGAATACCACTCGATCATGAACAGCGTGCGCTCGAGGCGGCCGATCTCGCGCAATGCCCGTGCGAGCTGGCTGGGATTGCGGGAGGCTGCCAGCCGCTTGAGGATTGTTGAGGGAGCGACCGTCCGCGTCTGGATCGAGGCCGCCAGATGCAGCAGGTCATCCCAGTACTCCATGATCAGACTGGTGTTGATCGGCACGCCGATATGTTCCTGCAGCGCAGGATAGGCCTCCGGCTTCTCGAAGGTATGGAGCTTCCGGTCCTTGAGATTACGAAGCCGCGGAGCAAAGCGCCGACCTGTCAGAGCAAAGAGACCAAAGACATGATCGCTCGCCCCGCCTGTGTCCGTGAAGTGCTCCTGGATGTCGAGTTCCGTCTCATGATCAAACAAGCCATCCAGCACGTAGGGAGCCTCGCTCTCGGTGGCGCTGATCGGCAGGATGCTGAAGTAGCCGTACTGATCGGACAAATGGCTGTAGAACTTCGAACCGGGTTCGCTGCCATAATGCAGATTGATGTCGCTGCGCTGACCGGCACGATCGCTGGCTTGGAAGAATTGCCCATCTGATGAAGCGGTAGAGCCATCGCCCCACAAGCGGGCATGCGGGTGTTGGGCGTGCCTATCCGTAATACAAGCCTGCGCCAGCTTGTAGGCTCCGTTGCATTAACCTTGGCAGTTTAATGAAGGGCGGTCAGTCAAGGAGCCGTTCTGTTGTCCCTGTTCAAGCGCCGTCGCTTTCCGGTCGAGATCATCCTGCTGTGCGTGCGCTGGTACTGCAAGTACGGCATCAGCTATCGCGATTTGGCCGAGATGATGCAAGAGCGCGGCGTCGCCGTCGACCCATCCACTCTCTTTCGCTGGGTCCAGCGCTACGCGCCGGAGATCGAGAAGAGGGTTCGCCGATACCAGGGGCACCGGTCTGGCTCATGGCGAGTCGATGAGACCTATGTGCGGGTCGGCGGCAAGTGGAGGTACTTGTTTCGGGCAGTCGACAAGCACGGCCAGCTTATCGACTTCACGACGGAACACCCAAGCGGCTTACCGCTTCTTGCGCAAAGCCGTGAAGACGATGAGCGACTGTCCTCCTGAGTCGATCACGACTGACAAGCTGGCGTCTTATCCCAAAGCCATCCGGCGCCTGAAGTACGAAGGGCTGCTGCCCAAAGAGGTCATGCATCGGACGTCGAAGTACTTGAACAACATCATCGAGGCGGATCATGGAGCGCTCAAGCGTGTGGTCCGGCCGACCCGCGGCTTCCAGAGCATGAAAACGGCGCGTGCGACGATCAAGGGCTTCGAGGTGATGCGGATGATCCGTCGTGGCCACTGCGCCCTGACACAGCCAGGAGTGACAGGCGAAATCCGTCTCATCAACAAGCTCTTCGGCCTCACCGCCTGAAGAATGCGTGCGGGCGGGTGCGTCATGCCCTTTCCAATTTACTGCAACGAAGCCACAGCAGCGGCTTGAGCCTTCTCACTCTTGGGAGCCACGAAGCGCATCGTCGGGCGCTGGGCCGCCTCGCAGATCGCCTCGGCATCGGCAGCGTCGTTCTTCTGGCGCTTCACAAAAGGCTTCACGTAAGCCGGCGGGATCAACCGGACCGCATGCCCGAGCCGGCCGATCTCGCGCGCCCAATGGTGAGCGCTGCCGCAGGCTTCCATGGCCACCGTGCAGGGTGGCTGAGACGAGAAGAACGCGAGGACCTGATGCCGCCGCAGCTTCTTGCGGAACAGGACCGTGCCCGATGCATCCGCCCCATGAACCTGGAACACGCTCTTCGCCAGATCCAACCCGATTGTGCTAACCTCTCCCATGGACGCCTCCCTCAAGTGGTGCAATCAACACCTCCACTGTGGCACACCGAGGCCGTTGGGGGGCGTCCACACCATCAAGGCAACGCCTATGCTTTCCGCCCCGCTAAAGGATGGATCGACATTACCGACTACTCCAGTCCATGACCGCCTTCATCTTTTCAGCGAAGTGGACGGCATCATCAATCGCCTCCGCAAGTTCCGACAGTCTCAGTACCCCGGTGAGCAAATCGATGCGCTGACGGTCCAGATCACGGCCAGTTAGCGCCTCATACTCCGCTACTATGCGCGCAGTGAGATCCGGCTCAATCCAGTTGGTGTAGATGAATTCTTGGTGAAGTGGCCCAAAGCCAGAGTCCGCAAAATCATAAATGCCGTTCAGACGTTTCTCCTTATGGTCGAATGCCATGTTCCAGCCGTGACCGTCGAAGAAACCATATGTTACGCCATAGGGGTCAGACGGCAGTTGCTGCCAATCGTCAATGGCTTTGTCAGCATAACGCCGCGAGGCCAACGGCAGGATGGGCCACACGCGGCGAAGGATATCGTCAGGGTGTAGCCAGGGTCTTAACGGGCCGGCACCTAGGGCCTCCATGTGCCGAGCATCAATGCTGTGGAGTTCGGCATAGAAGAGTGCCATATCACTTGCGAGGCGCTGGCGGGCCTCAGATGGCAACTGCTGATAGTGCTGCGTTAGCAAATGCTCTCCCTTGAGCTTGACGTGTCTGGAGAACCGAGGCGGACCGGAAAAGAGAGTTAGATCTGGGACCGGCATGGATACGGCCGGCCGAATAGCGGTGAGAAGGCGGGCCTCAACAATTAGGGCTTTCTCGGCCAGTTCATGGCGGGGAAACTTGAAAATCAGACGACCATCGACGTCCACTGCGACGCAGTCCCAACCGGCCGTGTGGGTGATGAATTCTGATCCGGAGAGCTCTGGAAATGAGTCCGTCAAGATGGAGCGTAAGGCATCCAAGTCCATTCCAGCCTTCATATTAGCTCCTGATCCACGCGAGACTCTATGAAGATCGGATTGGTCGAAGTCTGCAAGTAAAGTTCGATCATGTCCTCGATCAGTTTAAATTGACTACTATATTCAATCTGGCAAGCGGACTGGGATTCATTTCGCGCCAGACCTTATATCGCAGACTCTTGGGTATGCGGGGTGCGCGTATGCCGGAGTAGGGTTGTGTTCGCGCTCAACAGAAGTCGCCAACTAATTGGCTTTGCAGCGCAGGGCAGATAGCTCAATGCGGACAACGCAATTCACTTGTCGGAGTGCGGCTGCATCCAAGCGGATGCGAGGCAGACATTGCAGGACCTGACCATCCGGCATGATTTTCGTTGGCGGCAGCCAGCCCGGCTGCGCGATCGAAATGACGACCCACTACATCGCGGGCCAGAGGTGGTGATTAGGGCGACCAAACGGAGACGCCTCAAGCAGCACACAGGCGGAAGAGCCCAGAATATTTAATGCCTCGGTCGAGCGAACTTCTGGCAAGGACTCAAAGCGGCGAAGACCTTTACGCCTTTCCTCGAAGTTTTGCCAACCCAACAGCATCGTAATTCCAGGGGTCGATGGTCCCGTCTGATTCTCGAAAACACCGAGGATTGTGGCACCGCATGCAGCCAGAGAGGGAAGGTGGGAAGCGGTCAGAATCTCATTCGCTGCTGCGAGGAAGCCAACCGGCACATCATAAACTCGCAGCTCGAAGAGCTCCGCATCAACCGGCTCCGGTGGCAGTCCATCAGTCGCTGATGGCCGCGCCCATGCCGGCGATGGCGTGAGGATGCGAAGATCGTACTTGCGGACCATCTCGCCCAGTCCATTGGTTGTCAGTCTGATGGCCTGCCATTCTGGATCGGCACCCAACCCAGCAAATGACGCGGATCTCTGAGTGAAACCTTGGGGCCAGCAGAGAAGCCATATCAGCATGGGCATCGAAGGACCTGCGCTCACGGTCCACTGGCCCAACCGTGGCGGGAAGCCGTGACGTTTGAAGAACGGCGGCAGAATCTTTCCGATCCGCTCGACCAGTTCAGCAAGACGTCCGGGGACCGCATGGTACATCCGGAGTTCATAGAACATGAACGCCTCCACAGCTACGATCGGAGTCTTGCATACAAGTTTTAGCAAGGCAACTTGTATGCAAGTGCTGTTAAGCTGCCTGCTCCGGATCTGTATCGGCCGCCGTTTCCATAGCCGCCCGCATCACGGCCAAGCCATTAAGATAATGCGGCTCCATCAGCGTGCTGAGCCTGATCCCGTCTCTCGTAACCAGCGCCGCCTGCATTTCCTCATGCTCGCGAACCGCAGCATCCCACCGTGACGGATAGAGATTGGCTGCGGAGCGGGCCCGACGGACGCGCGGGGCAAGAAGATCCCAAATCTCAAGAAGCACGAAATTACGGGACGCTAGAACAATGTTGCGATGTATGTCCTGGTTCAGGCTGATGTAGCTAGGCAGATCGCGCTGCACATAGGCGATCATCATCTGGTGGTGGAGGATCGTGATTGCGGCGATCTCCTCGTCAGAAGCCTGTTGGCAGGCTAATTTCGCTGCTCCTGCCTCGACGTGACCAACCGCATGGTACAGAGCCTCAATTTCGTCGAGATCGAGCGGAGTCACGACCGCTCCTCGATTGGGCTCGAGTCGAACCAATCCCTCGCGCGCCAATGTTCTGATGGCCTCCCGCAGCGGCGTGCGGGAAATGCCAAGCTCTTCGCAAATCTCCTTCTCGCGGAGGAAAGCCCCCGGCAGGAGCTGACCGGAAACAATCCGCTCCCGGAGCGCAGTCACGGCCTCTCCATGGAGGCGTCCTTTGCGCCCAACGGAGGGCTCGGAAAGCACTGGAGTGTCATCATCGGCAGTGGTGAAAGACAAAGATGAGTAAGCCATCAAATATGTATGCACCAGATGAGCCTTGAAGGCAATTTCAAGAAAAATCCGAACGAGGTGTTGACGAGCTTTGAATTTGTATGCACGCTCAGCCCAACAACCTAAGGCACTTCGGTGACCGGAGGGCAAGGGAGAACGCCATGGGCGAACGAGGCCAAATCGCGCTTCAGCGCGAGGGTTTGGTTGCAGCCGCTACGCGCCTGAAGCGGACAGTATCGGCTCCGATGGTTGACGCGTTCCCCCCTGGCTTGAGCTTGGCCGGAACATTCAGCGTCTCGCCGCATGTCCCCGCGTGCGCCAATTCCAACGCCATGGGCCTGTGCGGGGATGACCCCCAAGGTAAGGTGCTTGACGCACTGCCCAGGGACGGTTCCCCAAACCGGGAGCTGCTGCAATGAACGAGGCGAGGCCGAGACTTGGATTCATTGGGATCGGCCTGATGGGTGAGGGGATGACGCGCCGACTTCTCGACCAGGGCTGGACGGTGACGGTTTGGAACCAGGAGCCGCAGCGCCTCGACACGGTCGTACCCTATGGAGCGGTAGCGGCAAATGATCCTGCCTCCGTTGCTGACAACAGCGACATCGTTCTGATGTGTGTGTTGCACACCGAGGCCGTGGATCGCTGCATTTTTGAGAAGGACGGCGTGGCGGCCTCCGCGAAGCGGCCCCGGATCGTGGTCGACCTCTCAACGGCGGATCCCGAGGCAACACGTCAGATGGCCTCCCGGCTTCGCTCCGAAACCGGGTGTAGGTGGGTCGACGCCCCCGTTTCGGGCGGCCCAAGCGCCGCACGGCAGGGCGCCATGACCATCATGGCCGGAGGGGAGGCTGAGGATATTGAGGCGATCCGCCCGATCATGAACGACCTTGCCGCCAATTTCACGGTGATGGGGCCTGTCGGTGCAGGCCAGACAACGAAGATTATCAATCAAGCGATTGTAGGGGTAGGCTACGTGCTGATGGCTGAGACCGTTAGCATGGCCGAGGCCGCGGGGATCGATGCCAAACGTCTCCCCCAGTGCCTTGCAGGCGGGGCAGCCGATAGCGTTCTGCTGCAGACGATCTACCGGCAAATGAAGGCCCGGAGTTTCGACCCTCCGAAAGCTTATGCACGCCAGCTCCTGAAGGACCTGAAATCCGTCGTGGAATTTGAAAGGGAACTCGGCCTGTCCCTGCCGGTCGTCGAGACCGCGTTCGAACAATACGCGACCTTTGTGAACCAGGGCAATGAAATGCAGGATTCGGCCTCTGTTGTACGGCTTTACGAGGGTTCGCGATCATGAGCGATGCCCGTCACGTCACCACAATCATCGATGCTCACCAGCACTTCTGGGACCTCGACGCGAACTATTATCCCTGGCTTCAAGACCCCGAGCCAATCGCTTTCCGCTACGGTGACTATTCAGCGTTGAAGCGCAATTACCTCCCAGCCGACTTCCGCCGGGACATGGCGCCCTATCAAGTCGTGAAGACTGTTCATATTGAAGCGGAATCGGACAGGGCAAGGCCAGTCGCCGAAACAGAATGGCTTCAGAAGCTGTCCCATCAGGAGAGTCTTCCGACAGCCTGCGTCGCCCATGCGGCGCTGGATCGACCCGACGCTCACTCAATCCTCAAGGAGCAGAGTTCCTTCCCGCTCGTCCGGGGCATTCGCCACAAGCCCGCGGCGGCTTTATCGCCGAGCGAGGCAAAGCGGGGCGGCCTAGGCTCTATGGATGATCCGAACTGGCGGCGCGGTTACGCTGTCCTAGGTGAGCTACGATTGTCCTTCGATCTGCAGACGCCGTGGTGGCACCTCGACGCCGCCGCCGATCTCGCCCGCGATTTCCCAACGACACAAATCATCATCAACCATACAGGACTACCGGTAGATCGCAGCCCTGAGGGCCTCGCCGCCTGGCGCCGGGCTCTGGAAGCAGTCGCCGCATTCCCGAACGTTGCCATCAAAATATCCGGCCTTGGTCAAATGGGCCAACCCTGGGCTCTTGAAGCCAATGGGCCGGTGATCCGCGACGCGATTGCGATTTTCGGCACCGACCGTTCAATGTTCGCAAGCAACTATCCGGTGGACAGTCTCGTGGCGCCCTACGCAACTATCGTCGCCGGCTTTCTCGCGGCCATTGCAGACTTGCCGCTCCCGGAGCAGCGCAAGCTCTTTCACGACAACGCCGAGCGGATCTACCGCCTCTGACTTCTTTCAACCGCGGGCTTTCGGGCACGCCAGACTGCAGCAGGAGAGCAAAAATGGATACCAAAGCTACGTCCCCTTCAGAGACCTCCAAGGTCGGTCAACCGGACCCGTTCCGGGTTCGCAAGTACTTTGAACCACTGCGGGTTGTTGACGTGTGCGATGCCCTGGACGGGATCGGATACTTCAACATCGGCCTTGTGTCAGAAGACATTCGATCGCTGTGGCTCGGCATGCGCTTTTGGGGCGTGGCCTATACCCTGAGGTGCGTTCCCGCCAACAAACCAATGTGGAAGCTTGACACCACTGAAGACATCGTCAACGCCCATGGAATCTGGTTCGACAAGGTCGGACGCGGGGCCCTTGGCTTCAACGACGAGATCAAGCCCGGCCACGTCGTAGTCACCGACGTCGGCGGAGCTGATAATGTGGGTCTCTGGGGGTCGGAGAACACTCTGCGGGCGGTCAAAGCCGGTGCCGTAGGGATCATCACCAATGGACAGTGTCGCGATACCGCCGAGATCCTGCAGCAGAAAACCCCTGTTTGTGCAAAGAGCCGCGGCCGCACCATCATTCCGGGCCGCATTGAGGCTGTTGAGAAGCAGGCCACCATCGGCTTTGGAGGGGCGCAGGTCCGTCCGGGCGACATCGTTGGCTGCGACGACGATGGTCTTGTGATCGTGCCTCTCGAGGTCGCCGAGGAGGTCGCACGGCACGCCAAAGCGGTCCTCATCGCCGACATGAAGTCGCGCCGGGGCCATTACGAGGCGCTTGGCATGCCCGTCGACAGTACGGTCGATTACACGGCTGTGGATGAATATTACGCCGAACTTGACCGTGCCTGATAGATCCTCAGCCGGCGGCGTCTGCAACGCCGTCGGCTCTGGAGCAAATCGCCGGACGAAGCCATAGCAGACCCACAATAAGGGGCACAATCCAACGGAGGAAACCATGAAGCTCATAAGGCACTTGACTGCCGGTCTCTCACTCAGCGTCGCTGTGATATCTGGCAGCTACGCACAGGCACAACAGGTCACATTGCAGTTTTGGGAAGGTCACAGCGTTCAGGAAGAGACGGCGACGGTCCGCATGATCGAAGCCTTCGAGAAGGCGAATCCCAATATTAAAGTCCAGAGAACAAAGGTCAATTTCGGCGGCAATTTCGAGAAGATCACCACCGCCGTTGCATCGGGAACGGCTCCCGACGTGAGCCCCATTTGGAGCGGCTTCCTCACGCAGTTCGCAGCCAATGGATCCCTACTGGACCTCAACAAGTACGGTGCTGCCGAAATCAAGAACAGCATCTATCCGTCTGCCTGGAGTTACGCGCAGTTCAAAGACGGGGTCTACGGCATTCCGTATGCGCAGGATCCGCGCATGATTGTCTACAATCTGGACGCCTTCAAGGAAGCCGGAGTTGAGAAAGGTCCCACAACACTGGATGAGCTTTACGCGTCGGCCAAGGCTCTCTCCAAAAAAACCGGCAATACTGTCGATCGCTACGGCCTTGCCGTTGGTGACCAGGACAACCTCATCTACTTCTTTGTGAGCCTCCTTTATGCCCATGGCGGTCAGGTCTTCAACGCGGATGAAAGCGAGGTTGCGTTCAATAATGATGCTGGCATCAAGGCGGCCACATATCTCAGTAAGCTGTCGCGAGAAGGTCTCATCTCCACGAATGTACCCCAGGATGGCATGCGGCGTGGTCTGCTCACAGGCCGCTTTGGGATGATCTTCGATGGGCCGTGGATCTTCTATGCAGCGGCGAATCTTGGTCAACCTGCCCAGCCGTTCGACGTTGTTCCATTCCCAACCGCGACCCCGGGCGGCCCATCCGGAACAGTCGCCAGCATCGGTGCGTATACCGCCTTTTCTACGACAAAGCACCCAAAGGAAGCCGCGAAGTTTGTGATGTTCATGGCCTCTCCTGAAGCACAGCAATATCGCATCCAGGTTCTAAAGCCAGGTGTATCACCAGCTGTGGTCAACGAGCCCTTCGCGAAAGAGACATTCGGGAAGCTCCCAGCGCTCGAGAAGACCCAGGAACTCTCGGCCAACGTCAAGATCTACCCGGTCCAGGCGAAGTGGACGAAGGTCGTTGACGCTCTGCGGCCGGCCCTTGAGGCGATCAGCTCTGGAGCCGACCCCCAGGAGACCATCACCAATGCGGCGCGCCAGGCTAACCGCGGGCTCCGGCGCTAAAGCGATCCGGCGCGGCACCCGTGCCGCGCCGCCTTATCATCTCTGGGAAGGAATGGATGATGGGCTTGAATCGACAGAAGGTTATCCTCGGCTCTGTCTTTCTTGGCCTGCCACTGGCGTGGATGACTGTCTTTGTCATCTTTCCAATCCTGCTCGTCGTGTACCTAAGCTTCACAAGCTATGATATCGTTGGCACGCCTAAGTGGATTGGCCTCCTTAACTATGAGGATCTTCTCGACGACGACGTGTTCTGGACGGCGGTGCGAAACACGGCCTACTACACAGCCGTTACAGTTCCGGTAGGAATGGTCCTGTCGCTCCTGCTTGCGCTGTTTATCAATCGCCGCCTCCCAGCGATTTCGTTCTTCCGCACCGTCTACTATGCCCCTGTCGTTGCGCCGCTGGTAACGACGGCGCTAGTCTGGATGCTGTTCTATTCTGAGACGATCGGCCTTTTCAATTACGTTCTGTCGCTCTTCGGCATTGCACCTAAGCAATGGCTCAGCAGCAGCACCTGGGCCATGCCGAGCGTCATCATCTTGAGCATTTGGAAGGGTGTCGGCTTCAACATGGTGATCTTTCTTGCGGGACTGCAGTCGATCCCGCGCGAACTCTACGAGGCGGCATCGCTCGACGGAGCCGGGAAAGCTCGCAGCTTCTGGTACATCACGCTGCCTTTGCTGATGCCGTCGACCGTCTATGTGATCATCACCTCCGTGATTGCCTCGTTCCAGGTTTTCGAACAGGTCTTCGTGATGACGAATGGCGGGCCAAACAACTCGACGACAACGATCGTGCACCAGATTTATCGGACCGCCTTCGTGCACCTCGAGATGGGCTATGCCTCCGCGATGGCGCTCGCTTTGTTCGTCATCCTAGTCGCCGCGTCTCTGGTCAACGTTCGCGTGTTTGCTCGTAAAGAAATTTATGGATAAATGACGATGAGCGCAAATCCGACCGTTCTGACTGGCGTCCCTGCACACGACAGCGAAGTGGACGTCAGCGTACGTCCAGCCGTCCGCAGGCTCTTAAGGGACTGGTTCGGCTTTTACTTACCGGCAACTGTCATCGCACTCGTAATGCTGTTCCCATTCTTCTGGATGATCTCGATTGCGTTACGGGCTGAACCGGACGTCTATGCCTATCCGCCTCATCTTCTTCCAGAACCTTTTAAGTGGGATAACTTCGTCCGCATCTGGTCCGACCCTCGTATGAAGATGGGGCTGCTGTTCTGGAACACGCTCGTCTATGCTACGATCAGAACCTTCCTCCAGCTCCTGCTGTCCAGCATGGCGGCATTTGTGCTGGCGCGCTATCGCTTTCCTGGGCGCGAGGCTGTCTTCTTTGTCATCCTCGCGACGGTGATGATTCCGCACGAGGTTCTGGTCATTCCGCTGTTCGTGATGATCAAGCACATGCCGTTCGCCGGCGGGAACGATTGGTTGGGCATGGGAGGCACCGGCTGGCTGGACAGCTTCAAGGGACTGATCCTGCCGGGCATCGTGAGTGGGTACTCTATCTTTTTCCTCCGGCAGTTCTTCCTCACTTTACCGTCAGAACTAGAGGATGCTGCTCGAATCGACGGCGCAAGTGAATTCGGCATCTATTGGCGCATTACGCTGCCAATGGCGATCCCTGCCCTCACAACACTCGGGGTCTTCAGCTTTCAGTTCGCTTGGTCTGATTTTATGTGGCCGCTCATCATCACCAACAGCGATCATATCAAAACCATCCAGCTTGGTCTGTCCGTCTTGCAGTCAAGTGAGGGAACGGAATGGTCTCTCCTCATGACAGGCGCTGTTATCGCAACGCTCCCTCTGATTTCTCTCTTCGTCCTTCTGCAGCGCTTTATCTCGACAGGCATCAGCTTTGGTGTCGGACGATAGAGGTGATGACTGCAAGAGGAGTAGAGCAAGCGTGAAAGGTAAGTGATGGCTTCAGTTGAGATCCGCAACATTCGCAAGAACTTCGGAACCGTCCCGGTCATTCACGGTGTCTCCATCGAGATCCAGGACGGCGAGTTCGTGATCCTGGTCGGGCCGTCCGGCTGCGGCAAATCGACCCTCCTGCGCATGATCGCGGGACTGGAAAGCGTGTCCGGCGGCGAGCTTCGCATCGGCCCGAAGGTCGTGAACGACGTTCCGCCCAAGGAGCGCGACATCGCGATGGTGTTCCAGAACTATGCGCTCTACCCGCATATGACGGTCGCCGACAACATGGCCTTCTCGCTCAAGCTGAAGCGGGCGCCCAAGACCGAGATCAAGTCCCGCGTCGACCGCGCCGCCGAGATCCTCGGCCTGGGCAAGCTTCTCGACCGCTATCCGCGCCAGCTCTCGGGCGGCCAGCGCCAGCGCGTCGCCATGGGACGCGCCATCGTGCGCGATCCGCAGGTCTTCCTCTTCGACGAGCCGCTCTCCAACCTCGATGCCAAGCTGCGGGTCGCCATGCGCACGGAGATCAAGGCCCTGCACCAGCGGCTGAAGACCACCACCATCTACGTCACCCACGACCAGATCGAGGCCATGACCATGGCCGACAAGATCGTGGTGATGCACGACGGCGTGGTCGAGCAGGTCGGCGCGCCGCTCGAACTCTACGACCGGCCGGCCAACCTCTTCGTCGCCGGCTTCATCGGCTCGCCGGCCATGAACTTCCTCAAGGGGCATCTGCAGGGCGGGCGCTTCGTGACCGATACCGGGCTGACCCTGCCGGTCGCCAATCCGCCTGCGGCCTCGGACGGGCAGCCGATCATCTACGGCATCCGGCCGGAGCATTTCGTCCTCGACGACGTCAACGGCGTTCCGGCCGAGGTCGCCGTGGTCGAGCCGACCGGGTCGGAGACGCAGGTCTTCGCCAAGTTCGGTGGCACGGATATCGTCGGAGTGTTCCGCGAGCGCGTCGATGCTCAGCCGGGCCATCACATCCGTATCACGCCCGACCCGAAGCTGGTGCACCTCTTCGACGAGCAGACCGGCAAGCGCATGAGTTGAGGGTCGTGTGCGCCCGGGGCCGCCTCATTGTGGATGGGAGCAGCCTTTAAGTTGTCTCCCAGGTGGCTCTCGCCGCATTTGCTCCGGGGCGCCAGTGGTCGAGTGGTCAGCAGGGACAACGATCGAACTACGAAACCGGGTCTGACTGAATGAAGAAGGAAGTCTTTGAATGAACCTCCCACTTGCTCAGCTCAAGGTTCTCGATGTTAGTCAAGTCATGGCGGGTCCGTTCTGCTGTATGCTGCTCGGCGACATGGGGGCAGATGTGATCAAGATCGAACCTCCAGGGTCAGGGGACCAGACCCGGCGCTCGATGGGCTTTCGTCTGAAGGGTGCTGACAGTGGTGGCTTCCTGGCTTTGAACAGGAACAAGCGTAGCATTGAGGTTGATCTTAAGAACGAGGCTGGCCGTGAGGTCTTTTACGACCTTGTCCGCAGCGCAGACATTCTGGTTGAGAATAACCGTCCAGGCGTTGTGGCCCGGCTGAAGATCGATTACCCAACCTTGAAGGCCATTAATCCACGGTTGGTTTATGCCAGCATCTCGGGATTTGGCCAATCAGGCCCATGGGCTCAGCGGCCGGGTTTCGATCTGATCGCCCAGGCCATGAGTGGCGTGATGAGCGGGACCGGCTATCCTGGCCTGCCGCCGGTGAAGAACAGCATTCCGATCGCGGATCTCGGGTCAGGACTGCTTGCCCTCTACGGAATCCTCAGTGCCATCATAGGACGGGAGCAAAGTGGAGCGGGTCAGTTCATCGATGCATCTCTCTTTGAGACTGCTCTGAGCCTTTCGATATGGGAAACCGCGGAGTATTGGGGTACAGGACGAGTACCGGGACCGATCGGGAGCGCCAATCGCATGAGCGCCCCCTACCAAGCCGTCAGGTGCGCTGACGGCCATCTCGTAATCGGCGCGGCAAATCAGAAGCTTTGGATCAGCTTGTGCGAGGTCATCGGGCGCCTCGATCTCGTTGAGGATAGCCGGTTCCTTACGAACACTGATCGTCTTCAGAACCGCGAGGCACTCATCGAGGAGATTGAAAAGAGTCTGATGCAGCGCTCAAGCGAGGAATGGACCGGTGCGTTGCTTGCGGCTGGTGTGCCGGCCGCGCCGATCTACGACTATGCGCAGGCCCTTCAGAGCGAGCAGGCGAGTGCACGTCAAATGGTGATGGAGATGCAGCATCCCGTAGAAGGCACTATCAAGGCGCTGGGTTTTCCAGTGAAGATGAGCGAGACGCCGCAGGAAGTAAGATACCCGCCACCACTGTTGGGGCAACATACGGAAGCTGTTTTGACCGAGCTCGGTTACAATTCCGTGAAAGTTCAGGAATTGCGCAAGAAGGGAGCGTTCGGATTATGACTGGTGCTGTCCATTTCAAGCGAGACGGCGCCATTGCTCACGTGATCTTTGATCGCCCTGAAGCACGCAATGCGATGACCTGGGCAATGTATGAGGAGCTTGGATCCATCTGCGAGCGGATCCGGGCCGAGCCTGGCATTCGCGTTGCCACGTTCCGGGGTGTTGGCCAGTCCTTCGTCGCAGGAACTGATATTCAACAGTTCGTCGACTTCAAGTCTGGAGAAGACGGCATCAACTACGAGCGTCGCATGGAGGAGTTTCTGGCCAGTGTCGACCGGCTGCCGTGTCCGACGCTCGCGATCATCGACGGATGGTGTGTGGGCGGCGGACTGGCCATTGCGGCATGTTGCGATCTGCGCATTGCGACGCCAACAGCGTCATTTGGTGTTCCCATCGCGCGCACTCTCGGAAATTGCCTGTCCATCGGCAACTACGCCCGCCTTGTTGCCGAACTAGGGGTGGGTCGGGTGAAGCGCATCCTTCTCACGGGCGAGATGCTTTCCGCCCACGAGGCGCGTGAGGCTGGGTTCGTGGCCGAGGTAGTTGATCCTGGCACCATCGATAAGCGTGCAGCTGAACTGGTTCAGCGGCTTGCTCAGAATGCGCCTATCACGATGCGTGTCAGCAAGGAGGCTATTCGCCGTGTGATCACGGCATTGCGCCTTGAGGGAGATGATCTCATACGGGAGTGCTATGGAAGCCAAGACTTCAAGCATGGCGTCCAAGCCTTTCTGAGCAAGCGCAAGCCAGAATGGAGTGGTCAATAAGGATTAGGCGCTGAAATCAAGTGCGAGGGGCTGACGGAAGGAGCTCCGTTCCCTCTATCCAATCATGGATTGCGGCCTCGCGGGCGGCCTGCTCGTCCTCGAAGCCACGATCGGTGCGCTTCTCGAAGCCGCAGACGTGGCACTGAACAGCGGCGGTGAAGCCACGATCATGCGTGGCGAAGCTCAAGACGGATGCTGCGCCGCAGGAACACTGTGGGCAGAACGTCTGACCCATGTGGCTTTTCCTTTCCCTAACGATTGCCGCCAGTTGACTCGAGGTTAACCCATATGGTGCCACTTTCGAGCCGCAGAAGCCGCGACAAATTTGTGCAATGCAAGATAACAGTAGATCCGGGCCAAGACGCTCATCCGTGATCCACTGCAAGCTCTCGGTTTGGCACGGGGCTGAAGAACGCTGAATGTCAGCTTGCGGCCGCAACACCAGACGTTCATGAAGGGTAGAGCATTTCCTGGCCTGACCCACTACGGATCTACCCGGATTACAGTAGCAGAGTAGGTATCCGGAACATGCCTAGCCAAATTGTTCGGCTGATAATGGCGGGACGAACCGATTGAGCCGGATCGATTGTTCCACCTGCCCTATAGTGCGTTCGGGCTCGCAAGCGTAGGCAAAATCCAGGCCCCAATAACCGAGCGTCTCGATCTCGTCCAGACTGAACGTGAGGGGCGATCGCGATGGAAGCGGATGCTGGAGAAATCGCGCTGCATCTGTAGCAGCATGCCGCGCAGCCAGTGGTCCTGAGGATCCAGCGGATCGAGGGCGGTCGCCTGCTGGGCATGGCCGATCGCCCTCTCTCGTTGACGATCATCTTCGCTGGCGGCGTCAGCGTTAAAGTTCCGACCGCCTGACCGTCAGGTCTGCACGTTCGAACACGGCCGGCAGGAGTTCGACACCGAGCCCTGGTGCTTCCAGCGGATAAACGTATCCGCCCTCGATCTTCGGCATCTCGGTCACTAGCTCGAGGTACCAGCCACGGTAGAAGGCGCGCACCGATTCCTGGATCAGCGTGTTGGGCTGGCTGAGCGAGGCATGGATCGAGGCCACGAAGCCAACGGGTCCGGTGCAGTCGTGCGGCGCGAACGGCCGGTGCCACGTCTCGGCCAGTGCTGCGATCTTGCGCCCTTCCGTCAGTCCCCCGGTCCAACAGAGATCCACCATGACCACATGGGTGGCATCGCGCTCGAGGAGGTCCTTGTAGGGCCAGCGGGAGCCGAGGGTCTCGCTGGCGCAGACCCAGACGTCCGTCGAGCGCGCATATTCGGCCAAGGCCTGAGGCGATGTCATCCGGATCGGATCTTCGTACCATGTCGGTTTGTAGGGCTCGAGCGCGCGCGCGATCTGCTTCGCCACTGGCAGGTTCCACAGGGAATGGAACTCGACCATGATCTCCATCTTGTCGCCGACGGCCTTGCGGATCTTCTCGAAGGGCACAATGGCCGTCTTCATCTGTTCGGCCGAGATGAACAACCCGTGGTTCTCGATCGCAGCCGGGTCGAAGGGCCAGATCTTCATGGCCGAGATCCCCGACTCGAGAAGGCTTTCGGCCAAAACGTCGGCGCGGTTCATGAACCCGTCTAGGTCCTCGTACGGGCTGTCATCAACGCCAAGACCCCAGGTCGAGACCGGCTTGATGTTGGAGGAGCGGACGTAGCGGGTACCGGCGCAGGTGTTGTAGATGCGCTGCTTGTCGCGGCAAAGACCACCGAGCATCTGATGCACCGGCTGGCCGCAAACCTTGCCGAAGATGTCCCATAACGCGATATCGACGGCCGAGGTTGCACGCGACTCCGCCCCCGTCGAGGCCTGGGCCATGGGCAGGTTCGTCATGTCACGGTGCAGCGCCTCGATGTGAAGCGGATTACGTCCAAGGACCCGACCCGCCAGCGTTTCGTGGAGATGAGCCTCCACCGCGCCGGCGCCATAGAATGTCTCGCCGAGCCCGATCACGCCCGCATCGGTGTGAACCCGGACCCAGATCACGTTTCCGAACTCCTCCGTGCGTAACGTCTCAATTGCCGTAATTTTCATGGATGTTTCCCTTGTGAAGTTGCCCGCAGCGGCCGGAATCCGGCCAGGCCATCAGGCGAAGGTGAGTTGAACCTTGACGGCGCGCGAACGATCCTGCGCCAACGCGAACGCCTCAAGGGCATTCCGAAACGGGACCGTGGCGCTAAGAAGCGGCTTGACGTCGATCTGACCCCGCCCCATGAGCTCGACGGCAAGCGGGAACTCGCGGTCAAAGCGGAACGTGCCACGCAGTTGCAGCTCTTTCGCCACGATGAGATTGATCGGGAGCTTCACGTCGCCGCCCAGGCCGACCTGCACGACGATCCCGCCCGGGCGAATGGCGTCGAGCGCCCCCGCCAAGGCACGTTCATTGCCCGAGCACTCGAACTGAACGTCGAAATGGCCCTTGTCGGAGGTATAGGAGGCAAGGGCGTCGGGCTCCTCAAGCATATTGACAACTCGCGTCGCACCGATCTGACGTGCAATCGAGAGTGGATAATCGGCAATATCGGTCGCGACGATCTCGGCGGCGCCTGCATGCCGGGCCACGGCCACGCACAGGACGCCGATGGGACCGCA
Source organism: Microvirga ossetica (assembly GCF_002741015.1). Classification (NCBI taxonomy): domain Bacteria; kingdom Pseudomonadati; phylum Pseudomonadota; class Alphaproteobacteria; order Hyphomicrobiales; family Methylobacteriaceae; genus Microvirga; species Microvirga ossetica. The sequence continues at coordinate 865,301 of NZ_CP016619.1, read as the reverse complement.
CCCGGTCACCAGCACCCGCTTTCCTTGCAGCGGCCCGGCCTGCACGGCGGCGTGGAGGCAGACGGAGAGCGGTTCGGCCATGGCGGCCTCCGCCATCGAAACCGTATCGGCGACCGGCACCGCCTGTTCGGCGCGGATGGTCAGGCTTTGCCGAAAGCCCCCTTGCGCGTGTGGGAACCGCATGGCGCTCCCGATGAAGTGCATGTCGACACACTCGTGCCGCATGCCTTCCCGGCAGAAACGGCAATGGCCGCAGGGCCGGCTTGGGTTGACCGCCACGCGAGCGCCGGGAGAGATCGTCGTGACCTCAGGGCCGACCTCCACGATCGTGCCGGCGATCTCGTGACCAAGGACCATTGGCTCGCGAATGCGGACCGTGCCGAACCCACCGTGGTTGAAGTAATGCAGGTCGGAGCCGCAGATTCCCCCGGCCTCGATTGCAACCCGAACCTCACCAGGGCCGGGAGTGACGGAAGGGACCGCTTCCACATGCAAGTCCTTTGGGGCGTGAATGACGACACCAAGTGACGATGAGACGGCCATGATGACACTCCCTGCTATTCGCGGACATTCCTCAGAGGACGGAGATCATTCCACCGTCGACATAGATGATCTGGCCGCTGACGTAATCCGACGCGGCCGAGGCGAGGTAGACACAAGTTCCCGCAAGCTCATCGGGGCGCCCCCACCGCCGCGCGGGAGTCCGTCCCTTCACCCAGGCATCGAAGGTCGGATTGTCGATCAGCGCCTGGTTCATGTCGGTGATCATGTAACCCGGTCCAATGGCGTTGGCCTGGATTCCAAGTTCCCCCCACTCGGCCGCCATCGCCTTGGTGAGCATCTTGATGCCACCTTTGGCAACCGTGTAGGGGGCCACGGTCGCGCGCGCCAACTCGCTCGTCAGCGATCCGATGTTGATGATTTTCCCGTAGCCCCGCTGCGCCATCCGGCGCGCTGCCTCCCGTCCGATCACGAAGGCGCTTGTCAGGTTTGTGTCGACGACGCGCCTCCAGTCCGCGGTCTCGAGGTCGAGCATCGGGCGGCGGAACTGGATGCCGGCATTGTTGACGAGAATGTCGATCGCGACGCCCTGCCGGTCGAGGGCGTCGAAGGCCTCGAGGATCGCCGTCTCGTCGGTGACGTCGAAGCGTGAGGCCTGCACGATGTACCCGGCAGCACCCATCTCTGCGACCGCCTTGGTCAGCCTCTCCTCGTCGGAGCCGTTTAACACGATCCCGGCGCCTGCGGCCGCGAGTCCCTCAGCCATGGCACGGCCAAGTCCGCGCGAGGATCCTGTCACGAGTGCCGTCTTGCCCGAAAGATCAAACAGTTTCATCACGTTTACCTGCCTTTGGAAGCTTTCCCTGCGGAACCGGACGTGGATCGAGCTCCGGGACGCCCGACGGCACCAGGGCGGCGTAGTGGCCATAGGCCTCGTCGATGTGCCGGCGCATGGCCTCTCCCGCCTCGGCAACCTTCCGCGCCTTGATGCGCTCAAGGATGCGGTCATGATCCGCACGACGTTTATCGATACGCTTCGCCGCTCCTCTATCCTTGGCCCGCATGTTCTGGATCGAGGCCAGCAGCGGCTTGGAGACGAACTGCAAGACACGACGGATCAGTGGATTGCGGGCGGCATCGGCGATGGCCAGATGAAAGGCGAGGTCATGCTGGGCACTTTCCCGACCTGCCTCGTCAGCCGCGTTCAATGCGGCGATGGCCGCCTCCATCTTGACCAGGTCGTGAGCCGTGTGCCGCATCGCGGCGAGCTGGGCCGCCTCGACCTCCAGTCCGCGCCGCAACTCCAGGAACTCGAGGATCGTCTTCTCGGACGCATCGATTTCACCCAGGCGCAGCCTCAGCGTCTCCTGGCGATTGACGAACAGGCCACGGCCATGCCGGCTCTCGACTAGGCCGTCGGCCTTCAGGTAGGCGATCGCCTCGCGGACGACGGGGCGGCTGATCCCAAGCTGGCGCGCCAACTCGATCTCGCCCGGCAACCGCGCGCCCGGCTTGAGGGACCCGTCCTCGATCGACCGGGCGAGAATCCCCGCGGCATGGGCCGCGAGGTTCGGCCGTGGGACCAGCGATTCGAGGACGATCCGGGCCTCGTCCTTGGCACTTTCCTTGGCGGGCAGCATCGCGAAACTCCTTCTTCCCTCTCTTTGCCACGTTGACAGATGTAAGACAACCTGTCATCAGAGCAAAAAAGGGCGTTGTTGCAATCTAAGCGCTCGAAAGTCGCCGAAGAGCGGTTCACCAAGATCGGAGGAATGTTCATGCTGAAAACGTCACGTCCCGCTTCCCTTGCAGGTCTGGCAGCCGCTGTCGGCTTGTTACTGGGGATTGTAGCGAGCCCCTCCGTTGCCCAGGAGACAAAGACCGCCCGCCTCGGCCACTCCTTCGCCGACAGCCATCCGCGCTCGGCGGCGATGAAGTACTTTGCCGGGAAGGTCGCCGAAGCGACGGGCGGTAAGGTCAAGGTCGATGTCTTCGGCAACGCCACGCTGGGATCCGAGGAAAAGATGCTGATCGCAACCCAGGCCGGGACGATCGACTTTTACATGGGAGCGCTGTCCCCGATCGCGACCCGGAAGAAGGAAATCCAGATCTTTGATTTTCCGTTTCTGTTTGCGACCGACGCCGAAGCAGCGGCGGTCCTGGACGGTCCGGCCGGCCGCAAGGTTTTGGACGGCCTGGCCGACATGAACTTGCAGGGCTTGGCCTGGTCGGGCGGTGCCTTCCGGAACATGTCGAACAGCAAGCGCCAGATCAATGCGCTCGCGGACATGAAAGGGCTCAAGGTTCGCGTGATGCAAAGCCCGATGGCCCTGGCCAGCTTCAATGCGATGGGACTCAACGCCGTCCCGATGGCGTTCACCGAGGTCTACACCGCTCTCGAGACGAAGGCTCTCGACGGATATGAGCACCCGGTCGTCGACATGTACGCGAACAAGATGTTCGATCACGCATCTTAGTGCCCTCCTCAACAAGCCAACCGAGGGACGGGAGAGAGGCGGTCCACCTTGCCGGCTTTGAGCTTTTGGAACGCGCGCAAGGTCGTGGGGCCATCCGGGAACAGATAGAGACCTGTCTTGGCATCCAGTTCAATAGCAATCGTGCCGTTGTAAATGCGGTCATAGATCCAGTGCGGCGTAACGCCGAGCTGGGCCGCGAGTTGGGACACCGTCAGGCAGCCGGGGATGCGGCGCGGATGCGACTGGCGGCGTTCGCGCAGGATGCCGTGCCGCAGCCGGATGGCCTGAACTGTGCTCGGCAAGACCGCCTGGCGCAGAGGTGAGCGATGTCCGGCGGCGGTCAGCGCGGCGGCGATGGCCGCATCACTCTCACCCGCGCGGGCGCGCTCGACGATGGCGGCTTCCATCTCGCCGCTCCGTGACAGTTCAGCGAGCGAGCCAACCGTAATTGGCAGCGCGATCTCGCTCGTCGCGCCGCCGCGCCAGACGAGGCGTAGGGCGATCGTGTCCCGGACGGCACGGTGGATCACCACCTTGTCGATGAGGCATCGCAGCAGCGCCTTCTTGCGCACCGTGGTGAGGGCCGGTTGCTGCCATAGATCCGGCAGGCGCCGACCGACCTCGGTAAACGCGGCTTGGAGATCAGGGCCGACACCGAACGGGATGACGCGGCCTTCTTCCGGCGCCGCATCGGCGAGCGCGGCTTCGGCCTGGCGCAAATCACGCAACGTTTCCTCCCAGCGCCGCTCGAGTTCAGCCGCGACGAGACGGTTGTCTGGATCGACCTGATCGAACTGCCGTTCGGCCAGCGCCGCCCGGTAGCGCAGCCGCTCAACCTGTTGCGCTTGAGCCTTCAGCCCGGCTGCGTCTGCCTCGCGCCGGAGGGAAACAGCCTGCGTGTAGGCATCCAACTCGGCGGGGGTGAGGGCCTTGAAGAAAGCCGCCACGGCCTCGGCATCGACCGGCGCGGCCGGGATGACTTGGCACACCGGAACGCCATGCTGCTGACGAAGATAGTTGCACATGTACCGGGCGCCGCCCTTGTACTGGACCACCATCTTGTGACCGCACGCGCCGCAGTAAACCATCCCGTGCAGCAGCGCGGCACCCTCGCGCGGCACGCCACGCGTCTTGTTCCGGTCGTACTCAGCGTAATTGTCGCGCAGCATGGCCTCGATCTTCTCGAACGTCGCCCAGCTGATATAGGCGGGGTACTGGTCCTTCACGACGATCCTCCACTGCTCGCGCGGGAGCCTCTTTTGCGAGCCTTTGCCTAAGGGCGCTGTGCGGACCGAGCGGGTGCGCCCGTAGACAAAAGCGCCGGCGTAGGCGGGGTTCTTCAGCACCTGCAGGATGGCCGCAACGGTGGGTGGGCGCCAGACCGTATCGCCGAACCGTCCCCGGCGCGGGATGCTCAGGCCGCGCTCGTTGAAGGCGTGCAGCACCTTGCTGGCCGAGCGGAGCCGCAGGAAGGTCGTGAAGATCAGATCGAGGCGGGCTTGCACCTCGCGGTCAGGGTTCTTGACCACCACACCGCCAGTCTCCCGGACGAGGCCGACCGGCAAGATCAGCGCCAGCTCTCCGCGTGCGGCCTTGTTCAGGAGACCAGCCGTGAGGCGGGCGCGGATCGTGTGCAACTCGACTTCGGAGAGGGTCCCCTTGAGCCCGAGCAGCAGGCGCCCATTAGCGGTGCCCGGATCATAGACTCCGTCGCGGTCGGCAATGAGGCAGTCCCTGTAGCCGCACAGATCGAGCAGTGGGTACCAGTCCGAACAGTTTCGGGTCAGGCGCGTCACCTCGGAGGAGAGCACGATGCCAACCTGGCCGAGCGTAACGCGTGCGATCAGGTCCTTGAAGCCCTCGCGGTGGACAGCGGCTGCGCCGCTCAGCCCGAGGTCGGCATCGATGATCTCGACGTCCTCCTCACGCCACCCGAGGCCGAGCGCGCGCCGACGTAGATCGTACTGCAGGCGCAGACTCTCCTGATTGCTCAGCACCTGGTGCGGACTGGACTGGCGGATGTAGATGACCGCGTGGCGGGCCAGATGCCGGTCGGTGATAAGTTCCGATCTCATAGATCACCTCTGTGAGGATGGCGGCGACGTCTTCGGCGATCGCGGCGCGGAGTTCGTCGGGCAAGCGTCTCCAGACGCGTTCGGGTCGCATGGGCATGGCGCCACCCCGCACTCGTCGGCCAGGGCGATCAGTTCCTCCAGTGCCTCACGTGTCAGCTTGCACGGCGGCTCACACGACGGCCGTGGAGCAAGGCTCGTCGCTCCGATCGGAAGCTTCAGCACCACGCGGTCCCGATAGGCGACGAGAGCGTGGCCGTCATGCCGGCGCGCGCTCACCGAGACCAGCAGGAACCGGCGGCCGAAGAGCGGGTGCCGCGAATCAGTGACCTCGATCTCAATCGAATCCCGATCCGCCGGGTTGTGGAAGGGGGTATCAACTGACGCTGTCGTTCGAGGTGCAGAAGTACCTGACCATCACGAACCACGTCTATACGCCGGTCGCCCTGGTGGCCTCGAAGAAATTCTGGTCGTCCCTCAGCCCCGAGCAGCAGTCGGCCGTGATGGCGGCAGCCGAGGCAACCCGGACCTTCCAGCGCGCCGAGGAACTCAAGCAGGCCAACGAGGTCGTGAGCGAACTGACGGCAAAGGGAATGACCGTCTCCTCGATGCCTCCCGCTGAACTCGAGAATATCCGCAAGGCGATCCAGCCCGTCATCGACAAGAGCACGGAAACGATTGGCACCGAGTTTGTCGAAGGGTTCTACGCCGAGATCAAGAAGGCTCGTGGTACGCACTAGCAGTTCAGGGTGCGCCAGGGACTCATGGCAAAGTGAAGCCCAAGCGTATCCGTGCGATCTCGAGATGTCCTACGCACCGCGTCTGAAGTGGCTTATGGATGAAGCGAATGGCGGCTTGCAGCCGCCTCGCCAGGGCGAGAAGCCTGGCGCGACAAGGAGGAAAACATCATGACACGTTCTGTTCTCACGCGACGGGCGGGCTTTGTCCTGGCCCTTGGCGCCATGCTGATGGGTTCGACTGTGGCAATGGCCGAGGTCAAGGCCAAGATCGGCCACGCGATGCCGGACACTCATCCTCAGGCGATTGCGATGAACAAGTTTGCCGAGCTTGTGGCAAGCTACACCAATGGCAATGTCAAGGTTCAGGCGTTCCATTCGGCCATGCTCGGCAGCGACGAGAAGATGCTTCAGGCTGTCCAGGCCGGAACCCAGGAACTGTACATCGGCACGCTGGCGCCGCTGTCCACCCGCATCAAGGAAGTCCAGGTTTGGGACCTGCCGTTCCTGTTCCAGAACGAGAAGGAGGTCTACAGCGTCCTCGACGGCCCCTCGTCGAAGAAGATCTTCGAGAAGCTCGAGCCGAGCGGCCTGGTCGGTCTGACCTGGACCGGCATGGGCTTCCGTAACCTCTCGAACAGCCGGCACGCCGTGACGAAGGCCGACGACGTGAGCGGCCTGAAGCTGCGGGTCATGGCCAATCCGGTGGCGCTCGATACCTGGAAGACGATCGGCGCCAATGCCGTGCCGATGGCTTTCTCCGAGGTCTTCACCGCCCTCGAGGTCAAGGCGCTCGATGGGCAGGAGAACCCGCTCCAGCACATGTGGGCCAACAAGATGCAAGAGGTCCAGAAGTACATCTCGCTCACAAACCATGTCTATACCCCCGTCGCGATGGTCGCCTCCAAGAAGTTCTGGGATTCGTTGTCTGCAAGCGACAAGGCCGGAGTCCAGAAGGCCGCGACGGAGGCAGGGTTGCTCCAGCGCAAGCTGCTCGATGAAGGCGACAAGGACGTGATCGAGAAGTTCAAGGCCGCCGGCGTGTCCGTCGACGCCGTACCCCCGGCCGAACTCAGCAAGGTCCAGGAACGCGTCAAGCCCGTCGTCGCTAAATTCAAGCAACAGATCGGCGAGGACTTCGTGAACGGCTTCATCGCAGAGGTCGAGAAGGCCCGCACGACCAATTAGTCCCTATTCCAGGCGGCCTCGTTCGATGAGGCCGCCTGCTTGCCGACCGGGCCGGCGGTCGAAAGACGCGGTGCGGGTTCAGTCAATCTCGGCGTCCGAGGAGTGTCCACATGGGTCGATGGGTGCAAATGGCGATTGGCGCGTTCTTCAGGACGCTCGAGATCGTCATGGTCGTGTGCATGGTCGTGATGCTGGTCATGGTCTTCGGCAACGTCGTCTTGAGGATCTTCTTCAACACAGGGATCGACCTCTCGGAAGAGGTGCCGCGATTCGCCTTTGTCTGGATGACGTTCCTCGGAGGCATCATCGGACTGCATCGCCGCAATCACCTCGGCGTCGACATGGTCGTCCATGCGCTCCCGGTGTTCGGCAGGAAGGTCTGCTGGGGCATCAGCCAGGCGATCATGCTGGTTTGCAGCCTCATCATCTTCTACGGGACCTACCTTCAGCACGACATCCTCGCGGGCAACGCGTCCCCGGTCGGCCAGTTCAGCATGATCTGGGTCTATGGCGTCAGTTACCTGACCGGCGCCTCCATCGCGGTCATTTGCACCGTCAACCTGATCCGGCTGTTCCTGGGCCAGGTCGGGGAGGACGAGCTGATCGAAGTCCACGAGGAGGGCCTCAGCGAAGGCCTCGAGACTGAGCGGGACATGAAGGCGCAACTCTCGCATGAAGGGGCCCAACGGTGATCGTATTCGTCTTCATAGCCTCACTCCTCGGCCTGATGGCCCTGGGCATGCCGATCGCCTTCGCGCTCATTGGCTGCGGCCTCGCCATGATGCTGTACATGGGGATCACGGACCCGCAGATCGTGATCCAGAACATGTGGGATGGCGCCAACAGCTTTCCCCTGCTCGCGGTGCCGTTCTTCATGCTGGCGGGAGAGTTCATGAATGCGGGCGGGATGACCCGCCGCATCATCGTGATGGCCATGTCCTGGATTGGTCATATTCGGGGCGGCCTGGGTTACGTGGCGGTCGGCGCGGCGGTCATCATGGCGTCCTTGTCCGGGTCGGCCGTCGCGGATACCGCGGCGCTGGCGGCTGTGCTCATTCCCTTGATGAGGAAAGCCGGCTACAACATCGACCGGTCGTGCGGCCTCATCGCCTGCGGCGGGATCATCGCTCCAGTCATTCCGCCGTCGATCGGGATGATCGTCTTCGGTGTCGCCGGAGGCGTCTCGATCACCAAGCTGTTCATCGCGGGCATCGTCCCCGGCATCCTCATGGGCGTGTCCATTCTCCTCGCCTGGCGATGGAGCATCGGGCGGGACAATCCGAAGGTCGAGCCGAAGCGTTCCTTCCCTGAGCGCTTGCAGGAAACCCGCAAAGCCTTGTGGGCACTCGTGCTGCCCGTGGTCATCATCGGAGGCCTCAAGTTCGGCGCCTTCACGCCCACCGAGGCGGCCGTGATCGCAGCCGCCTATTCGCTCTTCGTGGGAATGGTCATCTATCGGGAGATCAAGTTCGGACAGCTCTTCGAACTCTTCTATCGCGCCGCGGAAACGACCGCCATCATCATGTTCCTGGTCGCGGCGGCCGGCGTCTCCGCGTGGCTGATCACCACTGCAAACATCCCGCAGCAACTGGCCGACATGGTTCAGCCCTTGATGGGGAACCAGACCCTGCTCATGGCCGTCCTGATGATCCTGATCCTGATCGTCGGAACGGCACTCGACTTCACGCCGACGGTCCTGATCATGACACCGGTGCTCATGCCTGTCGTCAAGCAGGCCGGCATCGATCCCGTTTACTTCGGGGTGCTGTTCATCATGAACAATGCCATTGGGCTCGTGACGCCACCCGTCGGCACGGTTCTCAATGTCGTGTGCGGCGTCGCAAAGGTTCCGATGCGGGGCGTGATCCGGGGGGTGATGCCGTTCATGATCGCACAAGTCTGCGTCTTGGTCCTTCTCATCGTCTTCCCGCAGATCGTCATGTGGCCGCTGGCTCTTATGACACGATGACGCAATAGACTGCCGTGCCCAGGGTTGGGCTAAACGGCCCAGCGGAATGGGACAAGCGCGGCTTCTTGAGAGCGGGCAGCGCCCGTCTCGCCCGAGACGCGCTTTGCCCTGGAACTGTCACGCGGGGGCGGCAGCGCAGGCGGCGCTCGGCGGCAAGGCCGCAAGCCAGGCCTGATGATAATCTACTACAGGGGATCCTGGATTATGAAGATCGGAGCACTGAGGGAGATCTTTGCGGGCGAGAACCGGGTGGCGCTGACACCCGACTCCGCGCTCCAGCTGCGGAAGCTGGGGCATGCCTGCATGATGGAGTCCGGCGCAGGGGCGAAAGCGGGATTCTCCGATGCCGCCTACGCGGCAGCCGGCGTCGAGGTTCTGCCCTCCGCCGTCGCTGTGTTTAGGGCCGCTGATGTGGTGGTGAAGGTGCGTGGGCCCGAGAGATCAGAAGCCGAGATGCTCCGCAGCGGTCAAACCCTGATCTCATTCTTCTGGCCGGCGCAGAACGTCGACCTTCTGGAGCAGACGAGGGCACAGGGCGCCACCGTGATCGCCATGGACATGGTGCCGCGCATCTCGCGCGCCCAGAAGATGGACGCTCTCTCCTCGATGGCGAACATCGCCGGCTACCGCGCGGTGATCGAGGCCGGCAACCACTTCGGCCGCTTCTTCACCGGCCAGGTCACCGCCGCCGGCAAGGTGCCGCCGGCCAAGGTGCTGGTGGTCGGCGCCGGCGTAGCAGGGCTGGCCGCCATCGGCACCGCCACCTCGCTCGGGGCCATCACCTATGCCTTCGACGTGCGCCCTGAGGTGGCCGAGCAGATCGAGTCCATGGGCGCGCAGTTCGTCTTCCTCGAGTTCGAGGAGGCGCAGGACGGGGCCGCCACCGGCGGCTATGCCGCCCCCTCGAGCCCGGAGTTCCGCGAGAAGCAGCTCGCCAAGTTCCGCGAGCTTGCCCCGGAGATCGACATCGTCATCACCACCGCCCTGATCCCGGGCCGTCCCGCCCCGAAGCTGTGGACGGCCGACATGGTAGATGCCATGAAGCCGGGCTCGGTGATCGTCGATCTGGCGGCCGAGAGGGGTGGCAACTGCGACCTGACGGTTCCGGACGAGAAGGTGATGACGGCGAATGGCGTCACCCTTATCGGCTACACCGATTTCCCGAGCCGCATGGCAGCCCAAGCCTCCACCCTCTACAGTAACAACATCCGCCACATGCTGACGGACCTGACACCGAACAAGGACGGCGTCATCCACCACAACATGGACGATGACGTCATCCGCGGCGCCACGGTCACGCACCAAGGTGCGGTCACCTATCCGCCACCGCCGCCCAAGGTGCCGGCGATCGCCGCCGCCAAGCCGAAGGACAAGCCCAGGGAGCTCACCCCGGAGGAAAGGCGGGCAGGAGAGGTTGCTGCCTTCAAGGCGCAGACCCGCAGCCAGGTCGGCCTGCTCGTCGCCGGCGGCCTGCTGATCGCGCTGGTGGGCGCCTATGCCCCGGCGAGCTTCATGGCCCACTTCATCGTCTTCGCGCTCGCCTGCTTCGTCGGCTTCCAGGTGATCTGGGGTGTCAGCCACTCCCTGCACACGCCGCTGATGGCGGTGACCAACGCCATCTCGGGCATCGTGGTGCTGGGGGCCCTGCTGCAGGTCGGCTCCAGCCACTGGCTGGTGGTGAGCCTGGCCTCGCTCTCCTTCCTGATCGCCACCATCAACATCGTCGGCGGCTTCCTGGTCACGCGCCGGATGCTGGCCATGTTCCAGAAGTCTTAGAGGATCGTCCGATGAGCCTTGGTATCGTCTCTGCCGCCTATGTGGCGGCCGCCGTCCTGTTCATCCTGTCACTCGGCGGCCTGTCGGGCCAGGAGAGCGCCAAGCGGGCCGTGTGGTACGGCATTGCCGGCATGGCGCTGGCCGTGGGAGCGACGGTGTTCGGCCCCGGTGTGGGCAACTACGCCGTCATTGCCGTGATGCTGGTGATCGGCTCAGCCATCGGCTGGTATGTGGCCAAGACGGTTGCGATGACCGAGATGCCGCAGCTGGTGGCGGCGCTGCACTCCTTCGTCGGTCTCGCCGCCGTGTTCATCGGCTTCAATGCCGATCTCGAGCTCACCCGCGTGCTGGCTCTTGATGAGACCTCACGGCAGATCCTCACCGGCTTTGCCGGGGTGCTGGCGCACAAGACCGGCGTCGAGATCGCGATCCTGCGGGTGGAAGTGTTCCTCGGCGTGTTCATTGGCGCCGTGACCTTCACCGGCTCCATCGTCGCCTTCGGCAAGCTCGCCGGCAAGGTCGACGGCAAGGCCAGGAAGCTGCCGGGCGGGCACGGGCTCAATGCGGCAGCCGCCCTGGCCTCGGTCGTCCTGCTGGTGCTGTATGTCAACGGCGCGGGCATCTGGACACTGGTGGCGATGACGCTGCTGGCCTTCTTCATCGGCTATCACCTGATCATGGGCATCGGCGGGGCCGACATGCCGGTGGTGGTCTCGATGCTCAACTCCTACTCGGGCTGGGCGGCGGCGGCGATCGGCTTCACCCTCGGCAATGACCTGCTGATTGTCACCGGCGCCTTGGTAGGTTCCTCCGGTGCGATCCTGAGTTACATCATGTGCAAGGCGATGAACCGCAGCTTCATCAGCGTGATCCTGGGCGGCTTCGGCGCCACCACGGGTCCGGTGATGGCGATTGCCGGCGAGCAGATCGCCATCGATGCCGATGGCGTGGCCACCGCCCTGGAGGAGGCCGATAGCGTCGTCATCGTGCCGGGCTACGGCATGGCCGTGGCGCAGGCGCAGCAATCGGTATCGGAACTGACGCGGCGCTTAAGGGCGAAGGGCAAGCAGGTGCGCTTTGCCATTCACCCGGTGGCGGGCCGGCTGCCGGGGCACATGAACGTGCTGCTGGCGGAGGCCAAGGTGCCCTACGACATCGTGCTGGAGATGGACGAGATCAACGAGGACTTTGCCGACACCGACGTCGTGATCGTCATCGGCTCGAACGACATCGTCAATCCGGCCGCCCAGGAGGACCCCAACAGCCCGATCGCCGGCATGCCGGTGCTGGAGGTGTGGAAGGCCAAGCAGGTGTTCGTGTCAAAGCGCGGGCAGGGGACCGGCTATTCCGGGATCGAGAACCCGCTGTTCTACAAGGACAACACCCGCATGTTCTACGGTGATGCCAAAGCCAGCATCGATCTGCTGGTGCAGGTTATGTGAAACGCCGTTTGAAATTCGGTTCTCAGGGCCAAGCACCGGCGTCTGTAGCATGCCATTAGAATATGTTGCGCATGCTGGCTAAGAAATTCGACCTGAGTAAAAGGGTTTGATCACATGGGCATCTAGGCAGCTCTCTTTCAGGCACCAGACGAACGCAACAGCAATGCTGAAATGCTACGTATGACAGCCCAGTAGCGGCGAGATTGACCCCACCGGTGGATGTTGGAGCTTCGAGAAGACGATGACAAGGGTCGCCTGCATCGGAGAGTGCATGATCGAGCTTCGGGAGGAGGCCGACGGCCGGTTGTGCCGCGGTTACGGCGGCGATACGTTCAACACCGCCGTCTATCTGGCCCGCCTCGGAACGCGGACCGACTACATCACCGCGCTCGGAGACGACAGCTGGAGCGATGAGCTGATCGCGGCCTGGGACGCGGAAGGGATTGGGACGCAACGGGTGTTGCGCCTGCCCGGGCGGCTCCCGGGGCTCTACATCATCCAGACGGATCCGAAAGGCGAACGCCGGTTCTCCTACTGGCGAGAGACCGCAGCCGCGCGCCTGCTGTTCCAGGCGCCCGAGGCCGAGAGCATCATCGAAGCCATCGGCACATACGACCTCGTCTATCTGTCAGGCATTTCCCTTTCCCTCTACGGCGAGAACGGACGCGAGCGCCTGTTTGACGTGCTCGGCAACGCACGGTCCAAAGGCAGGCGCGTGGCTTTCGACACGAATTTCCGCCCGCGCGGCTGGCCCGATCTGGATGTCGCGCGGACTGCCTTCCGTCAGGCTTTCGAGTGTGCCGACATCATCCTCGCCTCGACGGAAGACCTCGACCTCTTGTTCGGCGGCAACGGTGTGGACGAGCTGTTGACCTTCTCCGACCGGGCCGAGATCGTCCTCAAATATCCGGACCTGACCGGCCGCGTGCTGTCGCAAGGCGAAGACGTCGTCGTGCCCGGCAAGCCTGCGGAGGATGTGGTCGATACCACCGCGGCCGGCGACAGCTTCGCTGCCGCCTATCTGAACGCACGCCTGTCGGGTCAAGATCCTCGATCTGCCGCGGCGGCCGGGCATCGCCTCGCCGGACAGGTCGTTCGCTATCGCGGCGCGATCATTCCGCGCGAGGCTATGCCATAGAATATTTCTACACTCTCCATCCAAGGAGTTTCTCCCATGCCTCAAGACCAGAAGGACCTCGCCGGTTCACGCAACAAGAAGCTGGCCGATCTCCTCCGCGCTGGCCCCATCGTTCCAGTCATCACGCTGGAACGTGTGGAGGATGCAGTTCCCCTCGCGCGAGCTCTCGTGGCAGGCGGGCTGCGCCTGCTGGAGATCACCCTGCGCACGTCCGCTGCGGCGGAATCGGCAGCTGCCATCATCCGGGAAGTCCCCGACGCCATCGTCGGCATCGGGACCGTGCTGACCCCTAAGGACCTGGAGCGTGCGCAGGCCCTCGGCGCTCGCTATGCCCTGAGCCCTGGCGCCACACCAGATCTGCTCGACGCCGCAAGCCGGAGCGAGATGCCGTTCATTCCCGGCATCGCCACCGCGTCCGAACTGATGGCGGCGCTCGCCCATGGCTTCCAGACCGTCAAGTTCTTCCCGGCCGTTGCAGCCGGCGGCATTCCGGCGCTCAAGGCCTTGGCCGGCCCGTTTCCTCAGGCTCGCTTTTGCCCGACCGGCGGCATCGATGAGAAGAACGCCCGGGATTGGCTTGCCCTGCCGAATGTTGTGGCCGTCGGCGGATCGTGGGTGTGCCAGACCTCTGATATCCGCGCTCAAGCCTGGAATAAAATCAGAGATCAGGCGAGGCGAGCGATCTCGTCCCTGTCGCAAGATATCGGACGCGAGGATGACGGGTCGAGTTCATCCCTCATGTATGCCTCTGGGTCGTCACCTGTCGGTTAACCTGATGGTACCGTCGGGTGCGGTGGCTCGGATCAGATTCCGCGACGGCGGACAGGTCCACTCGCGGGATTTATTAGACGACTGAATACCCGCCATCGATGGCTAGAATCGATCCAGTAATAAAGGCTGCCGCAGGCGAGCAGAGAAAGAGTACACCCCCAACCAGGTCCTGCGGCGTCCCCCAGCGCTTCAAGGGCGTGCGCTCAAGAATTGCGCGGCTGCGATCTTCATTTTGGTGCAAGGCGGCCGTCAGCGGCGTCTGAATCCATCCAGGCGCAATTGCGTTGACGCGAATGCCATCTGCTGCGAACGCGATGGCGAGCGACTTCGTCAGCTGGGCCACCCCGCCTTTGCTCGCAGAATAGCCGGGCACGAGCCCGCCGCCAAAGAAGGATAGCATCGACGCCAAGTTGACGATCGATCCCCGCGAGCGGGCGAGGAGCGGCCTTGCGGCTGTGCAGACGCGCATGGTTCCTGTAAGATTGATGTCGATCACCTCCTCAAATACAGAAGACTCGAATTCGTCGACGCGCCGGATGATGCCGGCGCAGTTTACGACGACGTCGAGGGCGCCGAGTTCACCCACCAGCGCTTCCACGGCCCGGCCATCCCGCACATCGAGCACGCGACAATCGGCTGGGGCCATGGCTTCCCTAACCTTATCGACTTCGCCGCGCGAGACCCCTGTGGCGATCACCTCGGCGCCGGCTTCGAGAAACCCCTGTGCGATACCGGCTCCGATACCAGAGGTTCCGCCTGTGACGAGCACGCGCTTTCCGGAATACCACTGCGCAGCCCAATGACCCGAGGGTGCGGGAGCGCTCGACGTTCCGCGATCGGTTGTCCTGTCCGTCATTCCTTGGTCCTCGTTGGCATCAGCGCACGAACTGGTCGACGTAGTCAGCTCCGAGGCCGACCTCAGTGTAGTGCTTCCGGCACATGTCGATCTTCGTAAACACGTCCTCGAAGCCTACGTGCTTGTTGTCCTGATCGACGTAGTACATGCAGCCGCTGATGTTGAAGAACGTGATCATCTCCTGAACGTCGTCCGGCACGACCAGGGTGTGTATCTCGCCGGGCGGCTCAAACACGTAGGAGCCCTCGGTAGCAACCCAGTCATGCTCGAGGTAGCGCCATGAGCCCTTCAGGACGAAGCCGTGGACCGGGCTGGGATGCAGATGCCGCGAGAGGACGCCGGCGCGCCGGACGCGCAGAAGGTTGCACCATTGCCCCTGAAGCGTGTTGAGCATGAGAGGGCGGAACCAGACGTTTGGCGCCTGTGGCACCCAGACACGTTCGTCCTCAGGGATTGCCGTGACGGCAATTTCCTGAGGAGCGAGAACATGGGTCGAGCCTTTCATAGCGTGATACATGAGATCTTCTCCTGCGCTCAGACGGTTATAGGGGCGGACTTCGACTTTCGGGACGCCCAGATCGTCCAGGCCACCATGCCGATGGTGATCGCAGCCAGCACAGCCGCGATCGGGCGGTCCACGAGGCCGATCGGATTGCCGTCGGCCTTGATCATCGAGTTGATGAAGTTCTCCTCCAAGAGCGGCCCGAGGACCACCCCAAGGATCGTTGGTGCAACCGGAAAGCCGTTCTCCTCCATGATAAAGGCCAAAACCCCGAAGCCGAGCATCAGTCCGACATCGAACAGCGAGTTGTTGATGGCGAAGGCACCAACGATGGCGAAGAGCAGGATGATCGGCATGAGGATGTCGCGAGGAACGCGCAGGATCTTGGTTGCTACCTTGATCATCGCCCAGCCCAGCGGAAGCATCAGGAGGTTGGCCAGGACGAACACCAGAAAGAGAGCGTAAACGTTCTGCGGGTTGTTCACAAAGATCGTCGGCCCCGGCGCCATGTTCTTCATATAGAGAACCCCGATGGCGATGGCTGTGATCGAGTCGCCAGGGATACCGAACACCAGGGCCGGGATCCAGGCGCCGGCCAGCGAGCTGTTGTTTGATGCCCCAGCCTCGATGAGACCTTCCGGATGCCCAGTGCCGAATTTCTCGGGCTCCTTGGAGAACCGCTTGCTCATCGCATAGGACATCCACGCTGCCATGTCCGCGCCGCTGCCGGGCTGGATGCCAATGACCGTTCCAAGGGCGCTGCCGCGGATGAGCTGCCAAGGATACTGCTTCGTCAACTTCCACATGTTGGCGAAGATCGGCCCGATATGGGTCACAGCGATCTGAGCCTTCGCCTCTTTCGACACCATGTGCCGTAAAACCTCGGATACCGCGAACATCCCGACCATCATGGGAATGAGCGAGATGCCGCCGAGCAGGCCCGTCGTGCCGAAGGTGAAGCGGGGTTGTCCCGCCGGGTTGTCCATGCCAATCAGCGCGATGGCAAGGCCCAGCAGGAGCGCGATGCAGGCCTTCAGGGGGCTTGAGGAGCCGATGAACACAGCGCCGCCTAGGCCCATGGCCACGATCCAGAAGAATTCGACTGAGCCGAAGCCTAGTGCAAACTCGGCGATGGCTGGCGACGCGACCATCATGACGGCCGTCCCGAACAAGCCGCCAATCACCGAAAAGTACAATCCGATGCCGAGCGCCAGCTCCGGCTTCCCCTTCAGGGTCAGCTGATAGGAGTCCTCGACATAGGCCGCCGATGCGGGCGTGCCGGGAATGCGCAGGAGGCATCCGGGAATATCGCCGGAGAAAATCGCCATGGTGCTGGTGGTGACGATGGCGGCCACCGCGGGGACCGGCGGCATGAAGAAGGTGAGCGGCACGAGAAGGGCCGTCGCCATGGTGGCCGAGAGGCCGGGAATGCAGCCCACGACGAGGCCGTAGACAGCCGAGGCGACAATCACCGCGAGCACGTAAGGCTCGAACACCATTCCGAAGGCTGTCAGGTAAGCATCAAGCATGAAACATCACCACCGCACGGGGTCCATGATCCCCCAGGGAAGTTGTACGCTGAGGCCCACGTAGAAGATCGTGTGGACGAGAAGCGCGACGCAGATGGATAGGAAGGCCGCCCGGACGACCTGCACATGACCCGACAGGAAGAGGACGAATAGGATTGCTGCTGCCGTTGGCAGGAAGCCGAGCAGCTCTACGAGGGTCACGTACGCGAACACCGCCGCCGGCACGAGCAGGAACCGGGCGACGAGCCATGGATGGCGGACCCAGTCGGACCATGCGAACAGTGGCGCGTGGCTGGCGGATCGCAATCCGCCGGCCAAAAGGAGGATTGAGCACAGGGCGAGTAGGCTCGCGATGACGAGTGGAAAGGTCGAGGGACCGAAGATCTGCTCGCCCGGGTTCGGGAGGTTCCAGGCTCCCAATCCCAGCGCTAAAGCCAGGATCAGGAACAGGGCTCCGCCCGTTACGTCGTTGATCTTCATGGAGCGCTCTCCTTGACGTTCATGCGGGCAACGATCCGATCGACCGGCTGGTCGCTGCCCGCATCGGTGTTCAAAGCCGTCGTGACCGTGCTTGCGTCAGGCGCCGATGCTTATTGGCGTAGCTTCAGGCCAAGATCAGCCATCACCTCGCCATTGTTCTTGTGCTGCTGCGCCAGGAATGTCCGGAAGGCGTCGCCCTTCTCGAAAGCGTAGCCAAAGCCGCGCTCATTGAGGAAGGCCTTGTACTCGGGCCCGGTCGCGACCTTTTCAACCGCGGCTACCAAACGTGCCGTTACTTCCGGCGGAAGGCCGGCCGGCGCCGCGATGCCGCGCCATGTTCCGCCCGAATAATCCTTGCCGATGGCTTCCTTGACGGTCGGCACATTTGGGAACGCCGCGATCTTCTCCTTGGCAAGGACCGCGAGCGACTTCACCCGCCCGGCATCGATCATCGGCTTGCCTTCCGGCAGCGAGGACGGGACGATCTGGACGCCCCCAGAGGCCAGTTCCTGGAAACCGGGAGCCGCGCCCTGGCTCGGCACGACAGTCACGCTTTTGGGGTTGATGCCTTCGAGCTTCAGCAGGCCCGCGAAGGCGAGGTGATAGGCTGCGCCCGCGGCCATGCCCGAGAGCTTGTAATGCCCGACAGGCTGCTTGCGAATGTCCTCCAGCGCTCCTTTGAGATCCTGCCAGGAGCTGGAGGCGGAAACGTTGAAGGCGGAGGCGTCGAAGTTGACGAGCGCAATCGGCGTCAGCTGTTCATAGGTAAACGGAGCCGTGTTGGACCAGTAATAGGTGGTCACCTCGGCCGTCGCGAGGCCGATGGTGTAGCCATCTGGCTTTGCGTTGACGATCTCCGTATGGCCGACCACGCCGCCCCCGCCGGTGCGGTTGACCACATTGACTGGCTTTCCCAGCTCCTTCTCCAGCCCTGCGGCGAGCATGCGAGCGACGGCATCGGTTCCGCCGCCGGCGGCCCATGGGACGATCAGCGTAATCGGTCGCTCAGGCCATGCCGCTTGAGCGGGCAGGCTTGCCACGGCGGCCAGCGCTGCGAGGGCGAGTACTTTCTTTAGCTTCATGGCGCTTCTCCCTTGGTTTTCTTGGGGTTTCACTTTTCCGAGATGCTTTTTTGCTCTTGGACGTCTCACTGGGCTCGATGGAAAGGTGATGGAACGTGTAGCCCAGGACCCGCTCCATGGCCCGTTGGGCTTCGCCGGCATTGCCTCGCACGATCGCGTGTGCGACGGCGGCATGGTTCTCCAGGTTTCCACTGAACGCCTCAACGGCCACATCGAACACGGCACTTAGAATGGCCTCGATGGCGCCGCGAAAGCTTCGCAGGACTGGATTGTGGGTTGCCTCCAAGATCGACAGGTGGAAATCCTTATCGGCCGCGATGGCAGCGTTCGGGTCGGTCTGCCCGCGTTCCATGGCCTCAAGCGCAGCCATGATCCGATTCAAGTCGTCGGGTTCGGCTCGCTGCGCGGCGAGTGCCGCGGCGGCGGGTTCGATAATGGCCCGCGTCTCCTCGAAGGCCAGAAGCAGGGCTCGATCGAGGCCCTCGTCCCCAGCAAGCCATCCAAGGAGCTCCTGATCAAGCAGGCTCCAATCATGGCGGGGCTTGACATGGGTCCCGAACCGCGGCCGGACGCTGACCAGCCCCTTCGCGGCCAGCATCTTGATCGCCTCCCGCACGACACCGCGGCTGGCCCCGAATCGCGCCTCCAGCTCATGCTCGGGCGGAAGGGCCTGCCCGGGCAGAAAGGTGCCGCGCACGATCTCGGACCCTAGGCCCGATACCACCGCGCCGATCTTCCCCGGCTTGGAACCCTGCCGCATCGCCGTGTCAGAACTTTCCGTATTGGAGATAAGCCTGCTGCGGATCCTGTCCGTTGCGGATGGCCTGACGCAGAGCGGACTCCGTACGGATCACTTCCTCGGTTTTGGCAATGATGCTTTCCGCATCATCTCTCGGGATCACGACGATGCCGTCCCGGTCCGCCAGGATGTAATCGCCGGCCCCGATCACGACGTTGCCGATGGTCACCGGCTCGTCGAATGCCTCGGGAATCCACCCCGCCACGATGTCCACGGGCGTCGCGTAGCGGCAGAAGACTGGAAAGCCTTCCGCCTCGATGAAGCCCGTATCCCGGCAACCGCCATCAACGATATAGCCGCGAACACCCCGAAGCTTCAGGGTCTCGGCCGATAGTTCCCCCATCAGCGCGCGAACGTCATCCTGCGGTTGGCACACGACGACGTGGCCGGCAGGAGCCTTTGACAGCAGGCCTGTCCAGGCCAAAAGGGATTCATGGGCGCTCACCGTCGTGTCCGGACGTCCGCGTACGGTGAAGACCGGGCCGGCTGCTTTCATGTCCTTGGTGAGACCGAGGAGGTTACGTGGCAGCACCCGCGGCGTCATGCCGAGATCGCGCATGACATCATAGACGGCGCCCGAGTAGCACTCCTGCAGTCGATCCGCGAGGGATGTCATTCTTTCCTCCTGAACCAGCCCATCTGAGGTGGGCTTGACAGGATCCTGACACGCTACGATGGTCACCGCAACAAACATCTGATGTTTAACATCATACCTTTGTAGAATGGAGGAAGCCTTGGGTCAGCATGCGTTTCACGGGGTGTATCCCGTTCTGTACGCCTTCTTCGACAGCAATGGCCGGCTCGATACAGAGGCCATGCGGCGTCAGGTCGAACATTGCATCGGTGCCGGCGCGCACGGACTGATGGCGTTGGGCCTGGTGACCGAGGTCAACAAGATGGATGTGCGCGAGCGCATGGAGCTCGTGGAACTCGTAGGCGCACTCAATCAAGGGCGTGTTCCTTTCGCAGTGACGGTTGGCGAGCCTTCGATCGCGGGTCAGATCGCCTTCGCGCGGGAAGCTCGAGCTGCAGGTGCGGACTGGGTCATCCTGCAGCCACCTCCCGCACGGGGTGGCGGGGAGCCGGAGCTGATCCGGTTCTTCGGGAGCGTTGCTGACGCACTGGACTGCCCAGTCGCGATCCAGCACAATCCCTTCAACCTTGATGTCTGGCTTTCCGTGGACGGCATGGTGTCGCTGCATCGGCAGCACGCCAACATCACGGTTCTCAAGGGCGAGGGAACAGCAGTTGAAACGGAGCGCCTGATTGCGGGAACGGACGGGCGGCTTGCCGTCTTTGCGGGGCATGGCGGGATTGAGTATCTTTCGAACCTGCGGGCTGGAGCGGCCGGACTCATTCCCGCGCCTGATTGCCTCCCCATTCAGGTGAGGATCTACGAGTTATTCCGTGAGGGTTCGCCGGAGGCGCTTGCGGAGGCCGAGCGTCTTCACAAGGAACTTCTCCCGCTCATTGTCTACATGATCAGGTCAATCCCCTCATTGCTGTGCTACGGCAAGCGGTTTATGGCTGAGCGATTGGAACTCGCAGAGGTATTCGATCGTGCGCCGGCAGTAACCCCAACGGAGTTCGGCCTATCGGAGATGAGGCGGTTACTTGATAATCTCAAGCGACTTGAAAGGGCAACGCCAGGTTAACCCAAGGGTGACCGCGTAGGACGCATGGTCGGAGAATGTGTCCGGCCCGTCACACTGGGTACGCCCGCCGCTCTCCGGTTGAAGTGATCAGCTATGCCGTCTGGTTATATTTTCGGTTTCCGCCGAGCCTAAGCATGATGAAAGAGGTGCTCGCCGCCAGAGGTATCGATGTCAACCGTGCGACAGTGAGCGCTTGAAGTTCTGCCAGAGCTTTGCCAACTGGATTCTCAGGAGGCTCCTGATAGTCGGGACAAGTGTTGGGATAGATGGCCCCTTTACGGCATCGCGGTGCCAGAATGAGGTCGTTGCAGATCTCAGACCCAGGAGACCGTCCATGAACCAGATTATTCGCATCGGAATGGATAGGTCAAAACATGTCTTTCAGCTGCGCGGCGTGAACGCCGCCGAGGAGCCGGTCCTGCGCAAGAAGCTGCGGCGCCAGGATCTCATCGCTTTCTTTCAGAAGCTCTTGAGCTTACCCCTTCAACATACCGTACATTCCAGGATGACTCTATCAAGTTGACGGACGGGTCACGCCGATGAGAGTTCACGTTTAAGAAGGCTTCTAGGATGGCAAAGAAACTACGGTCCCAGCATTGGTTCGGAGGTACGGACAAGGACTCTTTCATTCATCGCAGCTGGATGAAGAACAACGGCCTGCCAGACGATGCGTTTGATGGTCGCCCGGTCATTGGGATCTGCAATACCTTTTCAGAACTCACGCCATGCAATGCTCATTTCCGAGGGCTGGTGGAACACGTGAAAGCCGGTGTCCTCGAAGCCGGCGGACTCCCGCTAGAGTTTCCAGTGTTCTCCTGCGGTGAGTCGAACCTTCGACCCACAGCGATGCTCTTTCGGAACCTTGCCTCAATGGACGTAGAAGAGGCCATCCGTGGCAACCCAATTGATGGTGTCGTTTTGATGGCAGGGTGTGACAAGACTACTCCGTCTCTCCTGATGGGAGCTGGCTCATGCGATCTGCCGACGATTCTGATATCCGGTGGCCCAATGTTGAACGGGAAGTTCAAAGGACGTGATATCGGTTCTGGCACTGATGTCTGGAGGTTCTCCGAGGACGTGCGAGCGGGGGTTATGAGCCGTGCCAACTTCATGGCCGCCGAAAGTGCTATGTCTCGCTCCCCAGGTCATTGCATGACCATGGGTACTGCCTCCACGATGGCCTCAATGGCTGAAGCCCTGGGAGTTACGCTTCCAGGGAATGCAGCTTATCCTGCGGTCGATGCCCACCGGGCACGTCTAGCGCGCCTTACCGGACGTCGCATCGTCGGAATGGTGCGAGAGGATCTAAGATTGTCGCAAATCCTCACGAGGAAGGCTTTTGCGAATGCGATCCGCATGAATGGCGCGATTGGCGGCTCAACGAACGCAGTTGTTCACCTTCTTGCCATCGCAGGACGTATTGGGACGGACCTATCTATTGATGATTGGGATACGTTGGGACGCGATGTGCCAACAATTGTGAATTTGATGCCGTCAGGCCGTTATCTTATGGAGGACTTTTGTTATGCAGGTGGAGTTCCTGCAACTATGAAGGAACTCTCGGATTTACTCGACCTGGACGCTTTAACAGTCACCGGACAGACAGTCGGCGAGAACATAGCGGATGTGGAGAATCACAATCCAGATGTGATCAGGCCACGTTCGGAAGCACTGGTGCGGCACGGCGGTATTGCCGTCCTGCGCGGAAATCTTGCACCGAATGGCGCCATAATTAAGCCGTCCGCTGCATCCCCGCACCTAATGCGCCATCGCGGACGTGCCGTGGTCTTTCATTCCATAGAGCACTATAAGGCTCGCGTAGATGACCCGAGCCTGGAAATTGATGAGACCTCAGTCATGGTACTGCAGAACTGTGGTCCTAAAGGCTATCCGGGGATGGCTGAAGTTGGTAATATGGCTTTGCCACAAAAACTCCTTGAGCGCGGCGTGCGCGATATGGTGCGCATCTCTGATGCGCGTATGTCAGGGACTGCGTTTGGTACAGTTGTGCTACATGTCGCTCCCGAAGCAGCGGCTGGAGGTCCCCTCGCACTCGTGCGTGACGGTGACATAATTGAACTAGATGTCGAGGCACGTCGACTCCATTTGGACGTGTCAAATGAAGAGCTGTCGCAACGGCAGTCGACATGGACGCCAGCGGTGCCACAGATGGCCGGAGGCTACCAGAGCCTTTACGTAGAGCGGGTACTTCAAGCAGATCGTGGGGCAGATCTCGACTTCCTTGTGGGGTGCCGCGGAGCGGCGGTGCCACGTGAAAGCCATTAAAGGCTAATCAGGAGGGCTCTTCTCTATTCGGTGGTTTGAGGTCAAGCGCTTTCAGGTCTTCCACATTCCCGATGTTTGACGTCACTCGCGGGCCCTTGCTTCTCTTCGGGATCAGCACTGTGGCTCTCCGAGTATGGGATCAGAGGAATGAGGCAGCCCAATCTGTTGCGCGTTCCGATCGCGCCAGGCGCGACCGACACAAGAATCCTAGTGTTGTGACTCTAACGCTTGTTGCGCACCGGCGACCTTTTCCAGGATAGGAGCTATGGCGGAAACTGGGTGATGACAGTGTGAGAAGGGCGGCGTATCGAGGCGGGTGTCGAGCCTGCCAGAACCTCTTCGAGAGAGCGATACGCCATGACCGAGACCACCACCATTGTCCGCCTTCGTCAGCCCGATACGATTGACGATCCCCTGACGGATATTCTCCGAGTCGGGGCCCGCAAGCTGCTGGCCCAGGCCATCGAGATCGAGGCTGAGGCCTTTCTCGCCAGCATGCGCGATCTGAAGCTGCCGGACGGCCGCGAGCGCCTGGTCCGGCACGGCATGGCCCCGAGCGCACGATCCAGACCGGCATCGGCCCGGTGGAGGTCAGCCGGGTCAAGATCCGCGACCGAGACGCCAGCGGCGAGGACAGGATCCGCTTTACCTCGGCGATCCTGCCGAAATGGGCTCGGCGGACGAAGAGCTTGGATGCGCTGCTGCCGATCCTGTACCTGCGCGGGCTCTCGACCGGCGACTTCCAGGAGGCGCTCTCAGCCCTGCTCGGCAGGGATGCGCCCAACCTCTCGCCCTCGGTGGTCACCCGGCTCACCAGCGAATGGCAGGGCGAATACGAGCTCTGGCAGGCGCGCGATCTCTCAGCGCGTCACTACGTCTACGTTTGGGCCGACGGGGTCTACCTGCAGGCCCGGATGGAGGACCAGGCGGAGTGCATCTTGGTGCTGATCGGCGCCACCCCGGAGGGCAAGAAGGAGCTGGTCGGCTTCCAGGCCGGCGTGCGTGAGAGCGCCCAAAGCTGGAGAGAACTGCTTGTCGAGATCAAGCGGCGGGGCTTGTCGATCCCGCCCCGGATTGTGGTTGGAGATGGAGCTCTCGGCTTCTGGAAGGCGCTTGATGAGCTCTTCCCCGGCACCCACCATCAGCGCTGTTGGCTGCACAAGACCGCCAACGTGCTCAACAAAGTGCCCAAGTCCGTGCAGCCCGGCATGAAGACGGCCCTGCGGGAGATCTATCTCGCGCCCACCCGCGCCCAGGCTGAGGTGGCCGTTGATCTGTTCGCCGACGCCTACCAGGCGCGCTATCCCAAGGCGGTGGAGTGCCTGCGCAAGGATCAGCGAGCATTGCTGGCCTTCTTCGACTGGCCGGCTGAGCACTGGATCCATCTGCGGACCACAAACCCGATCGAGAGTGTGTTCGCGACAGTCCGGCACAGGACCGTGCGCACCAAGGGCTCGCTGTCGCCAACCACCGCTCGGCTGATGGTGTTCAAGCTCATCATGGCGGCTTCGAAAACCTGGCGGAGATTGATGGGTGAAAACCAGTTGCCGAAGGTAATCGCCGGTGTCAGATTCCAAGACGGCACCGAGATCACAACGGTGTCAACACACAGCGCCGCCTGACCGGCCCCATCACCTAAATTCCGTCATAGCTGATTGGCCGATTCATGCTGGCGATTGACGAGACGCTTGTCGGAGCCCTCGATCTTGAGGCAGCGCTTGAGCGCATTCTGGGCGCGTATGGCAACCTGGCGCTCGACGAGGAAGTCATTGCTCTCACTCGGCTCGTCACCAGTGAGAGCGACCGCTTTCCCGAACTCGGGGCAGCCTTCTCCGAGGGGGCTTTCAGGCACACCAGGGAAGCCATTGAGGGCTGGCTGCGGCGGCAATGCGACGCGGGAGTGATCGCTCTCGATGATCCTCGTGTCGCGGCTGACATGCTGCGCGGGATGGTGGCCATGGAGCCGCAACGCGCCGTGATGCTGGGCCAACGCCGCGCGCCCGATGCGGACGAGATCGCGGCCCGAGCCAGGATGTGCGCACGCCTGTTCCTGAACGGCTGCCGTCCCGGTCATAAGTCCGCCGGCCTGAGCCAATAACCATGCACAGTCTGGCATTCGCGCGAGGGACAGAAGGGGCGCGTAAACTCATCAATGTGATGCCCCGGCTCCGGCGGTTCCAAGTGGTCCACGATTGTTGACCCGCCATCCGATCAGGTGGCTCTCAGTGAGAGAAGGTGGACGGGCTGCGCGGAACCACAAGCTTCGACACAAGCACCTGAACGACTTCGCCATGCTGGTTCCGGGTCTCGCTCCGCAACACCACAATGCCCCGGTCCGGCTTGGAGCGGGACGGAATGATCTTCATGACCTCACTGACGACATGGAGTTCGTCGCCCCGACAAACTCGCTTCCTATCCGAAGGCCATTCGACGCTTACAAAGCGAAGAGCTGCTGTCGAAAAATGTCGAGCATCGGACGTCGAAATATCTCAACAATGTCATCGAGGCGGAGCACGGCGCGCTCAAGCGTGTGATCCGGCCGACCCGCGGCTTCCAGAGGATGGCAACAGCCTTCTCTACCATTAAAGGCTCGAGGTCATGCGGATGATCCGTCGCTGCCACTGCATCCTACAACAACCCGGCCCGACGGGCGAAATCCGTCTTGTGAAGCGGCTCTTCGGTCTTGCAGCCTGAGTGACCCGTTCGACAGGGTTCGTTACGCCCTTTTCATGTTAATGCAACAACGCCTCTTAGGGCCATGCAGGTGGCCGAGAACGGCGATCTCGCCAACTGGATGATCCTGGGCACGATGGTGAAAGGCATGGGCGGCGCCATGGACTTGGTGACGGGCGTCAAGCGCGTCGTGGTGATGGAGATGTGGCCAAGGCCAAGGACGGCTCGGAGGACTTGAAGCTGCTGACGGCGTGCAACCTGCCGCTAGGGCAGCTGCGCACAGATGGTCAGCGCGACACTTGCTGCTGTGATGGCTGTCGCTGCAAGTCCAAGCTCAATCGAGAAATGACGCGCAACAGCGAAATGAAAAAGCTGCTTGACCACGGTTCTGCCCCGGCAATCGATTTTATAATAGTATAATTGACCGTCACCTAACCCAGCCGCTTCTGAAGTCAACGGATGTAATGAGGGTTTCGAGTAGGATTGGCTTGTGCGTCCCCTTATCGTCTCTGAGTGTGTCTTTCTTGCCGCTCCGCTCACATCACAGGCGGCGATTTCAGGCGGGAAGGTTGCCCACATCCGACCCCTTAACGCCGCCTGTGAGCATCACCCTGTAGCAAACCAAAGAGCCCCAGGAGTTAGCGGCCTGAGGCTCCCACTCGGTCAGGAGTTGCTGCCTAGCTATGCCAAAGGGAGTTAAGACCGCTAGGCACGAAAGATAACGCCATTCCTGTGCGTCCGGTTCGCTAAACCCCTAGGAACTTGAAGATTTATCAAGGAACGGCTCCCGCTAGAGGTTAAATCGGGCCTCTTGGATAATCATGCCAGTAGTCTCTCATCTCCTGCTGACGCTTGCGGTCAGGCCACAACTCATCGTCACCCTCAATGCAGAACGATGGTGCGCCTTGCACCTGCTCCTTGGTGATGTCAGTGCGGTAGCCCTCAAGGTCTCTGGCATAGGAAAGCTTATCCCATGGGACCGTGCGATGGTGAACACCAATGCCGAGAAAGCCGCCAAAGGTCACGTCCACAGACAGGACGCGTCCACTGACTTTCTCGATCAGCAGCCGCTTGATCGTGCCGATCTGCCGGCCCTGTTGGTTGTACACCGCCGTGCCTTCAACACGATCGCTCCCGATCACCGGATGTAATGAGGCTGCCTCGTTGCTTGCCTCCCACAAAAAGAAGCCATTCTTCAGTATTCCGGCTGAAACGATGGCTCGGCCTACGCTGAAGGTCCACTGCTCGTCTAGGCTGAGCTGTCGCACAACCGTCCAAGGCCCACTCGCAGCCGGAAGCTTTTCGCCTGCAGAACTGCCAGTGAAGCCATATAGATTCGGGTCTGCCTCGGACTGAAAGACGTAGCAGGGCCTCATGGGCTCCTCGTCGCGAAAGAACACACAGCTATTGCCTCAATCATCCACGGCCGAAACAGAAAAGCAATACTAGGATATTTAGGATAATGCCAGTATATAGGCCTAAGATTGAGCCAATAAATGCCTGATACTGAATATAAAATACATCAGCTAAGCTTTCTCTTGTTCCTTCGGCTGACAAAAGCGCCCTTAACTAAGCCTTTACCTGACCGTCAAGACTGACCAAGTAACTCTCTGAGCTGATCTCTGTGCTGAGCGGAGTCCGTCGTTAGCGGAGAGTGAACCCTTGCCGTGCCGCGACGGGCACCGTCGTGACGTCTAGCCTGTTCCAAGCTAACTGTTGCACCTCCTGAATGGGATGACGTTACCGCCGATCTCGACTGCCTTCGGCAGGCGCGACAGCTCGATGACCGCGCGGGCGCGGTACAGCCTCCACATCGGGCTGATCACCGGCTGGCCGGAGATCGCCGTGTTGGACGTCCACCGGTACTGCCATTCCAGGACGGTGAAGTCATCGCCGTATGCGTGCATCACGGTCTCACCCGGGTCGAGGCCGGCATCGGCGCAGAGGGCCTTCGCCTTGGCCTCAATCTCGCTGTCCATGACGTGGGATGTCGCCCGTGCCCTTGCGTGCAACATGATCAATCCGCAGCCGGCTTGATTGAGGGGAAAGGTTGGCTGCGCTGCTCCAGGCAGCGTGTCAGCTCTTGGATGACCCAGCGTCTGGCCTGGCGTTTTGAGGATCGCGTCATGGTGACCTCCTGCGATTGATCGCAAGGATCGCTCGAAACAGCCCGTCCTTCCGTGACCGACACCACACAAGCCTTGTGTGACCGGGCTCACAGTCAACCGCCGATGAAGGAGCTAAAGCTAAGGGGTTCCTTCTGGTCTCCCTGACTTAGCGCCTCGGTTCGAGACCGAGGCGCTCTTTTTGACCCGGTCCCGTAAACTGTAAATCAGCTTCGAATGCTGGGTCTGACGCATTCTTGATGCAGGGGTCCTTCAGATTGCTCCGATGAGGCGCGCCTGAAGCAAGTCTAACTTTCCGCGACCGTACATCTGGCGCTTGACCAGTTTGAGTTTGGTAATCTGGCCTTCAGTCTGGCCGTTTGACCAAGACAATGTCATGGCTGCGCGCACGGCAGCTTCGTCATTGGTCACACCGCGGGCAAAGGAAACGACGAGGCTCTGGCTGGCGCGCTCAAGCCAGTTCTTCAGGCCAGCCGGGGCCTTGTTCCGGATCATGGACTGGAACTCGATGATCAGCGTTCGGGCTTCGACGAGGGGCAGTACGCCAGTCTCGATGGCAGCGATCGTGACGGTTTCAGATTTCGATAGAAGATCCCTCCCGGTTGTCATCAGCCGCGCGATGGTGCGGGCGGAGGGAATGCGGTGAAGGGCCTCAGTATCCGCTTTTTCGGCGCGCCTGCGACGGGTGGCCCACTCACCGATGACGCGCAAGGAGCCACGGAAGCCTCGTTGCTTCAGACGACGCCAGAGGTCCGTAGCATTGCGCGCTCCGGCATCCCACTGACCATCGAGCCAGGGCAGGTGCGGCTCCAGCGAGCTTTGCCGCATGCGAAAGACATCCGTCCGCTCACCGCGAATAACCTGCCGCACCAGCTTGCGGCTATGCCCGGTCTCCCGGACGATCTGCTTGATCGGTACGCTGTGCTGGGCCAAGGCGAGGATAGCCATGTTGGTTTCCTCGCGTCGGAGATAGCCTTCGTACTGAATCCGCTCGGCCGCGGTCAACAGTTCGGGATCGATCACTGTCGCGCCGATGACGGAACGGATCTGGCGCATGGACTTGCGCACCGCATCGAGGAAGGCGCGGCTCGCATTCTCCATCAGGTGCCAGCGATCCGCGATTTGGATGGCGTGAGGCAGAGCCTTCGCCGCAGCCTCGCCGTATCCGCCGCCACGGTCACGGGCAATCGTGACAATAGAAGGATGATCTCGCAGCCAAGCCTGAGCCGTTGCCGGCTCGCGGTCTGGCAGCAGCACCACGGGACGACGGCGCTCCAGATCGCATACGATGGTGCCGTAGCGATGATTGCGCCTCCAAGCGAAGTCGTCGATGCCGATCACCGCGAGAGGGTCGACCGGCTGTTGCGCCCGCCGTCTCACAACTCGCAGCAGTGTGTCATTGCTGACGGGCAGCATCAGGCGTTCGGCAAAACTGGCCGCGGGGCGGCCACCCAAGGCCAGTCCAAGATGATGGACGATGTGCTCCAGGCGGCCAGTGCGCCGGGCCAATGGCGGGAGAACGCCATTGGCGAACCGTTCCGAGAACACCTGTCGCCCACACAAAACCGCGTCACAGCGAAAGCGCCGGACCATCACCCGCAAATCAACGCGGCGCCCGGAAAGCGGCAGATCGGCCGCTCGGCGAAGATATCGGCTGTGAACTCGCCGCGAGAGAACACCGCACGCCGGGCATGCACAGTCGAGCTGCCGTGATCGAACCCATACAACGACCCGATCAGGCTCAAGAGTCGTCCGCTCAACAAGAAATCCCTCGGGGACAAGGCTGGACGGGCGAAGTGACTGATCCATCGCGCTGACTCCTCTTGGAAAACAGCGCCAGACATGCACTCGCCTGCATCAGAATTGAGTCAGAGCCAACCTTCGGTGCCGCTTCACACCTTATGCGGGCTGCCGCAGAGTGATGTTCGAGCTGAGAAGATGCCTTAGACGTAACTTCGAGACGTATGGCGTTCAGCCTCCTTTGATCCGTTGGAGCCCCTCTGCGGCGACAGGGTCAACCCTCAAGATTGGGTGCCCTCCCGCGGATTGGCGCTGTGAAAATCGCAGCCGCTCATAGCTGCCGCATTCTAGAGGCAAAAAGTAAAGCCCATCTGTTTCCCCCTTCAGAAAGCAGCGCAGGCCAATGTAGAAGCTCTCCTCATAGCCCCTGACGGCGCGACGGATGGCGGGATGAAGGACAAGGGTGATGCTTTTGCTCTCGCAGACCTCTTCGACGCTCTCGAAACTCAACACGGCCGAACCTCGCTGCCCAGGCGGCCGGTCGGCCGCTACCTTAGGTCAACGCCGCACACAGGGGTGATGTTCGCCCTAAGCTCAGCCTTTCCACCAAGGGATGAGCTTGCCTCGCCAGGAGCATTGAGGTATCAACTCGCGTTAGCACTCCCATGCGTCGAGTGCTAAACGTGCTGCTCGGCGCAGACGAGTGCCCCCAATTCTAGAACGAGGAGGCACACCCATGAAGTTCCGTCCGCTGCACGACCGCGTCGTCGTCCGCCGCATCGAAGCCGAAGAGAAGACGGCCGGCGGCATCATCATCCCGGACACCGCCAAGGAGAAGCCGCAAGAGGGCGAAATCGTCGCCGTCGGCCCCGGCGCCCGTGACGAGAGCGGCAAGGTCGTCGCCCTCGACGTGAAGGCCGGCGACCGCGTGCTCTTCGGCAAGTGGTCCGGCACCGAGGTGCGTATCGATGGCCAGGATCTCCTGATCATGAAGGAATCCGACATCATGGGCGTGATCGAACAGTCCGCCGCGGCTCAGAAGGCAGCTTAAACAGCCCAGCCCGAACAGATAACAAATAACAGGAGTTCAGCTCATGGCTGCCAAAGACGTAAAATTCTCCACCGATGCACGCGATCGGATGCTGCGCGGTGTCGATATTCTGGCCAACGCCGTAAAGGTCACGCTTGGCCCCAAGGGCCGCAACGTGGTGCTGGAAAAGAGCTACGGCGCTCCGCGCATCACCAAGGACGGCGTCACCGTCGCCAAGGAGATCGAGCTTTCCGACAAGTTCGAGAACATGGGCGCCCAGATGGTGCGCGAAGTGGCCTCGAAGGCGAGCGATGTGGCCGGTGACGGCACCACCACCGCGACGGTTCTGGCTCAGGCCATCGTCCGCGAGGGCGCCAAGGCGGTTGCCGCCGGCATGAACCCGATGGACCTCAAGCGCGGCATCGACATGGCTGTTGCTGAAGCCGTGAAGGACATCCAGTCCCGCGCCAAGAAGGTGGCTTCATCTGAGGAGATCGCTCAGGTCGGCACCATCTCGGCCAATGGTGATGCCTCCATCGGCGAGATGATCGCCCAGGCGATGCAGAAGGTCGGCAACGAGGGTGTCATCACCGTCGAGGAGGCCAAGACCGCCGAGACCGAGCTCGATGTCGTGGAAGGCATGCAGTTCGACCGCGGCTACCTCTCGCCATACTTCATCACCAACGCCGAGAAGATGATTGCGGAGCTCGAGGATCCCTACATCCTCATCCACGAGAAGAAGCTCTCCTCTTTGCAGTCGCTACTGCCGATCCTCGAAGCCGTGGTGCAGACCAGCAAGCCGCTGCTGATCGTGGCGGAAGACATCGAGGGCGAGGCTCTCGCCACCCTCGTGGTCAACAAGCTGCGTGGCGGCCTCAAGATCGCTGCCGTGAAGGCTCCCGGCTTCGGCGACCGCCGCAAGGCCATGCTCGAGGACATCGCGATTCTCACCGCCGGCCAGACGATTTCTGAGGACCTCGGCATCAAGCTCGAGAATGTCACCCTCGACATGCTCGGCCGTGCCAAACGTATTCGCATCGACAAGGAGAGCACCACGATCATTGATGGCGCCGGTGCCAAGGACGCGATTGAAGCTCGTGTTCAGCAGATCAAGGCGCAGATCGAGGAGACCACCTCGGACTACGACCGTGAGAAGCTCCAGGAGCGCTTGGCCAAGCTCGCAGGCGGCGTCGCGGTGATCCGCGTCGGCGGCGCGACCGAGATCGAGGTCAGGGAGAAGAAGGACCGCGTGGATGACGCCATGCACGCCACCCGCGCGGCGGTGGAAGAGGGCATCGTTCCCGGCGGCGGCACGGCTCTGCTGCGCGCCAAGGCTGCGGTTGCCAAGCTCACCAGCGACAATCCGGACGTGAAGTCCGGCATCAACATCGTTCTGCGCGCGCTCGAGGCTCCGATCCGTCAGATCGCCGAGAACGCCGGCGTTGAGGGCTCCACGGTTGTCGGCAAGATCACCGACAACACGAAGTCCGACACCTACGGCTTCAACGCCCAGACGGAAGAGTTCGTGGACATGCTCCAGGCCGGCATCGTCGATCCGGCCAAGGTCGTGCGCACGGCTCTCCAGAACGCAGCGTCTGTGGCTGGCCTGCTGGTCACCACTGAGGCCATGGTGGCCGAGGCTCCCAAGCGCGAGAGCGCTCCGGCGATGCCTGGCGGCGGCATGGGTGGTGGTATGGGCGGCATGGACTTCTAAGTCCTGCTTCCATCATTCCAATGGAATGGCCCTGGAGAAATCCGGGGCCTTTTCGTTTGTGCCGTGAATTTCAGCAGGCCATCGCGCCGCTAAAGATTTGACAGACAGGGTTTTGCGTTGCTCGGTAGTTAAAGTGTTATCTCAGTTACAGCTAAGCTTATTGCAAAGGCGCTTTTATGCAGATTTCTCGTCAATTTCTGATCGCTCCATCTCTCGCTCGCCTGATACAACGGGAGGCAGGCATCGTTCGGCAAGTGACTGACGGCTATTTCTCGGATCATCCTGAGCGACAACACTTGGTTCGACTCGAGGCGCACCAATGCTACCTTATCGTTGTTGGGGCTAACTCTGCGGTAGAACCAAACGAAGACCCCGCGGAGATTCCGCGCCAGCACGCCGAGGCGCTGCTCGATCTTTGCTCTGGGCAGATCTCGTATGAGCAAATCACCTTGTGCATCCAGGCTGACCAGGAGGTTCGCCTTGACCGAATTGTAGCACCCGGCTCCTTAGATCTTGCTGTGGTCATGTTTAGTGACCGGTTGCAGGCCGATGCCTTCGAGCCTCTGATGTGGCTTGGCGCGGAGGTGACTGGCGACCCTGCTTACACCCGACGCGCTATTGCTCTGGATGGGCTTCCACCCGCCATAGACGTTTCACTCTCAGGCGTGCAGCTAGACGCCCTTCTGGATGTGCTCACACCCGATGAAATTGCCAATCCTAGGGCGGCTCGCGGGCCTGATGATTGGGCGCCTAGCGCAAGGAGAAGCAGGCGGACAGATCCTTTAGATGAAGAGACTGATACCTCCAGCAATTATGATCCAGTGACTGCTCTCGCTCGTTCTTTAGAGGCCTCGGGACTGCTTCAAGCGGAAGACCGAGACACGGCTGCCTCTGGAGGCAAGGGCCATTAAATGGCGCCGTGGTCTGGGGCCAGTTGTCCGTTGACATCTTGGTGTGAGACGTCGTGGTGAGCGTTTTCAAGCATTTAGCTTTGAGCATCTAATTTGAGAATGTGCGTTTAAATTGAGAATATGAGGAGCTTTGGACATTTCTTTTGAGACAATTGCCGCACAACGCTGGCTGCTGATCTAAAGGGTGGAGCTAGCGATACCAGAGAGCACACCGCTTGGAACTGGCACTAAGAGTGAGACAATGGACCGCCCGTTTGTCTCACTATTGATGTCCAACCCGACCAGAAGCCCGATTTTCTCATTCCAAGATGTCAGCTGACAGCAGCGGTAGCGCAGAGTGCATCGCTTTAGAACTGACATCTAAATTGAGACAACAGACCGGCCGTCTGTCTCACTATTCATGGCCAACCCGGCTGAAAACCCGATTTTCTCACTCCAAAAATACAAGCTGACATCGGTGATCGGCGCCTTGAAGGGCGCGTCGTGATCGGGCCGACCGACGCGATCCGGGTGACGGTGGCGACGAAACCGCGGGACTTCCGCAAGGGAGCGGAGGGGCTGGCCGCGCTCGTGCGCGAGACGATGGGCGCTGATCCGTTCTCGGGCGCCGTCTACGTGTTCCGGGCCAGGCGCACCGAGCGACGCCGCATCGCTCGACGTCAATGCCGCCCGGACGTCGTCCGCATGCTCGACGGTGTCCTTATCCTCTCCTCCGACGGTGGTTTGCATCTTGCGTTGTTCGATTTCCCTCCGTCGTCACTTGCTTTCGCGCGTTGATCAGTTAGCCGATAGTCGCATACAGGCATGCAGGCTGGCGAGTGGAGAAGCTCGCCGGCCTGTAATGGTTGGACGTCAGGACGTGTGATGCACCTCCTGCAATCCATAGACCTGCGTGGAGATCCCTTCCTTGCGCGCCTTGAGTTGCAGGGAGAGATATTGCGAGTAATGCCTGGACTGATGCAGGTTGCCGCCGTGGAACCACAGCGCTTCCTGCTGCGTCGGCTTCCACATATTGCGCTGCTCGCCTTCCCACGGACCTGGGTCCTTGGTCGTGTTGGAGCCCAGCCCCCAGCACTTGCCGACTTTGTCGGCGATGTCCTGGCTAATCAGGTCAGCCGCCCAACCGTTCATCGAGCCGTAGCCGGTCGCATAGACGATGAGGTCGGCGTCCAGTTCGCGCCCGTCTTCGAGCACAATCGACCGCTCCGTCAGTTCCTTGACGCCCACGCCGCTAACCAGCTTGATCCGCCCGTCGGCAACCAAGTCGCAGGCACCGACGTCAATGTAGTAGCCGGAGCCGCGCCGCAAATACTTCATGAACAGGCCGGACTCGTCGTCACCGAAGTCGAGCATAAAGCCTGCATCTTTCAGCCGCTGATAGAACGCGGCGTCCTTCTCGCGGATCTTGTTGTAAACCGGCACC
This sequence comes from Microvirga ossetica, assembly GCF_002741015.1. NCBI lineage: Bacteria > Pseudomonadati > Pseudomonadota > Alphaproteobacteria > Hyphomicrobiales > Methylobacteriaceae > Microvirga > Microvirga ossetica. Next base: position 830,424 of record NZ_CP016619.1, on the reverse strand, counting down.
TGGAATTCGTGCAGGATGCGATAGGGCAGGGAGGCGAAGATCAGATCGGCTTTTCGTGTTGTCATGCCGGAGGCGACCGCGCGCTCTGAATAGAGGTCGCCGAGCCCGACCTCCATCAAAGAGTCGGACTTGACGATGTGGGTGGAAGAGCGCTGCAGCATGGTGACGTCTGCACCTCCCTCCCAAAGCGCCGCGCAGATATCATGTGCGGAATTATTGGAGCCCACGACCACGACCTTCTGTCCCTTGTAGGCATCCGGCCCCGGGTGCTGGGAGGAATGCTGCTGCTCGCCCTTGAAGATGTCCTGGCCCTTAAATTGCGGGACGTTTGCCTTGCCGGACATGCCTGTGGCCAGCACCAGTTGCCGGGGCTTCAGCACGATCTCCTGGCCGTCGCGTACGACCAGTACGGTCCATTCTCCGGCAACCTCGTCATAGCTGGCGGATTTGCAGGTGGTCGAGCTCCAGTAGTTGAGCTCCATGACCTTCGTGTACATCTCAAGCCAGTCGCCGATCTTGTCTTTCGGCGAAAAGACCGGCCAGTTTTCGGGGAAGGGAATATAGGGCAGGTGGTCGTACCAGACCGGATCGTGCAGGCAGAGCGACTTGTAGCGCTTGCGCCAGCTGTCGCCGGGCCGCTCGTTCTTTTCAACAATGATGGTGGGCACGCCCAGCTGCCGCAGTCGGGCACCGAGGGCAATGCCGCCCTGGCCTCCGCCGATGATGACGACATAGGGCTGGGTGGAGAAGCCCAGTTCGGCAGCTTCGGCCTCGCGCTTTTCTTTCCACGTCCGGCGTCCGGCGTCGCTGCCATGTTCGGCACCCATCGGGCGCAGCACGCCCATGGGCTCCTCGTGGCTCTTCAACTCGGTCATCGTGGTCAGCAAGGTCCATATCCGGCCATTTTTGAGGCGCACGTGGCCATAGCCGCGCGCTACGCCGGTTTCGAACTCGAACCATCCCTCAGTAACTCCATCAGTTTCAGTGGCCGGTTCCTTCTCGTCCCGACGGAACCGGCCCGGTTTGATAGAAGCCAGTTGGGCCTTCAGCATGTCGCGAACCTGGTCATGGCCTTCCATGGTCTTGAGGTTCCAGGTGAACGTCACGAGGTCGCGCCAGTAGCAATCCGCCTGAAACAGGTTCACAGCGGCGTCTATATCACCGCCTGCAAGAGTATTTTCCAACTCGCCGAGAATGCTCTCGATCTTGGTCTGTGGGCTGTCATTGAGCATATGTTCTCCTCCGAATTGCCGATGAGTGCTTGTTGGAAAGCGGCCCCTTGCCTGCCGCGATCTCCGGGCGGAGACTTGCTGGAGAAGTCAGGATCTTCGTGATAGTCCCGCAGAGTCCAGCAGGGCATCTGGCCAGCCACCCACGAGGTGGTCCAGGGTCAATGTTAGTGCATGATCGGGCGTGGCGCTACGGCCGGGGTGGCTGGCGGAGCGGGTTGGGATGGGGCCAGCGCAAGATCTGATGGGGTAGACGCCCCCCAGCGGCCTTGATGTGCCAGAGTGGAGGTGTTGATTGCACCACTCAAGGGAGGCGTCCATGGGAGAAGTTAGCACGATTGGTCTGGATCTGGCGAAAAGCGTGTTCCAGGCTCACGGAGCCGATGCATCGGGAGCGGTTCTGTTCCGCAAGAAGCTGCGGCGGCACCAGGTCCTCGCGTTCTTCTCGTCCCAGCCACCCTGCACGGTGGCGATGGAGGCCTGCGCCAGCTCGCACCACTGGGCGCGCGAGATCAGCCGGCTCGGGCATGCCGTCCGGCTGATCCCACCCGCTTACGTGAAGCCTTTCGTCAAGCGGCAGAAGAATGATGCGGCGGATGCCGAGGCGATCTGCGAGGCCGCCCAGCGTCCGACCATGCGTTTCGTGGCGCCCAAGAGTGACGGGGCTCAAGCCTCAGCCCTCGTGTTCCGCGCCCGCGATCTCTTGGTCAAGCAGCGCACCCAGATCATCAATGCCCTACGGGGGCACTTGGCCGAGTTCGGGATCGTGGTCGCCAAAGGACCAGCTCACGTTTCGAAACTCGCGCAGGCTGTCGAGAACTCGGACGAACCGGTCCCGGAGCTCGCCCGACCGATCCTCCAGATGCTGATCGAGACGCTCCATCGGCTGGACGAGCAGATCGCCCGGTTGGATCGTGAGGTCGCCCAGCGGGCCAAGGAGGATGAGACGGCGCGGCGGCTGATGACGATCCCGGGTGTCGGCCCGGTCACCGCCGTGGCTCTGGCGGCGCTGGCCCCTCCGGCTGAGACATTCAAACGCGGCCGGGACTTTGCCGCCTGGGTCGGGCTCACACCGCTGCAGCATTCGACTGGTGGCAAGCAGAAGCTGGGGGCGACCTCGAAGATGGGCGAACGCACGCTGCGCCGCCTGCTCATCATCGGGGCCAACAGCGTCTTGCTTGGAGCCGCCCGCAACGGAGTTCCCGCTGGGTCGTGGCTCTCGCGCATGCTGGCGCGCAAGCCACCGATGCTGGTGCGTGTGGCGCTCGCCAACAAGATGGCCCGGATTGTATGGGCTCTGCTGGCAAGAGGTGAGGTGTATCGGGCTCCGGCTGTGGGTGCGTGAGCATTCGCAGGTGTGAGGCTGTTGGGGCGTAGGAAGGTCGAAGGAGAGGAATGGCGCAACGGTCAACGAGACGGGATCAGACAAACCAGCTTAGGCACAAGCGCTTCGAGCGCGTAGATCTGATTGGGACCTGATCCGCGTACTCCCATTCGGGCCCGCGGCATGTGAGCCGCATCAAAGGCCGCACACATGTCCGCATCCGACCCGCGCGCTGCACCAAACCCGAAGATTCTTCTTGCGTTACCAGGGGCGTCTACACATGTGTCTGATTGAGCGCTAAGGGAGTACGTAGCAGGAACGTGTACTCTCAAGCAGGCATGTTGGGCTAACGAACAGCCCAATACGATTTGGTTCGGGTGCCTGGGTAGCCATACAGCGCTGTGGGAACATTGCCAGGAAGGATGCAGTTGCCCGGAGGATTGGCTGGAGCGATTGGCTCTGCTTAGCACGCGGCACAGAGAAGATTAGGCGGACGGACCAACGGTTTAGCCAATACGCGTCGAAGGGATGGCCCCTAACATTGAGGATCAGGCTTCAAGTCACGCCTGATTAGTTCCCAATGCGTTCTACCTAAGCGCTCAATCAGACACAGATCTTGCGCTGGCCCCTACCCGGTCCGGCAATTCGATGGATCAGAACCGGTTGAGGGGCTTAATCGAGTTGTCGCATTCTTTCCCTCACCGGAAGAGGCGTGGGAGTGGCTGGTCACTCCCTGTCTATACACTAATGAAGAGGCTCCGATCGACCGTCTGCGCTCGAAGCACGTCAACGAGGTGGTCAGAGCGGCAGAAGGGGTGAATGACTTCCAGTGAGATCGTAGCGTCATCCCTTGGCACGAAGACGAGCGATGATATCCGCGGCCGCATTAGTTCTGCCTGCCATCACATCCTGATTGCCAAGCGCGAGGATGGTCAGAAGCGCCAACGTTTCCGGCGGCTGCTCGGATGAAGCAATCTCATCGGAAACTCGGAATGTCTCAGCGACACCCTCGGCCTGGGCCTCTGAGGCGAGCCTCGAATGGAGTTCGGCGAAAGGGCGCCTACCGGCCATTTTCTCATCTCCAACTTGCGAGTACTATAACATCGTGGTCGGAAATGGGTACCCGCAAGTCGGATGCCAAGCTATAACGAACCGAAGAATTCCTCTACCTCCGCATCAACCATGCCAAGGATGGAGACGTGGTCTCCGTCGACCTCGATTAATCGAGAATTGCTCGTAACCTTCGCGATCAACTCCCTCGCAGATGAGGCCGGGATTACCGGATCCTGTTTGCCGTGGATTGCGATAACCGGCGCTGTCACGCGAGCGACCCGCAAATCCGAGCGCATGGGATCTCGCATCAGAAATCCAGGAAGATACCGGAACTGGCGTTTGGCCAGGCTGAGAAGCGATGCATAGGGTGCTTCAAGATACGCCCCGATTACCGGATGGGTCGCAGCCATGGCAACGGCAACGCCCGTGCCCAACGAGTGTCCATGAACGAGGATGGCGGACTCGGGAGCAGCCTTCCAGACGAAAGTCATGGCGGCGTCGCCATCAGCCAGAATGCCCTCTTCGCTCGGAGAGCCAGTCGAGCCGGGATACCCTCGGTATGCAATAGCCAGAACACCCCAGCCGTGAGCGGCCCAAAGTCCGGTTGAGAACCGGTCAGCGGCCCATCCCGGCGCACTGGCGTTGCCATGGAACGATACGACCACTGGGCGGCCAGTTTGCGGCGCTTTCCACAGACCATAGAGACGTTCCCCGTCAGCTGTCTCGACCGTGACCTCCTGAACTTCAGGAGCGAGCTGCTCCATCCGCGCAACCGGCGGCAGGAGGTGTCTTGGGAAAACCAAATGGCGCTGGGCGTAAAAAACCAGAAGAGCAATGGCGAGCCAGATCCCGATGACAACTGAAATGATTATTGCAAGCACTCGCCTCACGAACCGTGTTCGCCCTTCCTAATTGTTTCGTCGTACACTTCTTCGATAATTCGCAGCCATTCACGCTCCGCCTCGGCCATCGAGAGAATTTTCGACCACTCCGGATCTTTCTCCCAGCCTTTGCCCCAGTGACTGTCGAGAAGTCGATCCAAAGCACCGCACGCTCCCTTTTCGCGTGCGGTCAGTTGATAAAGATTGGAGTTGGCAAGCTTCAATTTAACCGTGAGAGGAAAGATAAAAGCGGCAATCACTATGTGCTGCCAGCTTCTCCAGTTTCGGCTGAAATCAGACTTTGGGCCGCGGTGCGCTCGTGAACTTCTTGCCTCGTAGAATTCCTTCATCCACTTGCGATGTAGGGGCCATTCTGGCTGCACCTTCGCATACTCCGGTCGATGGTCCGGCTTTACTCTTTTAGCTTGAGCCAGGGTCCGGCTGGCGTAAGGAGCCCACAGACCGGCAAGCGCCTCCGCGACACCTTGGGCACTGGCCAGGGCGGGCTCCAGCAGCCGTTCAAAAGCCATAGCCGAAAGCATGATGCAGCTTTCCCAATCCAGTTCAGGCACTTCGGCATGCCCCAGCAAAAAGAACTCAAGCGAGGAGGCGATTGGCGCCCATACCGGGGACTTTGACTTGCGTGCCTTCGAAAGGGCTTTGGCAAGGCGGACATTGACGACTTCGCACCTCGTGCCCTCAACCTGCGATGGTCGCTGGAAGACGACATCCTTGAAGCGGACGCCACCGACGCGAAGCCCACCGCCTCGCCGCGGATAGAACAAACCGATCTGATCCGACCCGGCTGTGACCCTCTGCCCGATTATCTGGAACATCGTCGCGTTAAGATGGGGACTGAAATGCCCTTCCATAAATCTTTGCTCTGCCAAACAGGATAATGCCAGGATTTCAGCGGCACGGCGGGCTGATCCCCACATCTGGTCAGGGATGTTCCAGGACTGCTGGTGGCGGGGCCTTAGTAGGATTGTGCAACTCTCAATCTGGTGCCCGCGCCGATCGGCATATGGCCTCAGGGCTGTTGCGATGGTTGGGGCTATTTCAGGCCCAACGACTGGAGCCGGGTCTTTCACATCGATCGGAGAGAATCGAAACCCGCCGAATGTCACTGCCTCTGGTAGAGTGACCCAGGGCATGAAAACTATGTGTCCGGCCAGAGACAAAACCGCTTTCTCCCGTGCTGTTTCCGGACCTTAATAGGGCAGGACTACTCGGCTGCTATAGCAGGCAATGCCGCGTCAGACGGGTGCGACATGGCCTGCAGGGCTAGATCCTCCGCTTGAGCAAATAGCAGCATTTCAACCTCGTCGATCGCCGCCAATTCGAGCTGCCGTGCGACCTCTGACAGGATGCGCAGATAAATGCCATAGGCGCGAGCCGGGAATGCCTTGTGAGCATCGCCATGATCGCGAGCCTTCATCCATTCATGGAATTTCCCGATTTTTGTATTTTTGCTCGGCAGGGGTGGAAAGAAAATCGGTCGCTCATGATCCTGCACAATTTGCAGGGCATTGAGAGCCACCGACACGCGGGCATCGAAAATTGCGAACCGGTCGGGATCTCGGACGGCGAGCAACTTCGACCATGAGGCGACGCCGGCCGTGCCGCTGCCGGCGAGTTCGTCCTCAGCGGCCGCGATATACCCCCAGAGCTTTTCGGGCCGATTATGCACGCCGCCCCATTTTGCGACGTACCATTCCGCGATCTCGAATTGGCGTTCGGGTTGCGTATGCCAGGCGGCGGAAAGGGCTCGTTTAAGCCGGGCATTGGCCTTGGGCAGGCTATCGGAGTCCCGTTCGAAGGGGACAAACGCCGGAACCGCGGGGATCTTCCACCGGTAGAGACTGTCTAGTGCCGGCCCGTGTTCCTCGACATAGGCGGCTAGGCCCTCACACAAGGGGGCGAGATACCGGGGGAGGCGCTGTTCCGGTGGATCGACTGGCCGGGGAGGAGAGGGCGCGGGCGATGCCGTACTCGAGGCAACAGGTACCGTCTCCGGTTCGGTGACGGCCGGGGCAAGTCCCGTCCAGGTAAGCCAGCTCCGGAATTGCTCGTCGGCAGCCTGTTTCGCCGCTTCTAAGCTCTCCTCGACGCCCTGCTTCTTTATCGTCGTCGCACCTGGAAGCTCGTTCAGATACCAGCGGAAACGTCCTTGATCCGGACCGCTCTGCACGCGAACGACCTGCGCAAATGGATAATGCCGGAGGCTCCCGGTCTGATCGTCCGGGTTGTTGTCCTCTGGAATGGTGGGTTTCCAGCGCAATGCCATAATTTAAAGTGCCCCAATTTTTAGGGACATTGGGGTCAGCGCAAGAGGAGTTCCCAATGACACGATAAGATAGAACGGATCGGCAATCTTGCCGTCCAGGCTCGAGGGCAGCTCCATCAATGGGAGACAAAACGATACTCGCGTCGGTCTGCTACCCATTTGAAGCTATTGCGTTAATTTGCTTTGTCGAACCTATACCAACAACACCACTTTCTTGCGGGCGCCATTCTGAGAGACGCGCCCCTTCTCCATCGGGCATTCTGGCCTGAATGGAGGCTCCGGTACCCAAACAAAGCCGTATTCGGCTTTTGGGAAGCTCTTTCGGACACCTTGAGGACTTACGTTCCTGCTACGTACTTCGTTACCGTGTCATTGGGAGCTCCTCTTGCGCTGGCCCCGTTCTGGGGGCGCGGGGTGAGATCCCTCCGCGCGACTCGCCAGATATTTGATATCAAGATCCATGGGCGTTGGACGAATCCCGACCGCGCCATCTGGCTGCTGCCAGCAGTTCTGGCGCAAGCCGCTCAAGCGTCATAGCCGATCCGAGTGATTGTCACCAGCGGAGGAGATACCGACCCGAGATTGCGCCGCACAGGCTCATCAGAGCTATGCCCAGTGTATACCAAACCGCCACGAACGGGATGGCGCTTTCGTCACAATGGAAGGAATAGATCCAGGCTCCGGCAGCTCCCGACCCCAGTCCGGCGGCGAGGCCGGCGATCGTGAGCCGCGTCGGAGCGAGTGCCCGCAAGGCCCACCCTGTGCCGACAAAGATCGGCAGCGAGAGGATCATGATGTTCCAGGGGCAGGTCTCGGCTGTGGCGCCAAACATGAGATGATCCCGCTCGGCGCGCGGAGCCATGGCGAGCTGCGCCACGGCGAGAACGGCGATTCCTGCGACGAGCACGATGATTGCAACGGAAGCAGCTTGGGCTTGACCGGCAGGTCGCGCCAGCCTCCCGACGCATGACAGGCCGGCGACTACAAGCAGGAGCGTATAGGCGAACTTGACCCAGAAAAGCCCGGTCGTCGTCGCCGTAGCGAAGTCCGGGCGCACACCGAGCCACGCCAGCATCATTGCGGCTGAGACCAGCATGCCACCGCCGACGCCGAGCGCGATCTTCCGCGCAACCGCGCCTTCGTCGACGGGCCTGAGATCGCTCGCCAATGCGTCAATGACCTCGTTTGTCGTCCTCACTCGGGTTGCCTCCTCAGTCGGGCTGCGAGAGCCTTCAATCCCCGATGAATGCCGACTTTGACGGCGGATTCCGACAATCCGGAACAGGCCGCGGCGTCCGCAATCGACTGTCCTTCGATTTTGACAGTGCGGATCAGACCGCGCATCTGGGCAGGAACCGTTTCGAGCAGACGGTCCAAGTCCTGCCGTGCCGTGGCCGCATCGATCTCGTCGTCGGCGAACAGCCCCTCGATGTCGTCGATGGGAACTGTCGGGCTTAGCTTGGATCGCCGAAAGTGATCCATCAACTTGTAGCGTGCAATCGCGTGGAGCCAGGCCGTGAAAGGCATGTTCGCATCGTAGGTGGCGCGACGGGCATGCAACGCCATGAGCGTTTCCTGGACGAGGTCCTCGCAATCCGCAGCGCGGTCATGCCCTATGCGGCGCAGGAAATAGCGCCGCAAATGCCTGCTCAGCTCGGTCAGCAACAGGCGGTAGGATGCGGCATTGCCAGCCAGTCCTGCGAGCATGAGGCTTCTGAGCCGTGCTTCCAGCATTGCCACGTCGACTACCATCCAGCACCCGCTCGCCAGTAGCGAGGGGTATTATTGGTCGAAACAACCTTATCCCTATCCCCATCCGGTGCCTATCCCTCCGACGCTGGCGATCACAGGTCAGTGATCGCTGTAACCGAGAGGCTCGTTCCGGCGAATTGATAGATAGGCCGCTGCGGAGCGGCCTCGTGCTCTGAAGGTCAGAACCATGGCTGCTCTTAAAAGCTCCCGTCCGAGATGTGGCTTTGGCTGACATTCGCCATTGCGACGCCGCTGATTCCGATCGCTGTCGTGGCGGCGACTGACGAAGGCGTGAGCGTCGGCTGACGCTAGACGTGCCAAGACCCGATCGAAGCGACCGTCAGGCCGCATCGGTTAGGGGCTCGGAAATATTGTGGTGCTTCAAGACGCTGCGCCATGCCCCGCAACCCACGCCGTGACGGGCGTGCACCGATGACAAGGGAGGATCATTGACATGAAGACGTTCATCAACACTATCACACTCCCGGTTCTTGCCGCCGGCCTCGGCTTGGTCGCATTTGCCGGCGGAGGCCTTGCCCAAACCTCCGATGCCATGAAGCGGGATGCTATGAAGACCGATGCCATGCAGAAGGACTGCATGAATAAAGCCGCAATGGAAAAGGATCCCATGAGGAAGCAGACCATGTCCGCCGACTGCTCGAAGATGGGGGCGATGTCTGCCGATCCGATGACGAAGAATTCGATGGGGACAGGCAGCATGGCTGCACCCATGAAGAAATAAGATGCCTGCCGGCCGTTTCTGCGGCACTGCGGAAACGGCTTGCTGGTTGGATACCATTCGGCAATCCGGAGTGATCGACATGGCCATGCCTGCGTCGGATCTCAGCCCATCCACCGATGCACTGATCTATCGGCACTCAGCACTGGTGCGTCTAACGCACTGGGTCAGTGTCCTGTGCCTCAGCTTTCTGTTGTTGAGCGGGCTGCAGATCTTCAACGCTCATCCGGCACTGTACTGGGGCCAATCTGGCGCTGACCACGATCCGTCCTTTATCTCGATCGGCGCGGTTCAGAACGGCAATACCCTCCAGGGCATCACTCGCATCGGCTCGCTCGCGATCACCACGACGGGCTTTTTGGGCGCATCCCACGCCGATGGCGAACTGACCGTGCGTGGGTTTCCCTCCTGGCTGACCATCCCAAGCTACCAGGATCTCGCATTTGGCCGGCGGTGGCATTTCTTCTTTGCCTGGCTCTTCGTCACCAATGGGCTGATCTATCTCCTCCACGGCTTGGCGGTAGGCCATCTCCGTCGCGATCTGACGCCGACACGCCGCCAGCTGAATCCGCGCTCCCTCGCTCACGAAATCGCCGACCATGCTCGCCTGCGATTTCCCAAAGGTCAGGCGGCACGGCACTACAACGCCCTGCAGAAGTTGGCTTATCTCGTCGTCATTGTTGTCGTCCTGCCTTTGATCGTGGCGACAGGCCTGACCATGTCGCCCGGCATCGATGCGGCCTTCCCGTGGCTGCTCGACCTGTTCGGCGGGCGGCAATCGGCGCGCACGATCCATTTTCTCACGGCATCGGCACTGGTGGTTTTCGTCGTCATTCATGTGGTCATGGTGATGGCGTCCGGCACATGGAACAATATGCGGTCGATGATCACCGGTTATTACGCCATCAAGCCTGAACGGCCGCGATCATGAGCAGGCTTCTCACACGGCGTGGGTTTCTCAGTGGTTCGGCAGCGGGAGCCGGAACCCTGCTGCTCGGCGGATGTGATCGGCTGACGCAAAGCGACAGTGTTCAGCGGGTGCTGCGCCTGGCGGAATCCCTCACAATGGGAACGCAGCGGGCGCTCCTGTCCGGAGGGGCCTTGGCCAGGGAGTTCGGCGAGGCTGACCTCTCGCCGATCTTCAAGGCCAATGGCACGTCTCTGCCGGAGGGGAAGGACTATGCCCGCATGATGGCGACCAACTTTACCGACTGGCGCCTCAGCATCGACGGGCTGGTGCGACAGCCGTTGAGTCTGTCTCTGGCCGAGCTCAAACGCCTGCCGTCTCGGACCCAGATCACGCGCCATGATTGTGTGGAAGGATGGAGCGCCATCGGCAAGTGGACCGGCGTTCCGCTCAGCCTCCTGCTCCAGACGGCAGGCCTCACGACCAATGCCCGCTATGCCGTGTTCCACTGCGCAGACGCGTTGGAGCAGACTCTTGATGGCAGCGGGCGCTATTACGAGAGCCTTGATCTCGCCGACGCCTTCCATCCTCAGACCATCCTCGCTTACGGCATGAACGGCGCTGATCTACCGGTGGCACATGGGGCGCCGCTGCGCCTGCGCGTCGAGCGGCAGCTGGGCTACAAGCACGCCAAGTATCTCATGCGCATCGAGGTGGTCGACAGCTTTGCCCAGATCGGCCTCGGAAACGGCGGCTTCTGGGAGGATCGTGGTTATGAATGGTACGCGGGAATCTGAGCCAGCATCGGCCTTGTGTGACGCCTGGTCTTGACGACGCCTACGTTGAAGATCGAAGGGAATGAAGCGATGTCCTCGGCTGAAACGACAGCTTTCCTCACAGATCGTTGGCGCGCCGCGCCCTCCAGGCTTCTGGCAGTGGCGCTTCTTCTCCCCTTCGCCCTTGGGTGGCAGGCAACACCCGCCCGCTCGAGCGAGGCGGCTGTCATCATTCCGGCGCCTGTGATCGACGCACCACAGCAGGGGCGCTCTGACACGGCCGTTCTCGCCGGAGGATGTTTCTGGGGCGTGCAGGGGGTCTTTCAACACGTGAAGGGCGTGACGAGCGCCGTCTCTGGCTATTCGGGCGGGGCCGCGGAGACCGCGCATTATAACGCCGTCGGTTCGGGTCGCACCGGTCATGCGGAGGCGGTCCAGATCACCTACGATCCGAGCCAGATCAGCTATGGGCGGATATTGCAGATCTTTCTCTCGGTCGTGCACGATCCGACACAGTTCGACCGACAGGGGCCGGACAGAGGGCCGCAATACCGCTCGGCGATCTTCCCGGCGACGCCGTTGCAGAGACATATCGCGACCAGCTATATTGCCCAGCTTGACCAAGCCGGCGTGTTCCCACAGCCGATCGTGACAAAAACCGACCCGCTGACGGCGTTCTATCCGGCTGAAGGCTATCATCAGGATTTCCTGACGCTGAACCCACGCCATCCCTACATTGTGATCAACGATCTTCCGAAAGTCGCGAACCTCAAGCGGCTGTTTCCCGATGTCTACCGTGAGACCCCGGTATTGGTCACGAAGCAGGGGAGCTGAGCCACGGCCGTTCGAGGCCAGGCCGAGACGGCAAGACGCGTGCTGGAGGAGGTCGCCATGATGACGCGACGCATATTGGGTCTGGGTGCCCTCGGCACCATCTCGGCCGCCTTGGGGCTGCCCCGCCTGTTCGGACAATCGTCCGCGGCCGGCGAGGCGAAAACCTACGAGGTGAGCTATACGGATGCGGAGTGGAGGCAGCGGCTGACACTTGAACAGTACCGGATCCTGCGCAACCACGGCACCGAGCGCGCCGGTACCAACGTTCTCAACGGCGAGAAGCGCAAGGGGACCTATGCCTGCGCCGGCTGCGACCAAGTGCTCTTCCGCTCGGAAACCAAGTTCGAATCCGGCACCGGGTGGCCGAGTTTCTTCCAGCCCATCGACGGCGCGATCGGTACCTCAACCGACAATGCTCTGTTCATGACGCGGACCGAAGTGCATTGCGCCCGTTGCGGCGGCCATCTCGGCCACGTGTTCGACGACGGCCCACAGCCGACCGGCTTGCGCTACTGCATCAATGGCGCGGCCATGACATTCCGGGCGGCGGCGGCGGTTTGACGAACCTTTGTGGGCGAAGATCCCCCCGACGGCCCTTTTGAGCAGGACAACGATTCAGGAAGACGCCGAATCATTCCATGGCAGGTCGAAGAGCGGCTCTGCGGTGCCCGTCCAAGGCAGTGCTCCTCAGCAGAAACAAGGAAATCGGCGCCTGTGCCTTGGGGCCTATCCAGGCCATCATCGCCATTCAGTGTCGCAATCTTCGATTCTGGGCAACGAGCCTTCGCCAAGTCTACTGAGTTCGCAGAAGGCACGCGAACTAAGTGCAACCTGGACCTGCCCTGAAAGCAGGATGTCCGCCGGGGGAATTTCCCGGCGTGGGAGCGGCCTCGCTTCTTAAAGCGCGCTGCTTGTCGTGCCCTTCATCAGCACTGGTCCAGTCGGGCGTCCGGTGGGTGAACCTGTGGCGGGTTCGAGGCTAATCTCGAACAGCTGGTTAGGGCCTGTCTGCGGCAGGTTGCCGACATTGAGGCGCACCGTGCGCGCCTGGTCGATGAGGCCAATGGAGACCGGGCCCCGGGCACGATCCCAGAGCGTCCAGATTTCGAGTGCGCGGCCGGGCGGAACGGGAATTGCCTCAAGTGGGATGAGTTCAGCGGTGCCATTGGCGAAGGCGTTGACAACCGCGGCGGGGCGGTTCTGCTCAGTCAGCAGAACTGCTATGAGCACCGGTTCCCGTGCCGCGCGCGTGGCGAGCAGACCCATGCCAAGCGCCAGAAGAAGCGACGCGAGGACGCCTGCAATGCCTGTGATGCGCCAGAAACGCAGCGAGCGCCAGAGCGCCGCAACGGCTGCGTGCGGGCTTGGGATGACGGCAGGCGTGGGATCCTCAATCCGCAGGGGTGCAGGAGCCCGATCGAGGCCAATTTCGATCCGGCTCCAGAGCTCGTCTCCCGGCAGGACGGGGGCCGCTGTGGCGTCGAGCTCCGCCACACGGGTTTGCCATCGCGCGACTGCGTCTTGAAACTCCCGATCATTTTCGGCGAGGCGCTCGGCGCTGCGCCGCTCGTCACCGTCGAGCAGGCCGATGACGTACTCTGCGGCGAGCCGTTCGTGCTCCGGGGTCATGGCATGCACTCCCGGAGCGCTGCGAGGGCGCGGCGAAGCCAGGATTTCATGGTGCCGAGCGGAACGCGGAACCGACCGGCGAGCTCGCCGTGGCTCAAGCCGTGCGCGTAGGCAAGCACAATCGCCTGGCGCTGAACAGGCTCGAGCTCCTCCAGGCAGCGTTTGAGGGCGTTCGTGTCGGAAAGGCGCAGCACAATAGCTTCCGGACTCTCGCCTTCGCTGACGAGACCCATCGACTCGAAGTCTTCCGTCAGTTCCGTGCGGGACTCGCCGCGCAGGATGTTGAGGGCCCGGTTACGCAGCACTGCGTAGAGCCATGTGCGGGCATTGCCGCGGGTGGCATCGAAGCTGGAGGCATGCTGCCAGACCTGCAAGAAGGCATCGTGCACCGCTTCCTCGGCGAGGGGGCGCCGCCGCAGGAGCCTCGTCGCCACGCCAAGCATCCGGGGCGCCTCGGCATCATAGATCGTGCGCAGGCCCGTCGGATCGCGCGCCGCGCAGCGGCGGAGCGCCTCCTCCAGGAGGCCCCGCTCAGGGACAGAGCGGGGCACATACGAGGGAATAGTCATCGCGACGGCAGCCATAGCTTGAGGAATCCGGCTCACCTGATCCAGATGCACCGGTCGCAGCCTCTCTTGCTGCTTGGGAAGCCTTGGTGGTGACCTGTGGGTTTAGATCACCCGCACACAAATTCCAGGCACCTGATGCATCCAGACGTGAGCATGATGAGTACTCCCTTGGCCAGCCTGTGGGTTTGGCGCAGGCAATGCCTCACCTGAGGCGGAATGACCGAAGAGACCACCAGGCGCCTTGTGAGGCCCCTCGCTTTGACCCTTGCGACTGCTCTCATGGCCGTGCCTGCGTTTGCGCGCAAGGAAACACGGTTGGAGAGTCCGTCGTTGTTGCTCACTGGATCGAAACCATAAAGGCTAAGCTTAAGGTCGATCACCATCTCAAAATTTATTACTTCAGTGCTGCATCCACCGGCTGTGCTGCCGTGTAGCCGCTGTTCAGGGTGGACGTCGCTTGTCATGTCTTGCGTGCGGCTTTGTCCAAGCATTGCTTGGGATGCCGCTGCCACGCCGCTCCCTGAAGTTCGCTGATGACAAACCAAGGGAGTAAACGATGGCGGAGCACAATCACACCGGACACGAGGGCCTCGCTGGGAGCGCGGCAAGCGGATCGCACAGTTCGGTCGAGCTTAACAGCGCCGGCCTCAACGCCGCGCTTCAGGCCTTCATGGGGGCGGACAGAGCGTTCTTTGCCGACCTGAACGAGTTGAACAACTCGGAAGCGGAAGGCGGCGCCCTGCTGCTGCTGAAAGGCGACCAACTGACAGTCATCACGGCGGCACGCGGCGTTGAAGCTGGTCAGGTGCATGTGCAGCATATCCACGGTTTTGAGGACGGGCGCGATGCGAAGGTTCCGACTCTTGCCCAGGACGATGATCGCGACGGCTTCGTCGAACTGGCCGAGGGCTTGGACACCTATGGTCCAATCCTGCTCAACCTGACCTCGTCGCCCGAGGCTGGCCTTTCGGGCTTCCCAAACCCGACGGGCACTTCGTTCCTGTTCTCGCAGAGCTACGATCTGTCCGATCCGAGCAACGGTGAGCTTGCCAAGCTGTTGGATGATGTGTCGCTCAGCCGGCGGGAGATCGTCCTGCATGGCACGTCCGTCCTAGAAGGTCATGGCCTGGGCACTGCTGGCGAGGTGGATGGCAGCGCAGGCTACAAGCTCGTGCTGCCGATCGCGTCCGGCGAGATCCGGGAGCTATCCTACAAGAACGCTCTTGCATCCTTCGAGGCCGCGCTCTCGGTCAAGCTCCGCGCAGCTGTCGTTGGGGATGGCGGGAATGATGTTCTTCGCGGCACGGGCGCTGACGACAACCTCAATGGCAGTGGCGGCCGCGATGTTCTTTCCGGCAGAACTGGCGATGACTACCTGAACGGTGGCTCAGGCCGCGATGTGCTTTATGGCGGGTCCGGTGATGACTACCTCGATGGCGGGCGCGACAACGACCGGCTGTTCGGCAACTCCGGCAAGGACCATCTCCTCGGTGGATCCGGCAGTGATGAGCTGACCGGTGGCTCCGGTCATGATCACCTCTACGGTGGGTCAGGCAACGATCGGGCGTTCTTCAATGCCTCGACCGATGGTTCGGACACGGTCAACCTTGGCGCCGGATCGGACAGCGTCAGCGTCAGCGCTGCAACGGCCAGGCAGATCCGCCTGACCTTTACCAGCGCAGAGGTGGGTAACGGACAGGCAACAGACGCGAACACCATGACCAACCAGGATGGTGGGCTGGCTGTCCGTCTTCAATCCGAGAACGCCTCTGGTGATCTCATTGGTGAGATCAGCCGCTTCGACGATGAAGGCATGACGTTCGTTGCCTCACGGGCCGGGGTCACCTTTGACGTGCGGGATCTCGTCTCGGGAGCCGCCCGCGGTGATCAGTTCGAGGTCGTCAGCCTTGGCACGAAAGCAGCCGACACTCTCACCGCCGTACGATCAGGCGACGCTTACTACTTCAATGCCGGACTAGGCAACGACCGGGTGACAGGAGGGCGTGCCAGCGACTTTCTGGTCGGGGGTGCGGGCAACGATACGATGGACGGCCGAGGTGGCGACGATCGCTTCATCGCCGGCGCTGGCAACGACGTGCTTACAGGTGGGGCCGGCGGCGATACGTTCATCTTCAATGCCGCTTTCACAGGCAATGTCGACAGGATCCGTGACTTCCGTGCGAGCGATGACACGCTTCAGTTGGATAATGCCGTGTTCATGGGTCTGACAGACGGAGCTCTGAATGCGGGTGCTTTTGCGCTCGCGAGTACGGCGGCTGAAGCTGACGACCGCGTCATCTATGATCAGGCGACCGGCAACCTGTTCTTCGATGCCGATGGCGGACCTCGGGATAATCAAACGCTCTTTGCGACCCTGACCAACAAGGCCAGCATTACAGCCAGCGACTTCTTCGTCATCTAGCCGAACGATAAGCAAGAGGTCTGAGCCTCTCACGCTCAGACCTCGTCTCGTAGACTGTTAATGACCAGCGCTTCGCATGACGGCCGGCGGTATTCTCAGCCTCTCAATTGGTGGCTGGTTATTAGACGGCTCTGGGAGCTCAATAGGCCTAGGGTAACGAGCATGGCTCAATTCTCTAGCATCGCACAGCCGGCTCAATTTTGGTGGCGTCGGATCGCTCTGAATCTATTCATGACACACGAGTCCCGGCCGCCTAGCCACTGTTGAGGCTGCAAGCTGAAACATTCGAATGTTCAAGGCCAAAACTGGCTCTCGCGATTGAGGTAAAGATGAACTATCAGGTCGAGTTCGTCGCACAGGCGATCTATGAAGCCGAGAAGAGTGGACGTCTATGGACAAATGAGCCTGCTATCAACAAGGAGCGCTTTCGGCATTATGCACACAATGCCATCAGGCTACTGAACGAGGACATTTGTGTTCTTCTTCATGCGTTGGAGAAGTCCGGAGTAAAGAAGGACATTGAGGGGCGGCAAGTTGTAGCCGACAACCGAACAGGTCCGAGGTATCTGGGACATGGTCTTACTGAGACGGCTTGGGTGCAGTTGAAAAGTCGGCGATCATGGATAGGGCTGGATAGTCAGCCGAGGCTCTCGCATAGTTCAAGATCACCCAAGCCTTCTCAATAACAGCTGCTGGGCCCCACCCTGGCGTCGTAAGGAAATCGGACCAAGTTTATCCGGAGTCACCAAATCGCGGGTGCATCATCATGTCTGAGACGATAGTCGCAGCCAGAATCCTGATGGAAGTTCGCTCGTGACAGTCTGGCTGATGGTCGTGCCCTGGAAGCAGCCTGAGCCAGCTCGCGAAAGCTACCGGTTGGCTTCGAACCGGCTCCGAGCGCTTCCCGCCGCAGAACCCCGTATTGCGCTACCATTCGGGCAAACGCCTTGAATGTAGAGGACCTCTCGTACACAGATCTGAGCCGCAAGTCACCCATCCTCAAGGATGTAGCACGTCAGATAGTGACTGGCCGGAGAATCGACGTCATTAGACCGCGTGGATCCGGTAAGAGCGCCTCTCGCTTAACGAGCAAATCGGTAGCGCTTCGCCGTTGGCCAGTGGCTCGCGTGATCCCGATGACATGTCACGACACGTCTTGCGCTTGCCCTCCGAGCATAACCACGCACCGTCGATCGCTTTCGGCAATGCGAAAGCGATCAGAGCCCCTGCGACGACGTTTCCCTCATTAGGGAGAGTTTTGATAGGTCTTCCGGAGACAGAACCCGAACCGAAACAAGGTAATTCCTGTAAGGAAGCTCTCATCATTGTTGATGACGAATGGTTCTCGCAGGAATGCCTTGTCCAAGTGTTACGTGGTGAATTTCCCCATATGATAGTAATAGGGCGCCCAACGGTCGGAGACTTCCGGGATGTGTCGCAGGCCGCCATTGCGCTGGCTCTTTAAGAGCTGCATCGGGCATTCTTTGTGCCCGATGGGAGGATGCACGGAGCATTCCTCCATCCGGTTTGGCTCCTTGAAACGCCATGCTGCGAACGTCACTGGATCGATGGGGACATCGACAGACGAAAGGCCGGATCTGCATGATCCGGCCTCAAGCGGTTGGACAGGCACTTCGGCTGCGGGCGACGCTTACGCCGCCTTGACGTTGACCCGGGCCTCGGCCAGTCGGGTGAGAAGGACGTCGGTTTCCTTCTCTTCCTGGAGGGTCTGATCGAGCAGGGTCGCGGCCTCGGTCAGCCCGAGCTCCCGGGCCCAGGTTTTGAGCGTGCCGTAGCGGGTGATCTCGTAGTGCTCGACGGCCTGGGCCGCGGACAGGATGCCGGCATCGAGGGCGGGACTGTCGGCGAAGTCCTCCATGATCTCGGTGCCCTCGTCGAGGATCCCCTTGATCGCCTCGCAGGGCACGCCGCGCGCGGGCTTGCCGAGGAGTTCGAAGATCTGCTCGAGGCGCTCGATCTGGCCTTGCGTCTGCTCGCGATGGGTCTGGAAGGCGGCCTTGAGCTCGCCCGACTCCGCCCCCTTGGCCATCTTCGGCAGGGCCTTCAGGATCTGCTTCTCGGCGTAGTAGATGTCCTTCAGGGTGTGGAGGAACAGGTCATCGAGCGTCTTCTGTTTCGCGGCCATGAACGGTTCTCCTGGCTTCGGGTCAAAAGGTGCAAGGCATTGATGCGGCGACTAACGGCACGGCATCACCGAAGTTCCAAAACGGAATGTGGACAAGCCAGAGACAGGGAAGCGAGGGAACCTTGGGTTGACCGTCCCGGTTGTTTCAATGGCCAAGCCAGGCCGTTGCCTGCATTCCGGAGAACGGAATTCCGTCATGACCGCTGCCACTGAGCTGCCTCAGGATCCGAAGGAGCGCCGGGGCCTCTCCGCGACAGTCACCATGCTGGCCATCGTGGCGGGATGGGCGCTGGCGCGTCACGTCCTTGCCGGCACCGCAAGTGCGGGAGCGGCAGTCACACACCAAGGTCGTCAGGCCAGTGCGGGTCGACCAGGTCAGGATCGCAGCGCTGGGCCGCCTGCTTCTCCCGCAGCAGCCGCGGGCGAGAAGGAGCGCGGACGCGAAGCCGCCACGCCGACGCAGATCCCGACACTCGGCTGGAAGGACATCCTGTGGCGGACCTACGAGGAGTTTGGGCAGGACCGGATCATGGCCGTGGCGGCAGGCGTGACCTACTATGCCCTGCTCGCGATCTTTCCGGCGATCGCCGCCCTGGTGTCAGTCTACGGCCTAGTGGCCGATCCCGCGACGATCCAGGACCATCTCAATGCCCTCTCAGGCGTGCTGCCGGGCGGCGCGCTCGACATCATCCGTGAGCAGGTCACCCGCATCGCCTCCCAGGGCGGCGGCACCCTGGGGTTCAGCTTCGTCTTCGGCTTGGTGCTCTCGCTGTGGAGCGCCAACGCGGGCATGAAGGCGGTCATCGACGCGCTCAACATCGTCTACGACGAGGAGGAGAAGCGCACCTTCGTGCAACTCAATCTCCAGTCGCTGGCCTTCACGCTTGGCGCCATCGCGTTCATTCTCCTGGCCCTGGTCGCCATCGTCGTGTTGCCGATCGTCCTCGACTTCATGGGCCTCGGCAGCGGGGTCGAGTGGCTGCTCGCGCTGGCGCGCTGGCCGATCCTCCTCGTCGTCGTGGTGGCGGGGCTGGCCGTGCTGTACCGCTACGGCCCGAGCCGCGACAAGGCGGAGTGGAAATGGGTCACGCCGGGCGGCATCGTCGCTGCCGTGCTGTGGCTCGTCGTGTCGATGCTGTTCTCGTGGTACGTGGCGAACTTCGGCAGCTACAACGAGACTTATGGCTCGCTCGGCGCCGTGATCGGCTTCATGACCTGGATCTGGATCTCCGGCATCGTGGTCCTCGTGGGTGCCGAGATCAACGCCGAGATGGAGCACCAGACCGCAAAGGACTCCACCGAGGGTCCGGACCGGCCGATGGGCAGCCGTGGTGCAACCATGGCTGACACGATTGGCGCCGCGAAGGCATGACGAGCGGAGTTGATGACAGCCATCATCGTGAGCACCGCCATACGGGCTTTCCGTGCCGAGCGGGACGCTGACAATCGGTCCTTCAATGATAGGTTCTCCCTCACGCGGCGATGACTACGCTCGAAAGGGCCGATCACAGGAACGAAGTCCATCGGACGCTGTTGAGAGGCATGGATTCCGGAATGCCAGAGCGGCATTGCATTCTCGTCGTCGAAGACGAGCCGATCATGCGCATGAACGCCCGCGACATGCTTGAGGACGCGGGATTCGGGGTCCTGGAGGCGGAGAATGCCGACACGGCCCTGCACCTGCTCGAGCGCCATGGCGACGAGGTGGCAGCCCTGTTCACCGACATTCACATGCCGGGCAGCATGGATGGCATGGATCTGGCGCGAACCGTCCATGAGCGCTGGCCGCATATCGTCCCCGTGGTCACCTCGGGCCGGCTACGCCTGCGGGACAACGATGTCCCCGACAGCGGCCGTTTCATCGACAAGCCCTATCGGATGGCCGAGGTCGTCGGCGCCGTCCGCGACGCCTTGAGATAACGACCGGCAACGCCGCGCAGGGTTTATTTCCAGATATCCATGACGCGATACGGCAGTCCCCTCAGGACCTGTGACCATGCTTTACGACACGGAGACAGGACTCCACGACCTGAAGGCCCGAATGACCCAGGAGGGGCCGATGCGTGCCAGCCTTCTCTGGCTGATGGTCGTCGCCGGCATGGCCCTGATCGGCCTCGGCCTTTGTGTCGGGAACCTGAAGACGACCAAAGCACCTTGTCGTCCGACCTGTGGCGGGACGAGACGAATTGGACGACACTCTCACGCGTCCGGAGCGCCTTCCGGGCACGCACCCTCAAGGCTCCGCGAAGCCGGCAGCCCGCAACGAGAGGCCTCCGGACGTCGGGTCCTGACTGAAGAACAAACCGCCTTCCCTCAGCGAGTGTCCCGGAATGTAGTCCAGCACTACGTCGCTGGTCTCATTCGGACTGTTGCTCCGTGAGAGAACCCCTTCAATCCGCACTTGTGCCGCAGCCGCGCCTCCGATGTTGTGCACACGGAACATGACCCGATAGCCACCCATGACGGGAGCCACGCCGGTGGTTTCAACCGTGATTATGGGTGGGGAACCCGCATCGTTCAGCGCCTGCCATCCGATCAGGCCGAACACGCCAAGGGTCAGCAGGAGGCCGACGCCCGACGCGACCCACTCGAGCCATGGTGTATGTGCCGCAGATCCCGAACGACGCGCATCGTTACTCACCTCATCGCGCTTCATCACCACCTCATATCACCAGCCGGGTCATGGCCGCGCCAAGCGCCGCCGGAAACCCGAGCACCACGGCCATGTTGGCGATCTCGGCCCATGCCACTCCGTCCGTGCGGCCGAAGGTCCAGAGCACGTAGAGGCTGACGAGGAGCGAAATGCCGTAGCCCGCCAGGGTAAAATGCAGGAAGGTCGACAGAGACGTCCCACCCTCGGGCCGGCTCTCCTGGCCGGAGAACCCGACCGTGTAGACGAGCACGTGCAACAGGATGATGGAGACAACGCCGAGGGCCAGGGTGTGCCAGGGCGACATCTGGTAGGCGATCAGGATCATCTCTTCCGTCGGCGCCACGTTGAACGCCAGGAACAAGGCCCCCGCCAACATCAGGAAGAGCTCGCCGCCATACCCTGCCAGCGCCTTGCGCTCCTCCTCGGCCCCGACGTCCTGCTCCGCTCCGAGCTGCTTGCGCCCGAGCATGGCGCCGATGCTCGCGGGCACGCTCTGGAGAGCCACCTTTCCGATGATCTCGGTCCAGGTCATATCGAAGGTGATCACCGCCAGAAGGGCGAGCATGGCGGCCGAGGTGATCACGCCAACGCCGAAGGCGGCGAGGGCATCCATCACATCCTCCTTCCAACTGAAGGTCTTCTCGAAGCCCGCGAAGTAGGACAGCCCGACCAGGATGGCGAAGTTGACGCTCATGAACAGGAGGAGCCGACCTCGTCCCATGGAAAAGCCCAACCACCACATCTCCATGGTCATCAGCAGCGGAATGGCGAAAATGATCGCGCCGCCAAAGGCACGGCTCAGCCCTACGGCATAGTCTCTGTTCATCTCCGGAAGAGTGTCGTCGCGCGCCATCCGATCACCCTGCGGCAGCCTCACTCCACGAAAAGCTTAGCCGTACGGAGAGAACCCGGCTTCAAGAACAAGGTTCCGAATCCGCCAGCCGAACGATCGCATCCGGCACTGCCACGACATGAGGGCTTGATCTGCTTCAGCACTCCCGCGCTTCGGGCCACCGGTACAGTTCACCAAGCCCCGGTTCGTTGGAAGGGACATTGAGCTCGGCGGGGTCAGGCTGAGAAAAGGGGACCGGATCATGGCCATGTTGGCTGCGGCCAATTTCGACCCTGACGCCAATCCACATCCCGAGAGGCTCGATCTGGCGCGACGGCCCAATCGGCACTTGGCCTTCGGCACGGGCATCCATTTCTGCCTCGGACAGCAGCTCGCCCGGATCGAGGCAAGGTGCGCGCTGGAAGCGCTGTTCAAGCGCTGACCTGGGCTCGCACTGGCGGTGCCGCCGGACACCATCCGGTGGCGGCCGCGGCCTGGCCTCAGGGCCCTCGAACGACTGCCGGTCACAACTTCTCCCCGGTAACCCGTCCCCGTCAGGTATCGGCTCAGATGGTGATCCGCGCGCCCACTTCGACGGCCTGGTCCTCAGGGATGCAGAACTGGTCCGAGACATCGCTCGCCGACCGTGCCATCGGAATGAAGATGTAGTCCTGCCAGAGTGGCAGACCCGCCTGGGCTGACGGTTGCAGTGCCCGCCGCGACAGGAAGTACGAGGCGTCGCTCAGGTCGAAGTTTACAGCCTCCAGCGCCTTGGGCACGTTTGGGCTTTCCATGAACCCGAACCGCACGACTACCCGCGAGAACCGGTCCGAGAGCGTCTCCACGGTAACGCGGCCCTCATCCTGCAAACGTGGGACCTCCTCGGTCACGACCGTGAGGATGACGTTGTGGTCATGCAGCACCTTGTTGTGCTTCAGGTTGTGTAGCAGGGCGGCGGGCACATCCTGGGAATTCCCGGTGAGGAAGATCGCCGTCCCGGGCACACGCGGCACCGAGCTGCCTTCGGCTGCCCTGATGAACTCGGTCAAAGGCGGGCGGCCCCGGTGCGAGATCTCGGCCAGCAGGCGCGTACCCTTGCGCCAAGTCCGCATCAGGATGAACAGCCCGGTGCCGACCAGCAGCGGGAACCAGCCGCCGTGGGGGATCTTGAGGGCGTTCGCGCCGAGGAATACGAGCTCAATGGCCAGGAACGGAACGATCACCAGCGCCACCACGGCCGGCGACCAGCGCCAGAACTTCCAGGCCACGATGAACAGCAGGCACGAGGTGATGACCATGTCGCCGGTCACGGCAAGGCCATAGGCTGCCGCCAGGGCGCTCGACGACTCGAACAGGACAACGACCACGATCACCGCCGCGAGCAGGAGCCAGTTGATGGTGGGGATATAGATCTGACCCTTCTCGGTTTCGGAGGTGCGCATGACGTGGAAGCGGGGCAGCACACCCAGATGCATTGCCTGCTCCGAGATCGAGAACGCGCCCGTGATCACCGCCTGGCTGGCAATGATGGTGGCGACGGTGGCGAGGATCACCATCGGCAGCAGCGCCCAGGAGGGGTAGAGCAGGAAGAACGGGTTCTCCAGCCCCTCGGGATGGGCCAGCAGCATGGCACCCTGGCCGAGATAGTTGAGGGCGAGCGCGGGCAGGACGAGGCCGAGCCAGGCGGTGCGGATTGGCGCACGTCCGAAATGCCCCATGTCGGCATAGAGCGCCTCCGCGCCAGTCACCGACAGGAACACCGCGCCCAAGGCGAGGAGCCCGGCCGTGCCGTGGTTGAGCAGGAAGCTGAGGCCATGGACTGGATTGATGGCGGCGAGGATGCTGAGATCGTCCCGGATGTGCATCAGGCCGCCAACGGCCATGACCAGGAACCAGAAGGCGGTGATCGGGCCGAAGAACGAGGCGACGCTGGCCGTGCCGAAGCGCTGCACGGCAAAGAGGGTGATCAGGATCACGAGGCTGAGGGGCACCACGTAGGGTTCGAAGGCCGGCGTCACCAGTTTGAGGCCCTCGACCGCCGAGAGGACGGAGATCGCCGGCGTGATGATGACGTCGCCGTAGAACAGCGACGCGCCGACCATCCCAAGGATGATGGTAGCGCCGGTGCTATGGCCGAGGGCGCGTTGGGCCAAGGTCACGAGCGAGAGGGTGCCGCCCTCGCCGTTGTTGTCGGCGCGTAGGACGATGGCCACGTACTTGATCGTCACAATGATGATCAGGGTCCACAGGATGAGAGAGACCACCCCCAGCACCATCCCGCGGGTCAGGGCCGTAGCGCCGGCATGATCCGTCGCGGCGGCAAGGCTTTCCTTGAGGGCATAGAGCGGACTGGTGCCGATGTCGCCGTAGACCACGCCGATGGAGCCGAGGGTCAGGGCCCAGAAGGACGTCGGGGTTGCGTGCCCGTGCTCGACAGGGCCGACGCCAACCCGTTCGCTGATCCCTGTCGCGGCCATGAACCCTCCTGTGCCTTCTGAAGGAGCAGGCCCCCTCAGCTCAACGTAGCTGCACGGGGACAGTTTCACCCCACGCGGAGACCCTCCGCAGCGGGTGACCCATAACCGTGGCACCGGACACGGCCGCTGTATGTTGGTTGCACATGGCAGATGCTCTCAAGCTCGTTTCAGCTCGGCCTGAGGAGACTCCGGGAGGCCCAGGAGCGGGCTGAGGAGGCGGTGGTCTCCAAGGAGGCTCGGGTCACGGTAAAGGTCGTCATCCGGTAGGAGGTCCAGCGCACCGAGACCGTGTCCGATACCGTCCGTCAGACGAGGTCGAGGACGAGCGCGGCAACAAGATCAGCGGCACCGGTACCACTGACCGGACCTGACCATCCGCATTCTTGGACCCGGGACGGCATCGCTCCGGTCCATTGCACTCTGCCGTAAGGGTGATGAAACCGCAGCCATCACCGGACGATACCAATCAGATCTGATCCTTCTTGGCCCCTGACCAACAAACGAGTATCGAAGCGTACAAGGATCTCTGATCTCTTGTGCAGGAGCGGGGCATGAGGCAGGGCAACAAACGCACGGTTGATGCCGTCTCGGGGCGGGAACAAGAACTGCTCCCAAACACACGCTAAGCTAGAACGAACAATGAACCTCCATTTTCGCCCAGTGGGATCATGCGGCTCGAGCCAAGGGCTGCGGCAGGCGCAAGGGGCGGAAGCCGTCGATGAGCGTGGGCTTCTCGCCCCAGGCGTAGGTGCCCGTGAGATTGATATGCTCCCAGCTCAATGGAGAGACGTGCTTGAGCACCTCAGTGGGAATGATGCGCCCCTGTCGGCGAAGATGATCAACAGCCCGTCCAAGATAGACCGTGTTCTAATGAACAATGGCGCTCACGACCAGGTTCAGCCCGGATGCTCGGAAGGCTTGGCTCTCGAATGAGCGATCCCGGATTTCGCCGCGCTCGTGGAAGAACACCGCCCGTTTGAGCTTGTGGGCCGCCTCGCCCTTGTTCAGACCCGCTAGGCAGCGCCGCCGCAGCGCGGGATCGGAATACCACTCGATCATGAACAGCGTGCGCTCAAGGCGACCGAGTTCACGTAAGGCTCGAGCCAGTTGACTCGGGTTACGGGAAGCGGCCAGCCGCTTGAGGATCGTCGAAGGTGCGACCGTCCGCGTCTGGATGGAGGCTGCCAGATGAAGCAGGTCATCCCAGTACTCCATGATCAGACTGGTGTTGATCGGCACGCCGATATGTTCGTGGAGCGCAGGATAGGTCTCGGGTTTCTCGAAGGTGTGGAGCTTCCGATCCCTGAGGTTACGAAGGCGTGGAGCAAACCGCCGGCCCGTCAGGGCAAAGAGGCCAAACACGTGGTCGCTTGTTATGTGGACAAGTCAAGCGCCCCCTGTGCCCGTGAAGTGCTCCTGGATGTCGAGCGCCGTCTCGTGATCAAACAGGCCATCCAGCACATAGGGAGCCTCGCTCTCGGTAGCGCTGATCGGCAGGATGCTGAAGTAGCCGTATTGATCGGATAGATGGCTGTAGAACTTTGACCCAGGCTCGCTGCCGTAGTGCAGATTGATGTCGCTCCGCGGGCCTGCACGATCGCTCGCCTGGAAGAACTGACCGTCTGATGAAGCGGTGGAGCCGTCGCCCCAGAGCAGGGCATGTGGATGCTGGGCGTGCCCGTCGGTGATGCAGGCCTGCGCGAGCTTGTAAGTCTCGGGCCGGGTATGGAAGATCCGCTTCCAGGCGATCTCCCGCGCACTGATGCCTTTCGAGGCCGCAGCCATGCGTTTGGCGCCAAGGTTTGTGGCGTCGGCCAGAACACCGGCCAACATGGCTGGAATGTTCTCAGGCGGATCCTGAGTTCGAATGTGCGTGAAGCGATCGGCGAACCCGGTCCAGGCATGCACCTCCGTCAGGAGGTCAGGCACCTCGACTAGCGGGTAAATGTCGCTCAGCTCCCATTTCAGCTCCTCGGCCGCTGCCGGCACCTCGCCGGGCAGGGGAGTGACAACGAGTTGTCCCGCCTCAAGCCGGACGCCTTCAAGCTTGCCGTTGCGGGCGCGATAGGCGAGCCGCTTGAGATTGAAGTCGAGGGTCTGACGAGCCTCGCTGAGATACGCCACGGCATCACCCTGAACGCCGAGACCGAGTTCATCGGCTGCTTTCAAGGCTGCGAAGGCCGGCTTCGGCATGAGTTGTTCGTCCATGGGCCGGAAGGCGCTACTGCCCTCAACCCAGATGTCGCCGGAGCGCAACCGATCCCGAAGGGCCGCCAGCGTCGCGATCTCGTACAGCCGGCGATCCGGCTTGGCGTCGGTGAAGATCAGCTTGCGGGCTTGGGCGGCGAGGTGGCCGACAGGTACTCGCTCCGGCAAGGTACGGCGTCCGCTGGCGTTTAGGGTTCTGAGCATCCCGATTGCGGCCAACAGCGAGTCATGCTGCCGGGATGAGCGGAACGTAAGCATCTCAAGGAAGCGCGCTGCGTACTTGCGCACGGGGCCGTAGCGTTCCGCAGCCAGCACAAGCGGATCGGGATCGGCGTCCTGCACCATTGCCTCGACTTCGGGTTTGGCCTGCAACAGGCGATGCCATCCGATCTCATCGTCGAGAACATCGATGGCATTCCGGCCTGTATTGTTCGCGACAACGAGGGCTCGCAAGGTGTCGCGGAACAGGCGCAGCGCCTTGGTGGTCTCTTGCCGAGCATCGGCGTAGCGCTGCTTGCGCCGCGTGTTGGCTCGCGCGAAGAGACGGCCGATCAACTTGTTGAACATCGTGACCGCCTCGTCAGTCACCTGCTCTCCGAGCGTGATCAGTTGCGCGATGATCGTCGCCCGCCGCCGATTGGCATTGAAGTCGGCCACGAGCCACGCTGGCGCCGCGTCACCCTCACGCACAATTTGGGTCCAGCGCTCAGGGTGGATCCGCTCACGCCGCTGCGGTTCCACGGCCATGGAGCGGATGAAGGCCAAACGCTCCATGAGGCCAATGAAATTGTCAGCACCGGGTGCATCGGGCGCGGTGCGCAGCCAACTGAGCCGGGTCTGCTGGATCGCTGGATCAACCGTCAGAAGGGCATCAAGGCTGTCGAGCTGATCCGGTGCCAATCCCTCCAGCAAGGCAGCTTCGGCCCGCTGGCGGGCAATGGCGCGCCCGGCGATGCCGATCTTCTCGAGTGCGCCATCCGGCAACAACAGGGCGCCGCGTTCGCGAAACGCATTGATGACAGCGGTTGCGATCGGCAGTCCCTGATCTGTCGCCATGGCCACATTGATTGCAGCTATCAGAGCCGCGCGCCGATCCTCGCGTGTCGCGGTCCGGACGCCCAGGTATTGCGCCAGACGGCGGCTGTGATCGAAACGGGTGTGATACCGGCGCGAGTAGAGGGCAAAGGCGCCGGGGTCAACCTCCAGCTGCTCGGCTACATAGGTTACCATGGCGGCCGGCGGACTTTCCTCGATCCCAAGGATCCGGCCGGGATAGCGCATGAGGCAGAGCTGGACGGCATATCCGAGTTGATTATGGGACCGCCTTCGGACCTCAGCCTGGAGCCGATCCTGCGGCGACAAAGTGTAGTGCCGGATCAGGCTGGCCTCATCGTCTGGGATGCCGAGCAGCGCCTGACGCTCTTCCGGGCTCAGAAGTTTGCGACGTGTCATCACTCATCTCCCGCACTTGTTGTCTCGCCGCTCTCACGGTCCTGAACAAAGGTGCGGGATGTTGCGGCTTGGTACAGCCGCCGCCTGGCCTATCCACACGTTACGTTCTGGATAGCGTTACCGGGACGGTCTGGAGGAACTGCTTGATCTTACTCGGCAGAAGGGAGGGCGAGTGGCCCGGACAGAGGAGGGTTCCTGGTCCGTTCTAGCTTAGCGTGTGTTTGGGAGCAGTTCTTGTTCCCACCCCCACAATGCGGACGTTGGGCAAGGCTCAAGAATTCGTTGTGATGTCGATACGGCTGCGGGGAGGCGGATCACAGCGTTCACGCCGCTATCTCCGCACGCCCATTTCGGCGGATCACTTGTGGTGGCTGACCAAACGCCCGCAGGAAAGCCCGGCGCATGCGCTCGCGATCGGCAAATCCGGTTTCTCTTGCCACCACGTCGATCGGATGTCGGCTCTGCTCCATCATCAGCCTCGCCGCTTCGACCCGGAGGTTCTCGACTGCCTTGGCCGGCGACTGACCGGTTTCCGCGCGGAATGCACGGCTGAATTGGCGGGGACTTAGATGCGCCGCTTCGGCGAGTTGTTCAACCGTCAGCGGCTTATCGAGATTGTGCTTCGCATATGCCAGTGCGCTCTGGATGCGGTCGGATTTCGGCTCCAGCTCCAGCAGGGCCGAAAACTGCGACTGGCCACCGGCACGCCGGTGATAGACAACCAGTTTCTTGGCGACCGATCGCGCTATCTCCATCCCCAGGTCCGTCTCAACCATCGCCAGCGCAAGGTCGATGCCTGCCGTCATTCCCGCCGATGTCCACACCGGGCCATCGACGATGAAGATGCGGTCTTCCTCCACCTTCACTTTTGGGAACCGGGCCTGCAAGTCCCGCGCGCGGTACCAGTGCGTGGTCGCGCGACGGCCATCGAGCAGACCGGCTTCGGCCAGCACGAACGCGCCGACGCACGTCGAGGCAACACGCCGGGATCGCTCCAAAGCGTGGCGCAGGAATTTGATCACGCCCGGCGTCAACGATCCGACTACAGCGCTGCCGCCGACTATCAGTGTGTCGAAGTTCGTATCGTAAAACGGCTCCGTCGCGACGCTGATGCCGATTGAGCTGCGGATGGACCCGCCGGTCTCGGACAGCAGATGCACATCATAGACCGGCTTGCCCATCTCCCAATTCGCGAGTTCGAAGACTGAGAGCGTAGCCAGGCTCATCATCTGAAAGCCGGGCAGGACGATGAAACCGATGCGCTGCATTGGGTCACTCCCAGGGAATGTCCTAAAACGTCGTATATATGACATTTAAGACAAGCGTCTGCAAGGCTAGTCTCCTTCCTAAGGCCGCAACCGGTCGCCAGAAAGAAGAGGCGAAGCATGAACGCCACTGAAACGAACGGCACCGCACTGATCAAAGGTGCCTATGGAGGCATGGACGCAATCTATGCAGTCCGCTTGGCCAAGCGTGGCCATGACCTGATCCCGGTCATTCGCAACCGGAGCCGCCTCGCGGTACTGGTCAGGCGCCTGAAATCATTGGCGCTCGGTGTCGGCCAAACGCCGGCCACTCAAGGCAATGACTTCGCGGAGATTCACATGACTCATTATCACGTCATCGCAGCCGCAGCATTGGTCCTCACAATCGGCACGGCACGGGCCAACGACTTGAAGCCGATCCAGGCGCAAAGTGTTCACCTAGGAGGTGTGTCCGGTACGGCCTACTACACGGTTGAGCCCGACGGATTCCACGTGATTACCACCCTCGCGCAGGACAGTGGCGACAGGACCCCAGTTCGGATTCACACCGTGCTTGTTCCAGGACAGAGGGTCATAATCTCCACTCCGGGCACCGTGGGCGTTGAGCCGACTATGATCAGTATCGGGCGCCAGGGTGACAACGTCGTGGTTCAACACAGTCCACTCTCGAATTAATCATCGGGAGGCATGCCATGGATATGCGTCGCGACTGTTGCTGGAGATGCCGCGGCTTTGCCCACGGCTCATCCACTCAGAAAAGGCAGCATGCCTCGCAGTGCGAGGTTCTCGTTCGCTCACTCCGCCTGAAGGAGATGAAGATGAAAGACTCAAAAGCTCTGCTGTTGGAATATCTCGTCTCGATCCGTGAGCCGGAACGCGCTGCGTCCCTTTTTGCGTACGACGGGGCGTTCGAACTGCCGTTTCTGCGCTCGCTCGGCGTCGAACCTCGCTACACGGGCCGCCATGAGATCACCGCGCTCCTTCGCCGGTTGCTCGAACTCTATCCGAACTTCGCGTTCGCGCCGGACGATGTTCGTATCCTGATCGAGACGCCGGACAAGACGTTCGCCGAGTATGTAGCGCACGCACGGGCCGCTGCGACCGGCAGAACGCTCCATCAGCTGTTCACGGGGTACTTGGTGGCAGAGGCTGGTGAGATCAAGTTGCTGCGCGAAAGCTTCAATCCGCTGGCGATGGCGCAGGCGCAACTGCCGAATGGCGTCGCCGATATCGGACCACCCAGCGACGTGGTACAGTCGTTCTGATCGAGTGCGAGCAGATCGTCCACCTTCATCCAGGTCGCAGTTTGATACCGGAATGGACACGACGATCTCCTCAAAACGCAAACGGGATGCGCCGGACGACCAACCAAACCTGGTCCGGGAGGCAACCTGTTCCCCTCATCAACCGACCTTTTTTCTTTCGGCGAACAGCGAGGATTAAAAGCATGACCGTCATTTCCGTCATTGTTGGAAGCACCCGAGACGGCCGGTTTTCGGAAAAGCCCGCGCACTGGATTTTGCAACACCTGAAGAAACGCGATGGCGTCGACGGGCGGCTACTCGACCTGCGCGACTATCCGATGCCGTTCTTTGACCAGCCTGTGTCGCCGGCCACCCCGGGTCGACAGCCCTATGAGAATGAGGTGGTGCAGAGATGGACCGCCGCGATCGCGCAGTCCGACGGCTTCGTCTTCGTCACCCCCGAGTATAACTACGGTCCCTCCGCGGTGCTCAAGAACGCGATCGACTGGGTCTATCCCGAGTGGAATCGCAAGGCGGCTGGCTTCGTGAGCTACGGATCCGCCATGGGCGCGCGCAGCGTGCAGCAGCTCCGCCAAACCTTGATTGAGCTTCAGATCGCCCCGATACGCTCATCGGTCCACATCCCTGTCGCCACCCTATGGGCTCACTACAAGGGCGGCGATGTCGATGCCGGGCTGGCTGAGCTGGAAAAGCCTGCCGAGATGTTGATCGACGATCTGCTGTGGTGGACCGCGGCCTTGAAGGCAGCGCGCGCCAGTGCGTCCTGACTAGCCACTGCGGAGACGGCTCCAATTGCCGCACAATTTTCGGCACTGTTGCAGTAACTTGAAAAGGGCATAACGAACCCCACCGAACAGGCCGCTCAGGCAGCAAGACCGAAGAGCTGATTGATAAGACGGATTTTGCCAGTCGCTCGACATCCTCGCTTGTTGTAATGACCGCGGCGGATCATGCGCATGATTTCAAAACCCGCCAGGGTCGCGGCGGCGGTTTTCATCGTCTGGAAGCCACGCGTCGGACGGATCACGCGCTTGAGCGCGCCATGATCCGCCTCAAGGATGTTATTCAGATATTTCGAGGTGCGGTGCTCGACATCTTTCGACAACAGCCCTTCGTTCTGCAGGCGCAGGATCGCCCTGGGATACGACGCCAGCTTATCCGTCGTGATAGAGGATGGTGGACAGTGGCTCATCGCCTTGAGGGCTTTACGCAGGAAACGATAAGCGGCGTTGGTATTCCGGCGATCGGATAGCATGAAGGCGATCAACCGACCGTGCTTGTCGACCGCGCGAAACAGGTACTTCCACTTGCCGCCGACGCGGATGTAGGTCTCGTCCACTCTCCAGGAGCGTGAGCGAGGTCCCTGGTAGGGCCGGATCCGCTTCTCGATCTCCGGAGCGTAGCGCTGAACCCATCGAAAGATTGTGGATGGATCAACGGCGACACCGCGCTCGGACGTCATCTCGGCGAGATCGCGATAGCTGATCCCATACTTGCAGTACCAGCGCACGCACAGCAGGATGATCGTGACCGGAAAGCGGCGGCGCTTGAACAGAGACAATAGGACGGCTCCTCGACTGACCGCTCCGGATTACACTGCCGAGGTTAATGCAACAGTGCCGTTCTACCTCGAGACCGTCAAATCGGTGTTCCAGGACAATGATGTTGGGCGCAACCAGCCCAAGTACCGCGGCCAGTCCCTTGATCTCCGCTCTATCCGACGGACCGCCCTTCTGACGGTTGAGGGGGAACGCGATGATATCTGCTCGGTTGGCCAGACGGTGGCAGCCCATGATCTCTGCTCACAGCTACCTCCCTTCATGAAGCGCCACCACCTGCAGACCGGTGTCGGCCATTACGGTGTCTTCTCGGGCAGGAAGTGGGAGAACCAAGTCTATCCGGTCGTGCGGAACTTCATCTTGTCGAACAACTGACAAGGCGTATGTCCGCGTTTCATGGGATGGCCAGGACTGGCGTTCCACATGCCGTGGCGGCACCTCAGGCCGTTCCGACGGCGTCGTAACCTTAACTGGGGTTGCTTACCTCGACGAGATTTTCTGCCGGGTCACATCGCGGGTTTTCACTGGCTTTCGCTCTGACGTGATAAGCCTAGTTCAATTGGCGATTCCGTCTGCGCTAGAGTGGAAAACGATAGCCGCTCACCAGCCTCCTGGTGCCTGCACTCGGGATTCTAACTCGTTCAGGCGCTGAACATAACGCCTGCGCGCCTCCTGGTGGTGCTTCTCGCGTTCGGCACAAACGGCGTGCCTTGAAGCCTCCGCGACTGAGCCCAGCTTGGATTGCTCCTGATCCATCTCGTAGCGGCACTCCAGATCAGCCATGGCCGCAAGCGTGGCCTGGATTTCGCCGAGCAGATCATCTGGCGGATAGAATCGTCTCATTGCCGGTGAGGCGATGGGCTGCCGAAGAAGGTTGCGTTGCACTTTGAGCTCTCCATCGACGAGGGTGACATTCAGTGACGCTTTGTCGCCAAGCCGTGGCTCGGATCAGTCCTAGCCCGTTGCTATGCAAGGAGCGTGCCAGGACTGATCCGGTGAGAAATAGAAGGGCAGCAAAAATGGGTAGCCATGAACCTGAATAAGGTCGTCGACCTCCCTTGCCGCTGTCAAAGTTGCACCCAGAGCCCTTGATCAGATGGCATGCTCCATCGAGACCAAGGGTCCCTCAAGGGCTCAGGAGTTGGGCGTCAAGCCAGGATCTTTATCGTCCCTCGGCTCGGGCGTGAGACCATAGGTCGACGCTGCAATGACCCATCGGAGAAAGGTCGTGCGATAAGCTGAACAAGAGGATGTTGGTGAGCCACTGCGTCGTCGCTATGCATCTCGTGGTGAAAGAACAGACACGGTGACGTTTTCGCGCGCAGTCGCGCGAAAGCAGAATGCCGAGTCGACATTGCTGATTGTGAGCCGCGACCTCATTATGCAGAGCCCTCGCTATCCGAGCATTAAACCTTACCAAATTGCATCTGACGATAACGCCCCGGCTTCTCAGTCGGGGCTTCGAGATCGTGCGGTCCGCTTGTCCTTACGCTCTGCGGTTGCCTACGAGCGCGAGGAGGAACTGGAACATGTTGATGAAGTCCAGATACAGCGTCAGGGCGCCGAACACGGGGGCCTTCGCGGCAGTCTCGGAGTCGAAATTGCCGTAAAGGTACATCTCCTTCAGCTTCTGCGTGTCGTAGGCCGTCAGGCCTGCGAAGATCAGCACGCCGATCACGGAAATGCCGAACTGCAGCATGCTCGATGCCACGAAGATGTTGACGATCGAGGCCAGGATCAGGCCGACGAGACCCATGATCAGGAACGAGCCCATGCCGGACAGGCTGCGGTTCGTGGTGTAGCCCCACAGGGACAGCGAGCCGAAGGCCGCCGCCGTGATGAAGAACACCTGCACGACGCTTTGTTGCACGAATAGGCGAGTTGGTAACTGGAGCCGGATCACATAGGAGGTCTGTGCCCTTCCTGTGGAATGTCTCCCGTGCCCCTACCGCGTTTGACCCGTTCCGGTCGTTCGCCGAACCGGCAATCGCTTCGATGGCTGCCGATCATAGCCGCGTTAATTCCGGTTGTTCGGCGTGACCGAGCTGCGAGGATTGAGGCGGCCCAGGCTATCCGACTGCGCTCTGGAGGGCGTTCATGGCACCGTGTCGGGTCGAGCGGAGCCTCGCGGCGATTATGGCCACTGACATCGTCGGGTACTCACGCCTGATCGAAGCAGACGAGGCTGACACCCTCGCCGCGATCAAGAGGCTGAGCTCTCAGGTCATGGATCCGCTCCTCGCAGAGTACAAGGGATCCCGGTCAGAGCCTCGGGATCGGTTGGGGCCGTGCCGCGCCACAGGCGGCGGCCCTGCTCATCTACGATGCAGATCGTGGTCTCCTTTTGTGACACATCCAAACCGGCATAGTGGGTCATCATCTGCTCCTGCTCTGTTGGGCTAATCAGACTGTCGCCTGATCGGCGTCTCCGCTAGAGCTCTCGCGCTCCCCGCCATTATCCGATGTCCACATATGACGATACCCTCGGCACTGATGCGGCGTGGTCACGCGCCCCATCGCAACGCGGCCGTGTGCACTGGCTGATCCCAAAGCCGGATCAAGGTGTCATCCAGCACTGTCACCGTGAGGGAACAGCCGGCCATGTCGAGCGAGGTCACATAGGGGCCGACGAGCGAGCGAGCGAGGATTGCGCCGGCGTTGTCGAGGAGGCGCTTCGCGCTGTCGAACATCAGGTAAAGCTCCATTGCGGGCGTGCCGCCGAAGCCATTCACGAGGAGAAGGACCGGGGTGCCCGGTCTGATCGCAAGATCCGCCAGGATCGGCGCCATCAAGTCCTCGGCAATCCGATCCGCCTTCTCGAGGCGCACACGGCGCCGACCCGGTTCGCCATGGATCCCGACGCCAAACTCCATCTCGTCGTCTGAAATCTCGAAAGTCGGCTTTCCGGCCGCCGGTACGGTGCAGGATGTCAGTGCAACGCCCATCGAGCGGGTTTGGCTATTGACCTGCTGTCCGAGCGTCTGGAGCTCTGCGAGACCTGCCTTTGCCTCGGCGGCTGCGCCGACCATTTTCTCAACGACGAGGGTGCCGGCGACGCCCCGCCGGCCGGTCGTGTAGAGGGAGTTCTCGACCGCGACGTCATCATCTGTGACGACTGTCAGGACCTTGCGGCCCGCCATCTCGACGGCCATCTCGAAGTTCATCACGTCGCCTTCATAGTTCTTGACGATGAAGAGGCATCCGGCGCCGGTGTCGACGGCCTCGGCGGCTTCCACCATCTGGTCCGGTGTCGGCGAGGTGAATACCTGGCCGGGGCACGCCGCGTCGAGCATCCCAAGTCCGACGAAGCCAGCATGAAGCGGCTCGTGGCCCGATCCGCCGCCCGAGATCAGCGCAACCTTGCCGTGCGTGAGGGAGCGGCGCCTGACGAACTTTCGCTCGGGCCCAAGGACAACGATGTCCGCATGAGCGGCAGCGAACCCGTCGAGGCTTTCGGACAGGACCGTCTCGACATCGTTGACGAACTTCTTCATGGCTCCCTCCGTTCTGAGGCGCGGATGATGTGGGCGATGCGCCGGGCCATCTCTTCCATCAGGTCTTCGAGGGCGCGATTGCGTTTCGCGTCGCCGAGGTCGGGAACATTGATGGTGATGCGCCGCGTGGCCGGCCCGTGCCCGGCCGTCACCAGGCGGCGCGGATGGGCGGCGTGATAGGCGTCCAGGAAGGCCTGCCGCTCCGCGGGCGAGAAGTGGCAGACCTCGAAGATGACCGAGAGGTGCTGCACCGGCACCGGCACCGGATAGACCGGGTTCGTAATCTGCGAGACGAAGCTGCGGTTCTTGTTGAGCGCAATGGCCAGGCGTTGCCGCGTCCCGGATGGTCGGCGATCGAGCAGGTCCGCCAGAATCTGCTTATAGGCGCCGACTGCATCGGTCTTCGTCGCCTTGTCGGCCGGGCGAGACGTCATCGCTCGCCGTCCCGGAGGTCGATGGCAGCGATCGCCGCCTTCGTCGTCGCCACGAGGGTCGGCGCGACGGAGACGGTGCGCAGCCCGCGCCGCAGGAGCAGCGGCAGCATGCGGGGATCAGCCCCGGCATCCCCGCAGAGGGACACCTTGCGGCCGCTCCTCGCCCCGTGAGCGGCGACCTCTTCGATGAGGCGCAGCACCGCCGGATGGGCGGGATCGGCGAGGGACACGACGGAGGCGGTGTCGCGGCTCGCGGCCGTGACATATTGGGTTAGATCGTTCGAGCCGATGGAAAAGAAATCGGCGTCGAAGAGATCGATCGCGATTGCGGCCGCAGGCACCTCGACCATCATGCCGAGCGGCGGCCGTCGATGGGGCAGGCCTTCTGCAGACAACGAGGCCACCGCCTCGTCGAGAAGTGCGCGGGACGCGGACAGTTCCTCCCGGACTGTCACCATCGGCACCATGATCTCGATGCCCCCATAGGCGGCCGCGCGGGCGAGCGCTCGAAGTTGCGTTCTGAACAGATCCAGGTGTTTGAGAGTGAGGCGAACGCCGCGCAGGCCGAGGAACGGGTTCGTTTCGCCGTTCTCGGTTAGACCCGGGATCGGCTTGTCGCCGCCCGCGTCCAGTGTGCGGATGATGACGGGCTTGCCGGACGCCCATTCGACGATGCGCCGGTAGATTGCGACCTGATGCTCCTCGTCGGGCAGCCCGCGGCCGCCGAACAGGAGTTCCGTCCGCACCAGCCCGATGCCGTCGCAGGATGCGAGGTCAAGCGCGTCGAGTTCCGCCGGATCGGCGATGTTGACCTGAACGGCGATCGGCGTGCCGTCTGCAGTCACCGCGGGCTTCAGACGGTAGGCGGCATGACGGGCCACGGTGTCAGCCGCCGCCATCTCGAGCGATCGGAACGCCTCCAGGTCCGCCGCATCGGGGCCAATTAGGACAAGGCCCGTCGCGCCGTCCACGATCGCCTCGGACGGGGTTGATCCGAGCGCATCCGCGGAGATCCTCACGCCGACCACCATCGGCACGCCGCGCCCTCGCGCCAGGGTGGCCACATGGCTCGTCGGGCTCCCGCCGGCGAGGACGATGGCGCCTCCGGTCCAGTCGGTGGCGAGGAAGCGGGAAGGCGTCACGTTGTCGGCGAAGACAACGGACCCGGGCGGGATCGTACGGGTGCCGGCGCCCGTCAGCGCGTCGAGGACCCGGTCCCGCATATCCTCGAGATCGGTCGCCCGGGCGCGGAAATACTCATCCTCGGAGGCGGTGTAGCCCGCGATCTCCCGATCAAGGGCGCGGCGCCAGGCGTGATCCGCCGGGATGCCGGCCGCAATCTCCGCGAAGGCATCGGCCGACAGCGCGTCGTCCTCCAGCATGGCGATCTGGAAACCCAGAATCTCGGCGCCCGCGTCGCCGGCCTCTGCGGCGAGAAGGTTCAGCGTCTCGATCGCGGTCCGGATCGCCATGCGCAAGGCGCTTGCCTCGAATGCCGGGTCGCCGGTGACCCGGCATTCGCCGCCGGCCCGATCGAGGAGTGCGACTGGCCCGCGCGCCAGTCCCGGCGCGGTGGGGCGACCGACGAGGCGGGTGGCGGGCATGGTCGTCACTCCTCGTCGAACTTGCGCTCGACGAGATTGACGACGGCCGCGACCGCGGCCTGCGCATCCTCGCCCTCGGCGCGCACATGGACAACCGAGCCCCGCCCGGCCTTGACCCGCATCACCTGTACAGGGCTCTTCGCATCGGACCACGGACCATCCGGAGCGAGCGCGAGCTCGACATTCGCCCGGAAGCTCTTAGCGAGCTGGGTGAGCTTCACCGATGGGCGCGCATGGAGCCCGACAGCGTTCGTCAGCATCATATTGGCCGAGGCCCTGTTCATCTCGTCACTCCAACCCTCACGGGCTCAACTCCTCGGCGGTGCGCTTGACGGTCTCAAGAGATGAGCCTCCCGACGATTCCGCGGCGGCGATCACGGCCCCTTCCACGATGGGCGCGTTGCAGACTACAACTTTGCCGCGCCAATTCTCCGGCAGCATCTCGACCGCCATTTCGCTGTTCGTCTCGGCGCCGCCAAGATCGACCAGGATGGAGGCTTGTTGCACGGATGAGCGAATTGGTAACCGCAGCCGGGTAGCGTAGAGGCCTATTCGGCTTCTGATCAAAGATTTCTACCGTGCCCTTCAAAGCCAATGCCGCTCGCCGTCATCGTATCCCCAGGCAGCGGCACCGGGTGACAAACTGGGCCGAGTACGACGCCAGCCTGCGTCAGCGGGGCAGTCTCACGGTATGGTTCACCGAGGAAGCGATTGCAGCCTGGCGGGCTGAGCCTCGGACGACACGCGGCGGTCAGCCGCATTATTCGGCCCTGGCAATCAGGACAGCCCTGACCCTCCGGGCGGTGTTTCGGCTGGCGCTGCGCCAAGCCGAAGGTCTGATCGGCTCAGTCCTCCAACTCCTCGGTCTGGACCTGCCGGTGCCGGATCACTCGACCCTGAGCCGACGCGCCGAGACCCTGGAGGTCCCAAAGTCATCTCCAAGCTCGAGAGGGCCCGTTCACCTGCTGGTGGACAGCACGGGCTTGCGGCTCCGTGGGCCCGGGGAGTGGCTGGTCGAGAAGCACGGGACCCGCAGGCGCCGATCCTGGCGCAAGCTGCACCTCGGTGTCGATGCCCGCACTGGGGAGATCCTTGCCTCAGAGCTGACGCCCCATGATGTCGATGATGGCTCGCAGGTTGAGCCCTTGCTCGACCAGATCACCGGTCCAATCGCCACCCTTACAGGCGACGGGGCCTACGATCAGGAGGACATCTACAGTATCGTCGTCCAACATCATCCTGATGCTGGCGTGATCGTTCCACCTCGATCAACGGCAGTGCTGAGCGAGAATGTGGAGACAACTCCAACCCAGCGCGATCGGCATCTCCAAAGCATCCGTGAACAGGGACGCATGGGCTGGCAGAAGACCTCCGGGTATACGCGTCGTGCCTTGGTAGAGTCGGCTATCAGCCGCTTCAAACGAGTGATCGGGGATGCGCTGCGCTCACGGACGGATCAGCGTCGCGCGACCGAAATTTCCATTGCCATTCATGCCTTGAACCGCATGCTTGAGCTCGGATGCCCGACGTCCGTCCGCATCGCCTAAACTCCAGGCAGGGGGTGGGCTCAGTGCGTTCACCAACTGATCCATGCAACACGGTCCCGCGCAGGACGCCACCAGAAGGGAACGTCAGGAGCTGACACTGAGCTACCTCTGTTCCGAGTTCCACGATCGCGCGCCGAGCGGACATTCATTCAGTCCGCGTTACGTTACACATTGACCCGATGCAGACCTTCGAGGACTGAAATTAGTTGAGCAGAATTGGACAGCGGCTGCCTCCTGGCATTTTCTTAGGCTGAGAGGTCGAAAACGAGGATGCCCTCAAGCCCGCCCTCGGCCGCTCCCACGAGCCTGGCGCCTGTCCGGCGATGGTCCTCGTTGTTCTGGTAGGCCTCCAGGGCGGCCCGGTCATCGAACTCCACGATGAAGCCGTGTCGGAATCCCTTCTCAAGTTTTTCTAGCTCCAGGCTTCGTCCGGAGACAACACCGAGCATGCCAGAGATGCTCGGCTGGAGAGCTTTGATCTCGGCGAACAGGGCCTCGATCTGATGCTCACTGATCTCCTCCCGGAATCGGACAAGTACGGTGTGTCGGATCATGGGGTGAACTCCGGCCGTGCGGTCTTTCCGTGAATGGCTATGCGGTTAGTCGCGCGATTGTCTCCCGGATCGCATCGGTCACCAGGCGATGGTCCTCGAGTTGGGGAAGGCCACTGACGACGACCGCACCGACACAACCGGTCTCTCTGACGAATATCGGAAATCCGCCTCCGGCTGCCGCATAGTCCTGTTCAGACAGCCCGTAGCGCTGCAAGAACGGGCGCCCCTTCACTTCGGCCTCGACCGACATGTAGAGGGAGCTGTGGTGGAAGCGTTGCACGACCGCCCGCTTGCGGCGGATCCACTCTGCATTGTCCGGTGTTGCGCCGGGCAATGCCGCAAAGAACAGTTGCTGCCCGTTCCTGGACACCTCGATCGCGATCGGAAAGGATCCTGCCTCCGCACGCTGGTGGATGGCATTGCCGAGCATCCAGGCGGCATCGGCGCCGAAGGACGGAAACTGCAACTCCCGTTCCTCTGCGAGGAGTGCTTCAAGACTATTGCTGTCGTTCATCGTCGGTCTCCAAGCCATTGAGGCGGATCGTTCTCGCCCTCGAATGCAATCACCTGATCAGGATGGCACGAAAGTCGTTGACGTTGGTCAAGGTGGGTCCGGTCATGACGAGTTGGTCGAGCCTGGAAAAGTACCCGTAGGCGTCGTTGTCCGCCAGGAACGCGGTGGCGTCCAGGGCAGGGTCGGCGGGAGAGGGGCTGCGATGGTCGAACCAGGCGCCTGCGTTGTCCTCGATCCCGTCGATTCCATCGGTGTCGCAGGCGATGGCGGCAACGTTGGGGAACTCCGTCAGTGCGAGGTGCAGGGCCAGGAGGAACTCGGCATTCCGGCCACCGCGACCCTTCCCACGGACCGTGACCGTGGTTTCGCCACCCGAGAGAAGGACGCACGGCTTGATCGCCGGGATGTCGTAGTCACTCACCGACCGCGCGAGCCCCGCGAGCCCCTTGGCCACCTCGCGGGCCTCGCCTTCGATCGCGTCGCCGAGGACCAACGGGTTGAGCCCCATCTCCCTGGCTTTGGCTTCCGCCGCCTTGAGGGCCATCATCGGCGTCGCCAGGACGCGCACGTCGCTGGCCGCGGCCCCAACGGGCAATTCGCAATTCCCGATGATCGCATCCTTCATGGCCGGGGAGATCCCGATTCCGTAGCGGTCGAGAATGGTGAAGACCTCATCGGCATCCTGCGGCTCGGGAATGCTGGGGCCCGAGCCGATGCTGGCCGGATCGTCCCCGGGCACGTCGGAGATGACGTAGGTCACGACCCGGGCCGGCGCGGCCGCCAGGGCCAGGCGGCCGCCCTTGATGCGCGAGAGCGACTTGCGCACCTGGTTCATCTCGTGAATGGGCGCTCCTGACTTGAGGAGCGCCTTGGTGACCTCCTGCTTGTCGGCCAGGCTCACGCCCTTTGCCGGCAACGAGAGCAGGGCGGACGCACCGCCCGAGATCAGGCACACGACCAGGTCGTCAGGGTCCGCGCCGGAAGCCAGTTCCAGGATTCTCTCCGCGGCCTCCACACCGGCCCGATCCGGAACGGGATGCGCGGCTTCGACGATCCCGATCCGCCGCGTGGCCGCGGCGTGACCGTAGCGGGTCACCACGAGACCTTCACAAGGATGCGACCAGGCAGCCTCGAAGGCTTGCGCCATCCGGGCCGACGCCTTGCCCGCGCCAAGCACGATCGTGCGCCCCCTGGGAGGGTCCGGCAGGTTGGCGGCGAACTTGCCATCGGGCAATGCCGCGGCTAGGGCAGCCTCGAACAGGGAGCGGAGTATCCTGATATCGTCAGCCATCGGCACGGCCTCTTCTGTCCGCCACGCCGCCGCGGTGGGGAGGATGGTCTCCAAATCCGCGAACGGCATCATGCATGTCATCGCATCCCGGGCGTCCATCGGGACGCTAGATGCCGTTCAGGGCATTGAACTGGCGCATCCGCGTGATCGCGAGGTCGGGGTCGACGAGGAGGCGGGCCTGGTCGGCCAGCCGGAAGATCTCGGAGTAGTGAAGGATGCCCCGGGCCGACTCCATGCCGCCGACCATCCGGAAATGATCCTGGTAGCCGTTCAGCCAGGCGAGGAACACGACCCCAGCCTTGTAGTACTGGGTCGGCGCCTCGAAGATGCGGCGGGAGAGCGGCACGGTCGGGTCCAGGATGGCATGGTAGCCTGCGCCGTCGCCCTTCGCCAGGCAGTCCATCGCCGCTGCCGCGGCAGGCGCGATCGGGTCGAAGATGCCGAGCAGCGCGTGCGAGTGGTGCGTGCCGTCACCCTCGATTAGGTCGGCGTAATTGAAGTCGTCGCCCGTGTACATCTTCACGCCGTCCGGGAGGAGGGCGCGCATCTTCTCCTCGTAGGAGCGTTCGAGCAGGGAGATCTTGATCCCCTCGACCTTCCCGGGATGGGCGTTGATGAGTTCAAGGCAGTTGGCCATCGCGGTGTCGACCTCGCGGCTGGCCCAGTAGCCCGACAGTTGCGGGTCGAACATTTCGCCGAGCCAGTGAAGAATGACCTTGTCGGAGGCCTGGCGGATGATCCGGTCGTAGACGTAGAGATAATCGTCCTTCGAGCGGGCCACCTTGCAGAGGGCGCGGCTCGCCATGAGGATCGCACGTCCCCCGTAGGCTTCGATGTGGGCCAGTTGCTCCTCGTAGGCCGCGACCACATCGTCCAGGGACTGGACGTCGGCGGGGTTCAGGTGGTCCGTGCCCGCGCCGCAGGCCAGGTCGGCTCCCGGAACCGTCTTGGCTTCAAGCAGCGACCGCTTGATGAGTTCCTTCGCGCCGGACCAGTCGAGACCCATGCCGCGCTGGGAGGTGTCCATGGCCTCCGCGACCTTGAGACCCAATCCCCACAGGTAGTGGCGGAACTTCAGGGTGGCGTCCCAATCGACCTCCGACGACTGCCACGGGTTCCTCTGGGCGATGGGGTCGGCCACGACGTGGGCGGCGGCGTAGACCGTGCGGGGCAATTCGCCCGCGTGGCTGCGCGGGTAAGGCGAAGCTTCGCGAACCCGGTAAGGCTCGAGCGAGCCATCCAAGCGGAGCAAATCAATCTGAGTC
Organism: Microvirga ossetica; assembly: GCF_002741015.1. Lineage (NCBI taxonomy): Bacteria > Pseudomonadati > Pseudomonadota > Alphaproteobacteria > Hyphomicrobiales > Methylobacteriaceae > Microvirga > Microvirga ossetica. Next base: position 787,462 of record NZ_CP016619.1, on the reverse strand, counting down.
ATGGCGTTTCAACCTCCCGATCGGGCTGCCGGCGCAGGCCCATCCACGGAGCGTCTTTTAGAACGTTCCAATAAAAACTGGCAAGTGTCAGATTGCCGCTCTAACGGATAAACGATCATTTTTACCTACGGGGAAAAAATTATTTACAGGCTGCACATCATCATGATATGGAACGTTCCAATAGATCTAGGGATGGAAAGGCGGCCCCAATGTCCGGCAAGCGGAGGGCCTCGGCGAGTGTCACCATCATTGACATCGCCCGCGAGGCAGGCGTCTCCAAATCGACGGTTTCCTTGGTGCTCAAGGGCAGCTCCCTTGTGGCGGACGAGACCCGCGACCGGGTGTCGAAGGCGATGTCCAAGCTCGGCTACGTCTACAACCGCGGCGCAGCCAACCTGCGCGGTGCCCAGTCGAGCATCGTCGGCATGGTCATCAATGACCTAGCGAACCCGTTCTTCGCCGAGCTCGCCATCGGGATCGAACGCGTCCTGCGCACGTCGGGCTACATTCCGTTCATTGCCAACACGGCCGAGAGCGTCGTCCGGCAGGCCGAGGTCGTGCGATCGATGCGCGAGCACGGGGCGTCGGGGATTATCCTCTGTCCGGCGCTCGAGACCGAGGGGCGGGAGGTCAACGACCTGCTCGACCTCGGCATGCCGCTCATCCTGGCCATCCGGCGCGTGCCGGGTGCCCGTACATCGCTCGTGGCGTCCGACAACACGGCGGGAGCCGCCCGCATTACGGCGCACCTGATCTCCCTCGGCCACCGCAGGATCGCTTTCCTGGGCGGCATGGAGCCCATGGCCGTGCGCAAGGACCGGATCGCTGGCTTCACCCGCGCTCTCGAGGCGGCAGGACTGCATGCCGATCCCGCGCTCATGCCGGAGTCGATGCCGAGCAAGGACGGCGGGTTCACCGCGATGTCCAACCTGCTCGCCCGCCCGGAGTGGCCCACCGCGGTCGTGTGCTTCAACGACGTCGTGGCGATCGGGGCCATGCTGGCCCTGGGCCGCAAGGGCGTGGTGGTCGGCCGGGACATGGCGATCACCGGCTTCGACGACACGGCAGAGGCCCGGCAGGTCTCCCCGCCGCTCACCACGATCGCGGTCGACGCGGGAGACCTCGGCGAGCGCGCCGCGCAGATGCTGCTGCGCCAGATCGCATCCGGCAGCCGGACGCCGGAAACGTACATCGGCGAGGCTCGCCTGGTCGTCCGCGAGAGTTGCTGCCCGCCACCGAGGGAAAGGAAGATCTCATGACCACGACACTTCGCTGGGGACTGCTCGGAGCGAGTACGATCGCACGGGAATGGATGATCGATGCGATCCGCTCGACGGGCGGCGACGTCGTCTCCGTGATGAGCAGCGATCAGGATCGCGCCGCGGCCTACGCGGAAGCGAACCGCATCCCGCATCCCACGACCGATCTGGATGCGCTGCTCGGCGAGGTCGATGCGGTCTACGTCTCGACCACCAACGAGCTGCATCATGACCAGGTCCTGCGCTCCGCCCGCGCCGGCAAGCATGTCCTGTGCGAAAAGCCACTCGCCCTCACGGTCGGTGAGGCGCGGGACATGGTCGATGCCTGCCGCGCCGCCGGCGTCGTCTTGGGAACCAACCATCATCTCCGCAACGCCGGGACGCATCGCGCCATGCGCGAGGCCATTGCGGCGGGCCGGATCGGGCGTCCGCTCTTCGCGCGGGTCTTTCATGCCGTCTACCTCCCGCCCCACCTGCAAGGCTGGCGCCTCACGAGCCCCGGCGCCGGCGCAGGGGTGGTGCTGGACATCACCGTGCACGACGCGGACACGCTCCGCTTCGTCCTGGCCGACGATCCCGTCGAGGTCACGGCACTGACCCAATCCGCCGGCCTGTCGCAGGGCGACGTGGAGGACGGCGCCATTGGTGCGATCCGGTTCAGGTCCGGCGTGCTCGCCCAATTCCACGACGCCTTCACGACGGCTCACGCCAGGACGGGATTCGAGGTGCACGGCACCGACGGCTCCCTGATCGGAACCGATTGCATGACGCAGAGGGCGATCGGGGACGTCCTGCTGCGGACGGCGTCCGGCGAGGAGCTCCTGCCAATCGACCGCAGCAACCTCTACGAGCGCAGCGTCGCACGCTTTACCGCGGCCGTCGCCGGGGATGGCGAACCCGCCGCGACCGGAGAGGACGGCATCTGGTCCCTCGCCGTCGCAGCGGCCGCCCTCGAGTCCGCCAGGACGTCCCGGGTCGTCGCCATCGATCCCGTTCAATCAACCACGAAGGTCTCGCAATGAGCTTCCCCCGCATCCTCCAGGCCGACGAAGCGGCCGCCCTCATCCCGGATGGCGCCACCGTCACGGTTTCCTCCGCCTCCGGACTCGGATGTCCCGATGCCGTCCTTGCCGCTATCGGCAAGAGGTTCGACGAGACAGGTCATCCGCGCACGCTGACCACGGTCCATCCGATCGCTGCCGGTGACATGTCCGGGATCAAGGGCGTCGACCATCTCGCAAAGCCCGGACTGCTGGCGCGCATCATCGCAGGCTCCTATCCCTCGGGTCCGTCCTCGGCCGAGCCGCCCGCCATCTGGAAGATGATCACCGGCAACGAGATCCCGGCCTACAACATTCCCTCGGGCATCCTGTTCGACATGCACCGCGAGGCCGCGGCGAAGCGCCCGGGCGTGCTCACCAAGGTCGGCAAGGATACCTTCGTCGATCCCTCCCGCGAGGGCTGTGCGATGAACGAACGGGCGGCCGCGGCGCCGATCGTGAATACCGTCGGTTTCGATGGCGACGACTGGCTCTACTTCAAGAGCATCGTGCCCAACGTCGCCATCATCCGCGCGACGACGTCCGACGAGCGCGGGAACCTCTCGTTCGAACATGAGGGCGCCTATCTCGGCCCGATTGAGCAGGCCCTGAGCGTCCGCAACAACGGCGGCCTCGTCATCGCGCAGGTGAAGCGTCTGGTGGAGAGCGGGACGCTCAAGCCCCACGACGTCATGGTGCCCGGCATTCTCGTGGACGTCGTCGTCGTCGCGCCGGATCAGATGCAGACGACCCAGACCGTCTACGATCCGGCCATCTCGGGTGAGATCTTCAGACCCCTCGCGAGCTTTTCCATCCCGGAATTCGACGTCTCGAAGGTGGTCGCGCGCCGGGTTGCGCAGGAGCTGAACTACGGCGATGCCATCAACATCGGTTTCGGCATCTCGGCCAACGTCCCCCGAATCCTCATCGAGGAGGGATGCCACGGCGATGTTACCTGGATGATCGAGCACGGGGCCGTCGGCGGCATCCCCTTGCTCGACTTCAAGTTCGGCTGCTCGTCGAACGCCGAAGCCATCATGCCGTCGCCGTACAACTTCACCTACTTCCAGGGCGGCGGGTTCGACCTCTCGCTCCTGTCGTTCCTTCAGATCGACCGCACCGGATCGGTGAACGTCTCGAAGTTGAGCGCCCGGCCGCATGTCACGGCCGGGGCCGGCGGGTTCGTCGACATCTCGAGCCATGCCAAGCGGATCGTCTTCTCGGGCTTCTATACGGCCGGTGCCAAGTTCGAGATCGTCGACGGCGAGCTCAGGATCCTGAAGGAGGGCAAGGTCGACAAACTCGTCGAGGCCGTCGAGCATGTTTCCTTCTCGGGCCGGCGTGCCATCGAGCAGGGCCAGGACATCACCTACGTGACCGAGCGCTGCGTTCTCAAGCTCACGCCGGATGGGATTGCGGTGGTCGAGATCGCACCTGGCATTGACCTGGATCGGGACGTGCTCGCCCATGCCGCATTCCCCCTGCTCGTGCCGACCGCTCCGAAACCGATGGACGCCGCGCTTTTCCGGCCAGAGCCGTTCGGTCTGCGGGTTCCGACGCGGGACGATACCGCGAAGACCAAGAGGAGGGCAGCATGACAACTCCTTACGTGCGCTTCCAGGTTGACGGTACGGTGGCGACGATCACCCTGGCCCGTGCCGAGAAGCTGAATGCCCTCGACATGCCCATGATCGACGCGCTGATGGACACCGCGAATGCCATCGAGGACAGCCGGGAGATCCGCTGCGCGATCATCACGGGCGAGGGCAAGGCTTTCTGCGCCGGAGGGGACATCGCCGGCTGGGGCGTCCTCGAGCCTCTGGACATGTGGCGGGTGTGGACGCGCCAGGGACATCGTGCCTTCGACCGGTTGGCCCGACTGAGGGTTCCTCTGATCGCCGCGCTCGGCGGTCATGCCCTGGGCGGCGGCCTGGAACTGGCCGCGGCCGCCGACATCCGGGTGGCTGAGCCGCAGATCAAGATCGGCCTTCCCGAAACAGGTCTCGGGATGGTGCCCGGCTGGTCCGGAACGCAGCGCCTGGTACGCCGCTTCGGCTCGCAGGCCGTGCGGCGCCTTTCGCTCACGGGTGTGCTCCTGTCCGGTGAGGAGGCCGAACGACAGGGAATCGTCGATGAGGTCGTACCGCAGGGGAGCGCCCTTTCACGAGCGCATGAGATTGCGGCACGGGTCGCGGAACGTGGACCGATCGCCGTCTCGATCGCCAAGGAACTCATCAACGCTGCGGAAGGCGAGGAGACCGCCGCAGCCGTGGAGGGCATCGCAGGCGCCCTCGTCTCCTACACGTCCGACCTGAAAGAGGGGGTTGCGAGCTTCAGGGAGAAGCGCACCCCATCCTACACGAACACCTGAGGGCCGACCCATGAATGCACCCATCAAACTCGACCGCTCCCGACTGGACGCCGCCCTGGCCAGGATCCCCCGCACTCACGAGCTGCTGATCGACGGGCGCTGGGGCGCGGGACGCGGCGGGGAAACGATCGAACGCATTAGTCCAGCGCACGGCGTTACGGTCTCGACCTATGCCAGGGCCTCGGAACATGAGGCGGATCTGGCGATATCGGCCGCACGCAGCGCATTTGACGGCGGCCCTTGGCCGCGCATGACCGCGGCCGAACGATCCAAGGTCCTTCTCGACGTTGCATCCCTGATCGAGCGCGATGCCGAAGTGATCGCCCTGCTCGATTGCCTGGAATCTGGCAAGCCAATCGCGCAAGCCCGTGGCGAGATCGCAGGCGCCGCCGACATCTGGCGCTATGCCGCTGCCCTGGCGCGGGATCTCCATGGCGAGAGCTTCTCCACGCTCGGTCCGAACAAGCTCGGCGTCGTGGTCCGGGATCCGATCGGTGTCGTCTCCATCATCACGCCATGGAACTTCCCGTTCCTGATCGTCAGCCAGAAGCTGCCCTTCGCGTTGGCCGCGGGTTGCACGGCCGTAGTCAAGCCGAGCGAGCTGACGTCCGCGTCGACGCTTTATCTCGGGAAGCTCCTTCTCGAGGCTGGCCTGCCGGCAGGTGTCGTGAACATCATCGCTGGAACGGGTGCCGACGTAGGCGCCGCGATGACGTCCGATCCCCGTGTCGACATGATCTCGTTCACGGGATCGACACGCGTCGGGAAGAGCGCGATGGCCACGGCGGCGCAGACGTTGAAGAAAGTCTCGATGGAACTGGGTGGGAAAAACCCCCAAATCGTCTTCGCCGATGCGGATCTCGAGGCTGCCCTCGATGCGGCGGTGTTCGGCGCCTACTTCAATGCCGGGGAATGTTGCAATGCCGGAAGCCGGCTGATCATCCAACGGCCGCTTGCCGAGCGCTTCGTCGCAGACCTCCAGCGGAAGGTTCGCGACGTCAAGGTCGGTGATCCGCTCGACGAGGACGTGCGGGTTGGCGCCATCGTCACGCCGGACCATCTCGAGAAGATCGAGGGATATGTCGCCGAGGCCCGCGCGGCCGGTGCCGAGGTCAAGGTCGGCGGGACCCGCCTCGAGCATGAGAGCGGGCAGTTCATGGCCCCGACCATCGTCGACGGCGTCCAGCCGCAGATGACCATTGCGCGGGAAGAGGTGTTCGGCCCGGTGCTGTCGATCCTGACGTTCGAGACCGCCGACGAGGCCGTCGCGATAGCCAACAGCACGGATTATGGACTCTCGGCGGGCGTCTGGAGCCAGGACTTCAACACATGCCTGAACGTCAGCCGTGGCATCCATGCCGGCACCGTATGGATGAACACGTTCATGGACGGCGCCAGCGAGCTTCCCTTCGGTGGGTACAAGCAATCCGGTCTCGGCCGCGAGCTGGGTCGCAGGGCGGTCGACGACTACACCGAAGAGAAGACGCTGCACTTCCACTCGGGCCCGCGGACGGCCTGGTGGGTGCCACGACCTTCAGAAACCTGAAGCGTACGCCGAAACGGATTCGGCTCTAGGGAGGACTGAAATGAAAGCGACTAAAGCATACCTCATCTCGGCAGTATTGCTTGGCTCGAGCGCCCTTGCTGGCGCACCGGCTCTCGCTCAGGAGCGCGTCGACGTCTTGCACTGGTGGACGTCGGGCGGCGAAGCAGCGGCGCTGAACGTGCTCAAGGAGAACCTCAAGAAGCAAGGAGTTGATTGGCAGGATGTTCCCGTCGCAGGGGGCGGCGGCGAGCAGGCCATGACGGTCCTCCGGGCCCGTGTCACCGCAGGCGATCCGCCGACGGCGTCGCAGATGCTCGGCTTCGATGTCCAGGACTGGGCCGCTCAGGGCGTCCTCACCGATCTCAACGCGCTTGCCGCCAAGGAGAACTGGGACAAGAACATTCCCGCCGCCCTCCAGCAGTTCTCGAAGTACAAGGGCACGTGGGTTGCTGCCCCGGTGAACCTGCACTCCACAAACTGGATCTGGATCAACAAGAAGGTGTTTGATGACCTCGGTCTGAAGGCGCCTCAGAACTGGGATGAACTGATTACGGCCCTGGACAAGGTCAAGGCGTCGGGCAAGACGGCCTTGGCACATGGTGGCCAGCCCTGGCAGGATGCCACGATCTTCGACAGCGTCGTGATGGCGACCGGGGGGCCTGAATTCTACAAGAAGGCCTTGATCGACCTCGATCCCGCTGCACTCGGCTCGGATACCATGAAGAAGGTCTTCGAGCGGATGACGAAGCTCCGGAGCTACGTGGATAGCAACTTCTCCGGCCGTGACTGGAACCTGGCCAGCGCCATGGTCATCCGCGGCGATGCCGCCGTCCAGATCATGGGCGATTGGGCCAAGGGTGAGTTCCTCGGCGCCGGAAAGAAGCCGGGGACGGACTTCCTGTGCGCCCGTTTCCCCGGAACGCAAGGCACCGTCATGTTCAACACCGACCAGTTCGCCATGTTCAAGGTCGGAGCCAATCGCCAGGCCGCTCAGCAAAAGATGGCTGCGGCGATCGAGGATCCCACCTTCCAGTCCTCCTTCAACGTCGTAAAAGGCTCGGCTCCCGCCCGGACCGATGTCTCCGATGCCGCCTTCGACGATTGCGGCAAGAAGGCGATTGCCGACGTCAAGGAGGCTGAGGCGAAAGGGACGTTGCTCGGATCGTTGGCCCACGGGCACGCAGCCCGGGCCGCCGTCAAGAACGCCATGTACGACGTCATCACCGGCGAGTTCAACGGCGACTACACCCCGGACCAGGCCGTCAAGGAGCTTGTGTCCGCCGTCGCCAGCGCAAAGCAGTAGGCCAACTGCGCTTCCTAGGTCCCGCAAGTGCGGGACCTAGCCTTCGCCACAGATTGCTTTGAGACGAAAGGCACACGCCATGTCGGTCGCCGCGATTTCGAGTCATACCACGTCAACCGAGCCGCCCCGCACGATGCGTGGGCTTGAAGACTGGCTGCCTCGCTTGGTTCTTGCGCCAAGCTTCGCCGCACTCCTTGTCTTCGTCTACGGCTTCATCCTGTTCACGATCTACCTGTCAACGACCAGCTCGACGCTGCTGCCGGTCTTCGACTTCATAGGGTTCGGCGCATATTCGCGCCTGTTTGCGATCCCCAACTGGACCGTCGCGCTGAAGAACCTTGCGATCTTCGGTTCCCTGTACATCATCCTGTGTTCGGTGATGGGCCTCTTCCTCGCGATCCTCATCGACCAGAAGATCAGGGCCGAAGGATTGCTGCGCCCGATCTTCCTCTACCCGATGGCGCTCTCGTTCATCGTCACGGGGACGGCGTGGAAGTGGTTCCTCGATCCTGGCATCGGCCTCGAACAGACCATGCACGCGCTTGGTTGGACGAGCTTCACGTTCAACTGGATCAAGGACAGCCAAATGGCGATCTATACGATCGTGATCGCAGCGGTCTGGCAGTCATCGGGCTTTATCATGGCGATGTTCCTGGCCGGCCTGCGAGGCATCGACAGCGAGATCATGAAGGCGGCCCAGATCGACGGTGCGTCGACTGTCCAAACGTACCGCCGCATCGTGATTCCACAGCTTCGGCCGGCATTTCTGTCGGCCTTCGTGGTGCTCGCTCACCTGGCCATCAAGTCATTCGATCTCATCATCGCGATGACCAACGGCGGCCCCGGCCGGGCGACCGAAATGCCGTCCACCTTCATGTATTCGTACACCTTCACGCGAAACCAGATGAACATCGGCGCCGCCTCCGCGGTGATCATGCTCATGATGATCTCGTCCATCATCGTTCCCTACCTCTACACCGAGCTGCGGGGAGAAAAGAAATGACCGCACAAGTTGCTACCGTCGCCGACGCTCGCAGTGAAAGCTCGCCGCGATCCCTGTCGAGAGCACTTCTCTACACCGTGCTGATCCTGTTCGCGATCTACTATCTCCTGCCGCTGTTCATCATGGTCGTGAACTCGGTCAAGCCGCTGTCGGAGATCCAGGGCGGCAACATGTTGTCGCTGCCGGCACAATGGACCCTGGAGCCCTGGCAGAAAGCCTGGAACGAAGCCCAGATCGGTGTCCAGGCGACCGGCCTTCAACCGTACTTCCTGAACTCGATCCTGATGGTGGTCCCTGCCGTGGCGATTTCGACCATCCTGGGGGCTCTCAACGGCTACGTGCTCACCAAGTACAGGTTCCCCGGCCACAAGATCGTCTTCGGCTTGATGCTGTTCGCCTGCTTCATCCCCTTCCAGATCGTGCTCATTCCGACGGCACGCATTCTTGGAGCGCTCGGGATCGCCGGCACGATCTACGGCCTGATCCTGGTTCACGTCGTCTATGGGCTAGGGTTCACGACGCTCTACTTCAGGAACTACTACGAGGCCTTCCCGACGGAGCTGGTCCGGGCGGCCCAGGTCGACGGAGCAAGCTTCTTCAAGATCTTCTACCGCATCCTGCTGCCGAGCTCCGGGCCCATCATCGTCGTGACGGTGATCTGGCAGTTCACGAACGTCTGGAACGACTTCCTGTTCGGCGCTTCGTTCTCCGGTCCGAACGCCATGCCCATCACGGTGGCTCTTAACAACCTCGTGAATTCATCCACGGGGGTCAAGGAATACAACGTCCACTTTGCAGGAGCGCTTCTGGCGGCCCTGCCCACACTCATCGTCTACATCGTCGCCGGCCGGTTCTTCGTGCGCGGCCTGATGTCCGGCGCTGTCAAAGGCTAAAGGGAGGGATTGTTATGGCATTTCTGGAAATCAATCGCCTTGAGAAGTCCTATGGTTCCATGTCGGTGCTCAAGGGCATCAATCTGGCCATGGAGGAGGGTGGTTTCTTGGTTCTCGTCGGACCGTCGGGCTGCGGCAAGTCCACGTTGCTGAACACGATCGCCGGACTGGAAAGCATCAGCAGCGGCGAGATCAAGATCGACGGCCGCCGCGTGAACGACCGCCGTCCATCCGAGCGCGACATCGCCATGGTGTTTCAATCGTACGCGCTGTATCCCAACATGACCGTTGCCCAGAACATTGCGTTCGGCCTGGAAATGCGCAAGGTGCCGAAACCCGAACGGGACAAGGCCGTGGCCGAGGTGGCGGAAACGTTGCAGATAGGCCACCTTCTCAACCGCAAGCCGAGCCAGCTCTCCGGCGGTCAGCGCCAGCGCGTCGCCATGGGCCGGGCCCTTGTGCGCAAGCCGAAGCTGTTTCTCTTCGACGAGCCGTTGTCCAATCTCGACGCGAAGCTCCGCGTGGACATGCGGACCGAAATCAAACGTCTACACAATAGCCTTGGCACCACCATCGTCTACGTCACGCACGACCAGATCGAGGCGATGACATTGGCGACGAAGATCGCGGTGCTGAAGGACGGCCATCTCCAGCAGTTCGGGACGCCGGCCGAGATCTACAATGATCCCGTCAACACGTTCGTCGCCGACTTCATGGGATCGCCCCCCATGAACCTCGTCCCCGGTGAACTCGTGAAATCCGGCAATGCCTATGCGGTCTCGATCGAGCGCGATGGAACGGCACCGGTCATTTTGCCCATCGCCAACGATCGCACACCCGTCTCACCCGCTGGGCACAAGGTCGTTCTTGGAATTCGTCCCGAAGCCATCACGGACGTGGACGGCGCCGACCGCAACGCCAAGAATGTGATCCGTGTGAGCTGCCGGACAGAGGTGGTTGAGCCAGCCGGCTCGGACACGTTTGTCGTCACGCGACTTGGCGGCAAGGACGTGGTGGCCCGCATGCGCTCGGACGCGGCCGTGAAGCTGCATTCCACGACAGACTTTGCGTACAATATGGATCGGGCCGTTCTGTTTGATCCTGCCTCGGGCAATCGGGTGGCATGATGCGTGAGCAATCGGCCGATATCCTGATCATCGGGTCCGGGATCGGTGGGGCCTGCATGGCTGCGGGCCTCAGCACAAGCGGCGCATCGGTGGTCATTCTCGAACGTGGCGAGCAGTTGCCGCATTCCTCTCATGCGAGGAACACCCGGTCGATTTTCATCGAGGAGCATTACCGTCCCAAGGAGATGTGGCGGGATGCGGCAGGGCTGGAGTTCAACCCCGGCAATTACTATTACGTCGGCGGGAACTCGAAGTTCTACGGGGCCGTGATGCTCCGGTACCGCGAGCGGGATTTCGAGGCTCTCGAGCATGCCGACGGGGTCTCGCCAGGATGGCCGATCAGCTACCGGGACCTGGAGCCTTGGTACTGCGCCGCGGAGCAACTTTTCCAAGTCCGGGGTGCGCTGGGACAGGATCCGACGGAGCCGGCTCACTCCTCACCGTATCCGTATCCACCCGTTCCCGATGAGCCGGCGATCGCATCAGCCCGTGAACGGTTGCGCAAGGTGGGACTGCATCCGTTCTCGCTCCCGCTCGCCATTGATATCGACCGATGGCTGTCACATGCCAAGACACCCTGGGATGCCTACCCTGATACACGGACGGGAAAGCTCGACGCCGAGACGGCCGCGCTGGCAGTTGCACTTGAGCAGCCGTCCGTCAGCTTGGTGACTGGCGCGATGGTCGAGCGCCTGATCCTGGACAGCGACGGCCACCGCATTGCCGGGGCGGAGTACCTCAGGAATGGCGAACGGTTCGTGATCCGCGCCAGCATCGTGGTCCTATCCGCGGGTGCTATCAACTCGGCCGCGATCCTTCTCAGGTCGGGTGCCGAGCGCCACCCGGGCGGCCTCGCCAATCGATCCGGGGTCGTCGGCCGCCATTTCATGAACCACAACGCGACCGCGATGCTGACGGTGGATCCGCGGAAGAGGAACGACTCGGTCTATCAGAAGACCATCGGTCTCAACGATTTCTACTTCGACGATGGCCGCGGCGGCCCGCCTCTCGGGAATGTCCAGCTCCTGGGCAGGATCTCGGCTCCCGTCCTCAAGGCGAGCCTGAGATGGGCACCGGACTTCGTGCTCGAGCGGCTCGCCCGCCACAGCGTCGACTGGTACCTGATGAGCGAGGACCTGCCCGACCCCGAAAGCCAAGTCAAGATTGATGGGAAATCGATCGTCCTGGGATGGAAGCGAACGAACATGACGGCGCATCGCGGACTCATACGTCGGATGAAGGAAGTCTTCCGCGCGGCCGGTTACCCGATCGTTCTTGCGAGGGCGTTCGACAAGCGGACGCCTTCGCACCAGTGCGGCACCGTCCGGTTCGGGGATGACCCTGCCCGATCCGCGCTCGATCCGTTCTGCCGCGCGCACGACCATCCCAACCTGTTCGTCGTCGATGCGGGCTTCATGCCGTCCTCGGCGGCCGTGAATCCCTCCCTGACCGTGGCGGCTCAGGCCCTGCGGGTTGCCGACCACATCCAAGCCACAAGGTTCGCAGCATGAGCACTCGCCCCGTCGCCCTCGTTACCGGCTCCAGCCGAGGCATCGGCCTCGCCATCGCGCGCAAGCTCGCGATGGATGGATTCGATCTCATCATCACGGGCACCGCCGCCGATGAACCGGATCACACCCTCGGGGACCTCCGGCAGTACGGCGGCAAGGCCTCCTATCTGTCCGGAGACATCAGCGACCTTCGGGTTCACGACAGATGGACCGATTGGATCCGGGACAACACGGGCCGAATCGACTGCCTGGTGAACAATGCCGGCATCGGAGCGGTCGTCCGCGGCGACTTCCTGGACCTGCTGCCGGAGAACTTCGATCGCGTGATCGGGGTCAATCTTCGCGGCACCGTGTTCCTGACCCGGGCGGTCCTCAAGGTGATGCTGGAGCAATCGCGCGGGGACGGACCGCGGTCGATCATCAACGTGACCTCCGTCAGCGCGTCGCATGCCTCGCCGGAACGCCTCGACTATTGCATCTCGAAGGCCGGCCTCGCGATGTGGGGCCAGGGACTTGCCCTCAGGCTTGCGGCCGACGGCATCGGGGTCTTCGACGTGCGACCGGGCATCATCCGGACCGACATGACGGCCGGTGTGACCGGGAAATACGATCGCCTGATTGCCGACGGCCTCGTGCCGGCACGCAGATGGGGCGAGGGCGAGGATGTGGCGAATGTCGTGGCGTCGCTCGCATCGGGCACCTTCGCCTTCGCCACCGGAAGCGTCATCGACGTGGATGGCGGCCTGAGCATCGCACGCCTTTGACCGGACTGACCATGCGGGTCCCTTCCGGTGCGGCGGGGACATGCCGGAACCAGCGCCACCGTTGGGATAGTGGAAGATCACAATGACATACGATTACATCATCGTTGGCGGGGGACCGGCGGGATGCGTGCTCGCCAACCGGCTCTCGGCCGATCCGGGCGTCAAGGTGCTCCTGATCGAGGCCGGCAGCACGGACTGGAACCCGTTGTTCCACATGCCGGCGGGCTTCGCCAAGATGACGAAGGGCATTGCCAGTTGGGGCTGGTCGACTGTCCCGCAACGGCACCTCGGCGGGCGCGTGCTGCGCTACACGCAGGCCAAGGTGATCGGCGGCGGGTCGTCGATCAACGCCCAGGTCTACACCCGGGGCAACCGGCTCGACTACGACCGCTGGGCCCAGCAAGGCAACTGCGCGGGCTGGAGCTACGCCGACGTCCTGCCGTACTTCAAGCGGGCCGAGGACAACCAGCGCTATTCCGATGAGTTTCACGGGACCGGAGGACCGCTCGGCGTCTCCGTACCCGTGAACCCGCTTCCGATCAGCGAGGCCTTCATCCGGGCAGCACAGGAGTACGGCATCCCGTACAACGCGGATTTCAACGGCGCCACGCAGGACGGTATCGGGCATTACCAGGTGACCGTCCGAAACGCCCGGCGATCGTCCGCGGCTTCCGCCTATCTCAGGCCCATTCGGGAACGGGCGAACCTCACGGTGCGGACCGGCGTGGCCGTCAAGCGGATCATCCTGGAGGGCCGACGCGCCGTCGGGATCGAGCTAGCCTCGGCGGACGGCGCCAGCTCCGAGATCCGCTGCGATCGCGAACTCGTGCTGTCATCGGGCGCCATTGGCTCGCCCCGGCTCCTGATGCTCTCCGGCATCGGTCCGGCCGACCACTTGAAATCGGTCGGCATCAAGGTGCTCCACGACCTGCCGGGCGTCGGATCCAACCTCCAGGACCACCTGGATCTCTATGCGATCTGCGAATGCACCGGGGACTACACCTACGACTCGTATGCGAAGCTGCACAAGACGGTGTGGGCCGGCCTGCAATACCTCCTGTTCGGTCGCGGGCCGGTGGCGTCGACGTTGTTCGAGACCGGGGGCTTCTGGTACGCGGACCGGGCTGCCCCGTCACCGGACATCCAGTTCCACCTCGGACTGGGATCCGGGATCGAGGCCGGGGTTGAGAAGCTGCGCAACGCCGGCGTGACGTTGAACTCCGCCTTCCTGCGGCCACGGTCGCGGGGAACCGTCCGCCTCGGGACAGCCGACTTCATGGCGATGCCCCTGATCGATCCCAACTACTGGGAGGACCCGTACGATCGAGCCATGTCGCTCGAGGGCCTGCGCACGGCCCGGGAGATCATGCGCCAGCCGGCCCTCAAGCCGTTCATCCTGGCGGAGCGGATGCCGGGGCTGGACAAGACCTCCGAGGACGATCTCGTCCGGTACGCCTTTGCCACCTGCAAGACCGACCACCATCCCTGCGGCACCTGCAAGATGGGAACCGACGAGATGGCCGTCGTCGATCCTGACCTGAAGGTGCATGGTCTCGAGGGTTTGCGGGTCTGCGATGCCTCGATCATGCCCTTCGTGACATCGTCCAACACCAATGCGCCGACGATCATGATCGGCGAGAAGGCGGCGGACCACATCCTGGGCAGGATGCTGCTGCCGCCGGCATCGGCTCGGCCTGCCATGTCCAGAACCCTCGCCTCATAGGAGCGACCGTGACGTACACTTTCAGGTTCGGTCCCGTGCTGGAGGCCTACAGGGATCTGTTGGCCGGGGCTTGGCTGACCATACAGCTCTCCACGTCGGCGATGCTCCTAGGGCTGGTCGTCGCAATCATCTGTGCTTGGGTCAAGACATCCGGGCCCAAGCCCCTTCGGTGGGTGGTCGAGTGCTATATCGAGATCATTCGAAACACGCCGTTTCTGGTGCAGATCTTCTTCATCTTCTTCGGGCTTCCTGCGGCGGGTGTGAGACTCTCTCCGAACGCCGCGGCGCTGCTGGCGATGGTGATCAATGTCGGGGCCTATGCGACCGAGATCATCCGGGCCGGCATCGAGTCAATCCACAAGGGGCAGGTAGAGGCAGGCCTGGCGCTGGGCCTCAAGCCGCTCCAGGTCTTCCGCTACATCGTGCTGAAGCCGGCCCTGAAGACCGTGTACCCGGCCCTGACGAGCCAGTTCATCCTGCTGATGCTGACGTCGAGCGTCGTGTCGGCGATCTCGGCCGACGATCTGACCTCGGTGGCGAACAACATCCAATCCCTGACGTTCACGAGCTTCGAGGTCTATCTCGTCGTGACGCTCATGTACCTCGCCATGTCCTTGGCCTTCTCGGCCGTGTTCTCGACAATCTACCGGGTCGCCTTCGCGTACCCCGATCGGCATTGAGGAGAGACCGATATGCTGCGCCAGTTCGGCACGAACGAGTTCCTGTTCATTTTCACGGCGGCCCGCTGGACGGTGCTGCTGTCGCTGATCGCCTTCGTGGGCGGCGCCGTCGGCGGCTTGATCGTAGCCCTCTCAAGGGTTTCCGATGTGAAGCCGGTCTCTCTCGCGGCGGGCGGGTTCATCCAGGTATTCCAGGGCACACCGCTGCTGATGCAGTTGTTCCTGGTCTTCTTCGGGGCGACCACGCTCGGGCTCGACATCAATCCGTGGATCGCGGCAGCCGTTGCGCTGACGCTGAATGCCAGTGCGTTCCTGGGCGAGATCTGGCGTGGCTGCATCCAGGCAGTACCGAAGGGGCAGTGGGAGGCCGCGGGGGCGCTGGGCCTGCACTACCCGGCCACGATGCGCTACATCATCCTGCCGCAGGCCTTCAAGATCGCACTGCCGCCGACCGTCGGGTTCCTGGTGCAGCTCATCAAGGCGACCTCGCTCGCCGCGATCATCGGCTTCACCGAGGTGACCCGCGCTGGCCAGATCATCAACAACGCAACCTTCAGGCCCTTTCTCGTCTTCGGCATCGTGGCAGCCATCTACTTCATCCTGTGCTGGCCGTTGTCGCACCTCAGCATGCGGCTTGAACGCCGCTTCGCAGCCGCAACCACGAGGTAGCGGTCCTCAACCCTCAATCAGAACCCATGTTCCAAGGGAGGATCCCATGAAACGATCACCGTACTTCCAAGGCTTCCGCAAGGCTCTCGCCGTCGGGGTGGTTTTCGTCGCCGGCCTTGCTGCGACGGCTCCCGCCACCGCGCAATCCGTTGACGAGATCAAGAAGAAGGGACAGGTCACGATCGGCATGCTGGTCGACTTTCCACCGTTCGGAATCACGAATGTCGAGGGTCAGCCCGACGGCTATGACGCCGACGTTGCGAAGGCCTTGGCCAAGCACCTCGGTGTCAAGGCGAACATCGTCCCGGTCACCGGGCCGAACCGCATCCCGTTTCTCCTGACGGGCAAGCTCGACATGCTGGTCGCCTCCCTGGCGATCACGCCCGAGCGGGCAAAGCAAGTGACGTTTTCCGATCCCTACGCCGGCATCCGCATCGTGGTCTACGGCAAGAAGGCTGCCGGCGTGAAGGAGCCTGCCGATCTGAAGAACTTCGCGATCGGCGTCGCACGGGCGAGCACGCAGGACGTCTCGGTCACCGCGGTCGCGCCGCAGGGTACCCAGATCCGTCGCTTCGATGATGACGCGTCGGCGGTCCAGGCCCTGCTATCCGGACAGGTCGACCTGATCGGCGTCGCGACGAACGTGGTCTCCGAAATCGAGAAGGTCGCACCCGGCCAATTCGACAGCAAGCTGACGTTGCGCGAGCAGGTGCACGGGATCGCCCTGCGCCCGGGCCAAGACGAGCTGCTGGGTGCCGTCAACGCGTTCCTCGCCGAGCAGAAGGCAAGCGGCGCCCTCAACGCCACGTACAAGAAGTGGCTGGGCACGGACGCACCCGAGATGAAGAAGCCCTGATAGGAGGACATGACACATGTCGACGGCGTTGCAGGCCCAACACGTGCGGGACGAGATCATCATCCGCATGGAGAACGTGCAGAAATGGTACGGCACATTCCAGGTCTTGAGGAACATCGACCTGAAGGTCCGCACCGGCGAGCGGATCGTGATCTGCGGACCCTCGGGATCCGGCAAGTCGACCCTGATCCGGTGCATCAACCATCTCGAGCACGCCCAGGAAGGCCGCATCGTCGTCGACGGAATCGAGCTCGGGGCCAGCAGCCGCAATCTTGACGCCATCCGGCGCGAGGTCGGCATGGTCTTCCAGCAGTTCAACCTGTTCCCGCACCTCACGGTGCTGGAGAACTGCATGCTGGCCCCGATGAAGGTCCGCGGCACACCGAAGGCCGAGGCGGAAGCGACCGCCCGCAAGTACCTGGAGCGGGTGCGCATTCCCGAGCAGGCCGCCAAGTACCCCGCCCAACTCTCGGGTGGCCAGCAGCAACGCGTGGCGATTGCCCGCGCCCTCTGCATGAACCCGAAGATCATGCTGTTCGACGAACCGACGTCCGCCCTCGATCCCGAGATGGTCAAGGAAGTCCTCGATACCATGATCGGCCTGGCGGAGGACGGCATGACGATGCTGTGCGTGACGCACGAGATGGGGTTCGCCCGCAGCGTCGCCGATCGCGTCATGTTCATGGATCGGGGCGAGATCGTTGAGGAGGGGCCGCCGGATACTTTCTTCGGCAATCCCCGGCACGAGCGCACGCGCAACTTCCTCGGTCAGATCCTCTCCCATTGAGCGCTGGTCCCTGAGAAACCGCGACGGGTCGAAGTTCGCTCCCGGGCCGACTGCATCACGGCTCGGGAACACCGATCTCGGCCAGATGGAGGAAACATACGATGCCGCATGACCGCTTCGACGAAGAGGATGTGATCGTTCGGTCCGATCCGACCGGGCTCGTCCTGTATCATTTGACCATCGCCGCTAGCGCCGCACCTGGTTCTCCACCAGGCGGCACGGCACCCGGCAACGACATGTGGCGGTCCCACTGGCTGAACTGGACTCGGCGGCTGACATGGTGGGCAAGATGGCTTCTCCCCCAGCCCCAGCCCTGACGCGCGATCCTGCGCGGCTTCGCGAGCAGATCGCGACGCGGCTCACGTTTTTCATTGCCGGCTTTTCCACGGCCGCTTGGGCCCCGCTCGTTCCTCTGGCAAAGGAAAGGCTTCAACTCGATGAAGGGGCTCTGGGATTGCTTCTTCTGTGCCTGGGCCTTGGCTCGATCATTGCCATGCCCGTTACGGGGGTTCTGACAACCCGGATCGGCTGCAAGGCCGTGATTACCGCTGCGACCCTGCTGACCCTGCTGACCTTGCCGCTCCTGGCGGTGCTCGAGGGCTCGATCGCCATGGCGATGACCATTGCCGTGTTCGGTGCCGCCCTGGGGACGGTCGATATCGCCATGAACCTTCAGGCGATCATCGTGGAGCGCAACAGCGGCAGGCCGATGATGTCCGGCTTCCATGGACTGTACAGTGTCGGCGGCATCGCCGGCGCCAGCCTGGTCAGCCTCCTGCTGGGAAGCTTTGCGATCAGTCCGCTTCTCGCGGCGGGCCTGATCAGTGCCATGTCCCTGATCCTGCTCATAATCGCGATGCCGGGCTTGCTTCCCTACGGGGATGACAGTAGCGAAAAGCCACCGCTTTTCGCATGGCCCAAAGGCGCAGTGCTGTTCATTGGCTTCCTGTGCTTCCTGTGCTTCCTGGTCGAGGGGGCAGTCTTGGATTGGAGCGCCGTGTTTCTCATCACGGAGCGCGGCAGTGACATCGGACTTGCTGGTCTGGCCTATGCTGCGTTCGCGGTTGCCATGACCCTTGGGCGCCTCACTGGCGACCGGTTGCGGACGATCCTCGGGGAACAGCGGGTGCTGTTTGTCGGCGGAATCCTGGCCGCTGTCGGGTTCTCGATGGTTGCTTTCGTCCCCTCAGCCTATGCCAACCTCGTTGGGTTCCTGCTCGTTGGCGCCGGAGCATCGAACGTCGTCCCCGTATTGTTCTCCGTGGCAGGGCGCACCCGGGCGATGCCGCCGAGCTTGGCGGTGACGGCCGTGACCACGCTTGGGTATCTCGGGATCTTGGTCGGGCCTGCACTGATTGGCTTCATTGCTCACCTGACGGATCTGCGGATGGCGTTCGCCCTGCTGGTGGCCGCCACGCTGTTTATCGCAGCCAGCTTCAAGGTCGGTAAGCCGTAGCAGGATATGGACGCGGCTTTGTCGGGGTCACCTCGAACATCTTCCAGCGTCGGCGACGTTCGACTTAAAAAACGGTGACGACGGAATGTCTCTTCGTGGCACGAGGCAGACGATAGCCGAACTTCCGCAGTCGTAGGGTCAACAGACCTTCAAACAGGCCCCCGTACTACCGAGGATGGTAGAGTCGAGGTGTGGCGCGGTGGCGGTAGGATCGGCCTATCTGTTTCCGCCGCTTTCGCCTGGCGGTGCCTCATTAGCCGAGCCGTTGCTCCGTTTCCACACCCCGCTCATCGAACCGGACATGCAGATCTCCCGCATCCGGCTCTCGGACAAGACCTCACGCCTTCACCCACGGCACGTCGTGCCCAAGCCGGCTCAGGCGGACGAGCCCGAAGTGCCCGTAAAGATGCGAGAGGGGATAAGCCCCGCCCTTGCGTCGCCTGACCTTATGCTTGGAGCGCAACCACCGGCGCAACCGCACCGCTGTATAGGTGTCGAGCGCCCGGTACGCCGGGTTGACGGTGCCTACTGAGAAGTAGTTCGCCCATCCGCGTAGCGTGCGGTTCAACTTGCCCACCAGCACTGTGGTCTCTTGCCATGTTCCCGCTCGGGCGGTCAGCGCATGGATCTTCTCGACCGCGCGCCGGATGCTCTTCTTCGAGGGCCGTTGCGCCAGGCGGGCCTGGCCGGTTCTCGCCGAATACATCCGTCCGAACGTGTACCCCAGGAAGTCGAACTCGCCTTCCGGCACCTTGCAGATGCGTGTCTTCTCCTCGTTCACCGTCAGCTTCAGCTTGCCCATGATCTCGCGCAGCCGGTGCAAGGCCTCTTCGGCTTTGCCCTTCCTGCACAGGATCACGAGGTCGTCCGCATAGGTCACGATGCGACTGCCGAGGCTGTGCTCCAGCCCGAGCTTCTTCCATCCCAGCACAAACCGGCGCATGTACAGATTGGCCAGCAAGGGTGAGAGGGGTGAGCCCTGCGGGATGCCGCGCCGTTGATCGCGCGCCTCCGTTGTCCGTGTCGTCCGTCCTCGTGTGTCGGTCTCTTCCACGGGGCAGTCCAGCCACCCTCTGATCAAGTGCAGCACGCGCCGATCAACGATGCGGCGCGCCACTGACGTCATCAGCTCGGCATGGGGAATGCTCCCGAAGTAGTCCGCGAGGTCGGCGTCCACGACGTCCGGATGGCCTCGAAACAGCAGCTCTTCCACCTCGATCACCGCCTGCTGGGCATTACGCCCGGTACGATAGGCATAGAGTTCCGGTGGAAGGTCGGCCTCGAAGATCGGGTCCAGCACCAGCATCGCTGCCGTCATGCAGACTCGATCCCGCACGGTCGAGATGCCCAGCGGCCTGAGTTTGCCGTTGGCCTTCGGAATGAACACGCGTCTGATCGGGTCCGGTCGGTAAGTCTCCTGCCTGAGCGCAAGCGCCAGTTCACCCAGCCATCCCTCGACCCCATATGCCTCGATGTCCGCAAAGTCCTGACCGTCGCCACCCGGTGCGCCCTTATTGGAGCGGCACTGGGCATAGGCATGCGCCAGAATGTCCTCGCGGCTGATCTTGTCGTACAGGGCGTAGAAGCGATAACCGGCCTCTGCCTTCGCTTTCGCGTGCAACGCCGTCTGCAGTTTCTGAACACTCTTCGGAGTTGATAGGTTGCCCAATCTCCAGGTCCCTCACCACGTCGTGCGTCTGTCTTGAACTGAGGCCCCTTTCCTCCACCGGCATTACCCGGCTTCCAAGGTCCTACGAGCCTCTCCGCCACCCCAGGGCGCCCGGTCTGTCCCTCGCGGGCCTCCGGTTGGTCATCCCTGACCACGTCCTGGGGCTTCCCGTGTTGCGTGCGCTTTCCTTGTGTCCATGCTGCCGCCACTACCCCGGTGCAGCGCCTGGGCGTACTCTTTGCTCATTCACCCAGCCGTATCAGCCTTCCCCGAAAGGGTTGTCGGGTCGGCCTGCACATCGTCCTTTTCGAGGCTTGCTCAGCGTTCACTCACGTTGCGGCCTGCACACTCGCGCGGTCACCAATTCGTGACCCGCTATCCGAAGGCTTCAGCCATTTCGTTACCTCCATGACTGCTCCGGTTGCTTCCGGCTGGAGCTTTTGCCGGGT
Organism: Microvirga ossetica; assembly: GCF_002741015.1. Lineage (NCBI taxonomy): Bacteria > Pseudomonadati > Pseudomonadota > Alphaproteobacteria > Hyphomicrobiales > Methylobacteriaceae > Microvirga > Microvirga ossetica. The sequence goes on along the minus strand of NZ_CP016619.1, from coordinate 766,356 downwards.
GGGACTTGCACCCACTGGAAAGCGCCGCCTTGTCACGGCGCACACCCATTCCGGACCTTCTGCCAAGCGCGATCTGTCGTATCTGGAACGACCTAATACTACAGCCGGGTTTGTGCGTTGTCTTAGACACGTAGGTGTCGAGCAATGACGCATGCAAGCGCGGCCCACCGCTGGGCCAATCAGTTAGATGATCTCGTCGCCCGGATTGCTCCTCGGTTCAGCCGCACCGAACCACGCCGCCGCGCCCGGGCCTATTTGCAGGGCCTGCTCTCGCCGCTCGAGCGCAAGAACGGCTGGCACTTGGCGGAAGCCGCCGGGGATATCAGTCCCGATGGCGTGCAGGATTTCCTCGCCCGCATGCACTGGGATGCCGAGGCCGTGCTGATGCTCGACGAGACCGGCTTTCTCAAGAAGGGCGACAAGTTGGCGGGCGTCAAACGCCAGTACTCCGGGCACGGCCGGCCGCATTGTGTCTTTCTCGCCTATGCCAGCCGCCATGGCCATGCGCTGATCGACCGGGCGCTGTACCTGCCCGAGACCTGGGCCTTCGATGCTGCACGCTGCGCGGAAGCGGGCGTGCCGGAGAGTGTGAGCTTCACCACCAAGCCGAAGCTCGGACAGGCCCTGTTGAAGCGCGCCTTTGCGGCCGGGGTGCCCTGCCGGTGCGTGGTCGGCGATTGCGTGTATGGCGCCGGTCATCAGACGCCGCCTGATCGAGGCGCACGGGCGCGGCTACGTGCTGGCGGTGACCTCGGCCCAGCGGCTCGGGCTGGAGCACGTGGAGGATTGGCTTGAGGGCGTGCCGGCCAAGGGCTGGAAACGGCTCAGCGCCGGCGAGGGCGCCAAGGGGCCGCGGCTGTACGATTGGGCGTATCTGCCCTACCGCGCACCGCCGGTGCCGGGTTGGAAAGCCGGGCTGCTGATCCGACGCCGGAAGGGCCGACCGCATCAGTTCGCGTTCTATCTTACCCGTTCGCCAGAGGAGACGCCGCTCGCCGAGCCGGTGCAGGTGGCCGGTCAGCGCTGGCGGATCGAGACCTGCTTTGAAGACGCCAAGGGAGAGACCGCATTGGACGAATACGAGGTGCGCTCATGGACAGGCTGGCACCGGCACACCACGTTATCCATGCTGGCGCATGCCTATCTGACGATCGTGCGCCAGCACGCCATCGGGGGGAGAAGCCCCCGTCGTGCAAGCCGCGGGGTTGTTGCCGCTTACCGTGCCGGCGGTGCGGCGACTGCCCTGGCATCTGGTGTAGGAGCGGCCGCCTTCGGTTAAAGAGGTCGAGCACTGGTCGGTGTGGCATCGGCGCCATCAACAGCGTGCGCGAGAATGCCATTGGCGCACGCGCACACGGCGCCGGCGTAAATCCCGGCTGTATTACTAAGCTGCCGGCAGCACGACTTCATCACGTCTATCGCGTCGAGCGGCGTCCGCGATCCGGCAAGGCCAGTGACGACACGTCGGCCCGAAGGTATCCGCTCGTCGCCATGGCCTGCCTGCGGCTGGTATAGGCCCGTGAGGAAGAGAAAAATCGGCCTAGCCTCCCAACCGTTCAGGGCCGAGCAACGGCAACACCGTTGAATATGGCTCAGAACTAGTCAAAGAAGCCGGCATCTTCGTCGTTGAGATAGCGGCTAGCGGCTTTAGCATCGATGTCGAGACCAAGACCTGGGCCGGGTAGCAAATCGATCATCGAATCATTGACGATGCGGCCTGACGGAAGTCCCAGGATGATCTCGTGCCACCATGGGTCTGACGCTGTAGGATACTCGAAGGCGATGTAGTTGGCGGGCAGCGTGGCGCACACGTTGATCAGCGCGCCCAGCCCCAGGAGGCCGTTGGCGGTGCCATGGGGTGCCATGAGGATCGAGTGCATGTAAGCGTGCTCGGCGACCCATTTGAGTTCTGCGATGCCACCGACGTCAGCTGGATCGGGTCCGATAATACGCACCGCCTGTGTCTCAATGAGTTCCTTGAAGTTGTGCCGCAGATAGATCTGCTCGCCGGTATGGATCGGCGTTGACGTTGACAGGGTCAGTTCGCGATAGGCCTGCGGATTGACCCATGGCACGTAATCGCCGGTGAGCATGTCCTCGAGCCAGGCGATGTTGTATTTCTCGACCGCGCGGGCGAACTTGATCGCATCGGGCAACATCCAGCCTGGGCCGCAATCAAGCGCCAAGCTGACTTTGTCGCCGAGCACCTCCTTCATCGCGATGACGCAATCGAGCATGTGGTTGAAACCATACTCACTGATCACGCCCTGGTCCATTGCGCCGTGGTAACCCGAGCGCGTCTGGCGCACGCCAAAATGGAAGTCCTCGACCGTATCCTTCATGTTGGAGTGGAAACTGATGCCCTGCTTCACTAGAAAGAATTTTTCGGGGAGTTCGGCCATCCACTGCACATCAGCGGCGTAGTCCTCCGGGCGGTCGCCCGTCCGCTTCTTGCGCATGTTGCCGTTGTAGCAACGAACCTTGTCGCGCACTTTGCCGCCGAGCAGCTTGTATGCCGGGACGTTCGCCGCTTTGCCGGCGATGTCCCAGAGCGCATGCTCGATGGCGCTGACAGCTGCGCCGTAGGGCTTGAACGAGCCACGCTGACGAATCTTCAGCATCACTCGTTCGACGTCGGTCGGATCCTCGCCGATCAACGCTTCTCGAAAATGCATCACCCAGGGCTTAATGTAGCCTTTGGTGTATTCCACTTCGCCGAGCCCATGGATTCCTTCGTCGGTGGTGATTCGGACGATCGGGTGCTTACCGATGATGGCGCAGCGCAAATCAGTGATCTTCATGGCCAATGCCTCTTCGTACGGTGGATGAGCGGAATGCGATGGCCGGGTGCGACCCCGACGACCGGCGACAGGCGTCGTTGCGATGCCAGCAGGCGCGTCCGTCCTTCGAATGAGGGCGTCAGCTCCAGGTGCGATCCCAGGAATACTCGTGATCCCACCCGTCCGTCGGTTGCCAGATACCGGCAACTCCCGGCTGCAGATGCTGGGCGATGACCTCATCAACGATATCATCAATGCCGAGGCCCGGTTTATTGGAGACATCGATGAAGCCGTTCCTCACCAGCGGCTTGGGGAGGCCCGTTACGATGTCATCCCACCAAGGCACATCGACCGAGTGATACTCAAGCGCCATGAAGTTTTCGGTGGCGACCGCGACATGGGCCGCAGCCATCGCGGCTATGGGACTTTCTGCCATGTGGATCGCCATGGCGACGCCATACTCCTGCGCCATGTCGCCGATCTTCTTGGTTTCCAGAATGCCGCCCGACGTGAGCAGGTCAGGGTGGATAATCGAAATTCCGGCCTTGAGCAACGGCTCGAAGCTCTCTTTCAGATAGATGTCTTCGCCCGTGCAAATCGGAACCGATGTTGCCGCCTGCAAATGCCGATACTGCTCCGTGTATTGCCACGGAATGACGTCTTCCAGCCAAGCCGGAACATATTTTTCGATGCGGTTGGCGAGCCGGATGCCGTTTTGCAGCGAGATGTGTCCAACGTGATCAATGGCGAGCGGGATGTCAGGACCGATAACGTCGCGGACCTCGCAAATGTACTGTTCGAGATAATCTAAACCTTTGTCCGTAAAGTGGAGACCGGTGAACGGATGGCGCACATTCTGCGCGTCATAGGCGGCATTGCGCCGTCGGCGCTCCTCCAGCGTATGCGCCCTGCCTTGCGCCGCATGCGAGCGGAAGCCTTCGAGGGTGCCGGCCGGCGCGACTACGGCGCCCGGCAAGTCGGCAATCTGCATCAGCCCGAGATCCATCTTGAGGAACGTGAAGCCGAGGTCCATGCGCTCTTTGAGGCGCTTGCCGGTCGCCGTGCCGCTGGGTTGCTCCGCATCGGTGTCGCAGTAGATGCGTACCTTGTCGCGGAACTTGCCGCCCAGCATCTGATAGATCGGTACGCCATAGGCCTTCCCGGCAAGATCCCATAAGGCGATTTCGACAGCCGAGACGCCGCCGCCCTGCCTCCCGTGTCCACCAAACTGCTTAATGCGGCGGAACAGACGGTCGATGTCGCAGGGGTTCTCGCCGAGCAGTCGGCTTTTGAGCATCAGCGCATAGGTCGCGCTGGCGCCGTCGCGCACCTCGCCAAGTCCGATGAGGCCTTGATTAGTGTAGATTTTGACCAGTACGGAGTCGAAGGGAGCGCCGACGATCTCGGCCACCCGCATGTCCGTGATGCGAAGCTCCGACGGCTTGGAGAACGAATTGACTCGATTCAGCGCCTCGTGAGCACCATCCAGCTTCGGCATGTCAACGTTCTCCCTGTCCCCGACTGACGGTTCGCGCGATTGACCGCGGCCGTTTCGCCGGCGTGTGTTTGTGGATTTCAGGCGTTACTCACTCTCAACCCGTCCGTCGCTTGCGCGCCGGGATTGCGACAACCCCAGCGCCGGCTCGACGCACTTTCGTGCATTGTGCCTCAATCGACGACGTTCGCCTCAAGGTATTCGCGGTTCATCTCGATGCCGAGACCCGGTGCGGGGTTGAGCTTGAGGCTGCCATTGGAATTGTCGAGCGGCACGTTGATGAGAGGATCATACTTTGAGAGATTCCATTCCGACGTTTCGAGCTTGTAGAAGTTCGGCACCGTCATCATCACCTGCGCCCCGGCGACGACATTAATCGGCCCGGCGGCATCATGGGGTGAGACCGGGATGTAATAAGCCTCGCATAGCGCCGAGATTTTTTTCAGTTCGGTAATGCCACCGGTCCAGGTCACGTCGGGCATGATGTAGTCGGCCAGCTTATTCTCGAGAATGGGGACGAAGTCCCATTTCGTATGTCCACGCTCGCCCCACGAGATTGGCACGTTGACCTTCTCGCGCACCTGCTTGAGGGCATTGACGCTTTCCGGTGGGCACGGTTCCTCGAACCAGTCAATGTTTCCGGCCTCCTCGAGGGACCGGCAGAGCCGAATGGCCGTTGGCACGTCGAAGCGGCCATGCGCGTCGATTAGAATTTCGATCTGAGGCCCGGCTGCTTCCCGGACCAGCGCCGTCAACTCCGCGGCCTCGTGCTCGTCTTGGCGCGTCATGCTGCCGTCGAGGTAGCCGTCGCGCTGCTCGCGCGCGATGCCGTCCACATGTGGGCCCTGCTGAGGAAACGGATCGAACTTGAGCGCGGTATGTCCCGACTTCACAATCGCCTGGATCTCGGCGACGACGGCTTCCTTGCTCGTGAACCTGCGTTGATCAGGGTGGGTGTAGAGCGCAATCTCGTCGCGCACAGGTCCGCCGAGAAGCTCGTATATCGGCTTTCCTAGCGCCTTTCCCCGGATGTCCCAAAGTGCGATGTCGATGGCGCTGAGGCATTCCACCGCGGCACCCCGGCTCCCCATATAGGTAAAGCTGCGAAAGAGCTTGTGCCAGAGACGTTCGATATGCGCGGGATCTTCTCCGATCATTGTCAAGCTGATTTGCCGCAGCATCGCCGTCAGCGCACGGTTTGCGATCTTTGTTGTTGTAGTGATCTCGCCCCAGCCGGTGATGCCCTCATCCGTGCTGACTTCGACAAACAGGAACTCGCCCCAGTAGGAGGCGGCCGACTTGATAAGCCACGGCCTGACGCTGGTAATCTTCATGTGCTTCGCTTTCTTGTGAATTTGAGAAGAGGCTGCGCATCAGGTCGGTAACCTACCCTGCCTGGGCTGCCGCCATGGCCCGCATATGCTCGAGGATGTGAAGTCCGGACCCTTTGACGTGCCGTGCCACGAGTTCGGCGGCCCGATCGGCATCGCCTGCCTTGATATGGGCGATCAGCTCACGATGGTCACTGATGACCTGCGCTCGCCGCGCGAGAGTGAAGTCGAACCGGCGGCTGACCGCTCGGAGCACCTCACGATGTTTCCACCACAATTCGGCAGTGTGTCGATTGTAGTGTCGCTGGTAGATCACGGTATGGAATTTCGTGTCGAGCTCGCTGTGCAAGATCTGGTCGGCGAAATTGTTGTCCTCGATCTGGCTTTGGACCGCCTCGAGTTCCGCGATGTCGGCCTCTGTGGCCATCCCGACGAACCAACGCGTCAGGGACGGCTCGATCAGAACGCAGATCTCGTAGATGTCGCGAATAAAATCTCGGTCGATCGGCCGGACGCGCGCGCCGCGATTTCGCGTGAAGATGACGAAGCCTTCGCCGCGCAGGAGCTGAAGCACCTCCCGAACCGGCGTCGTCGAACTGCCGTGACGCTTGGCGAGGTCGGTAACGACGAGGCGCTGATTGGCAGTGAGCCGCCCCGAGATGATGTCGTCCCGAATCGCCTTGTAGAGCAGCGCCGTGGAATCGGTGGAGGCGCCGATCGGGTCTATCCCGAGAGGCGGCACCGCCTGGTGGTCGCTTGCCTCCTTCAACCTTACCTCCAATGCCCAGATCATACGGCAACTGGCCCAGACAATATACGATCCAGATCGATTGACATACAAGTCTGGCTCTGTAATCGTTTCATGATAGGAGCCTCGATCAAGAAGAGCTCCACACGAGGGTGGAAGCCACAGTGCCAGTGTGCGCTGGCTCTGAAGAATTGGAGGGACCTAATGTCGACCTTTGACTTCGGCCGCGCCATTCGCGGCGGTGTTTCTGCGGCTGTTCTCACGTCGTTTCTGATGTCGTCGCCCGTATTGGCCGCGCCCCCCGTCGACCTGAGCAAATGGTCGCCGGAATATGTGCGTGAGATCGCAGGCACAAAGGAATTCGACACCGCAGCCGAGTGCGGCAAGGTCACGCCGCTCGATTACAAGGGGCGCCTCACGTTCTGGTATCAGGGCGTGTTCGAGGGAGACCCCGATCTCCTGCGCCAATATTACAAGGACTTCTTCGCAGCCTTCCGGAAAACCTATCCCAACATTCAGCTCGAGGAGCAGGCGCACACCTACAACGATCTCCTCGACAAGTTCCGGACGGCATTGCTTGGCAACGCCGGACCCATGGTGGTGCGGCTGCAAATCCTGGGCGGTGTCGAATTCGCCGCCAAAGGGTATCTCCAGGAGCTGAAGCCCGAGGACGTAGGCTACGCCACCGAGGATTTCTGGCCCGGGGCCATGAAGTCGAACATGTGGAAGGGCAAGACTTACGGCGTCCCGACGAACAACGAGACGATGGCGTTCATCTGGAACGCGGACGTGTTCAAGCGGGCCGGTCTCGATCCCGAGAAGCCGCCGGCCACCTGGGACGACGTGGTGAAATACTCCAAGCAGATTCACGACAAGCTCGGGATTGCGGGCTACGGCCTCGTCGCCCGCAAGAACGCCGGCAACACGCCCTACCGCTTCCTGCCTCAGCTCTGGGGCTTCGGCGGCGGCGTGTTCGACGAGGCCACACCGAGCCCGGCCTACTCGCAGATTCAGCTGAACAGCCCGGCGAGCAAACGAGCCTTGCAGGCCTCGTACGATATGTATGTGCGCGACAAGTCCGTGCCGGTCTCCGCATTGACCAACCAGCAGGCGGACAACCAGCCGCTTTTCCTAGCGGGTCAGCTCGGCATGATGATCTCGCACCCGTCCGATTACGACGTGATGCACGATCTCAAGAAAAAGGCTTCCGGCAGCGATCAGCAGAAGGCCCAGGCCGTCATCGACAACATGCGCTACGGCCTGATTCCGACCGGGCCGGACGGCAAGCGGGCGGTCGTTTTCGGCGGTTCGAACATCCACATCCTGAAGCCCGAATATGTTGACGGGGGCAAGGTGGATCAGCCGGCGGCCAAGGCGCTCATTTGTTTCTGGACGAGCCCGGAATGGTCGCTCAAGATGGCCTATGCCGGATCGAACCCCGGCAACCTCAACGGCTTCAAGACCAAGTGGATGAAGGAGCGTCTGGAAAAGATCAAGTTCCTCGACGTGACGACCTCGATGCTTCCTTACGGTATCCCGTTCCCGACGATTCCGGAGACGCCCGAGATCATGAACATCGTCGTGCCCGACATGCTTCAGAACGCTCTGACGGGCGCCATGACGGTCGACCAGGCCTCCGAAGATGCGGCCAAGAAGGTCAAGGACATCATGAGTGGCGGCAAGCTCTAGCGGCGACGCCAACGCGACCGGCGGCGACCGCCGCCGGTCAACACCCTCCTGACAGCATAAGGGCGCCCTGATGACCATGGCGACACGCCTGGCTGACGCATCTCTGCGAGTCGAAACGGAGCGTACGGGCGTCCTCCAGCAGGTCTGGGCCCGGCGCGCCGACTATCTCTACGTATTGCCCGCGATCGTGGTGATGCTAATCGTCATCGCCTATCCCATCTATTACACGATCAATCTGTCCTTCTTCAACACGCCGCCAAGTCTTCAGCTGCGCGACAAGAATTTCGTCGGGTTCGACAATTATTCCCTGATCCTCAACAGCGACGTGTTCTGGCGTGTCACGGCCAACACCTTCATCTGGACGATCGCCTCGACCTTGATCGCGTTCGTCCTGGGCCTGGGAGCGGCGCTTGCTCTGAACCGCGATTTCGCCGGCCGCAGCGTGTTGCGCGCCATCCTCATCATTCCATGGGTTATTAGCGCGGTCGCTGCTTCTTACATTTGGAAATGGATTTATCATTCGGATTTCGGCGTGATCGGCGCCGTTCTGGTGGGCCTCGGACTAGCCGACCGTCCGCCTAATCTCATCGATAGTGTGGGCACTGTTCTGCCGTCGCTGATTGTCGTCAATGTGTGGCGCGAATTTCCATTCGCTATGATCATGCTGATGGCCGGCCTGCAGACCGTCCCTGATCAACTGCTCCGGGCGGCGAGAGTCGATGGCGCCAGCGCGTGGCAGCGCTTCTGGCACGTCACCTTCCCCCATCTGCAGGGCGTCTCCACCGTGACCATCCTGCTGCTCGCAGTGGCGAACTTCAATTCCTTCATCATTCCCTGGATCATGACCGGCGGCGGTCCCTCCAACGCATCCCACATCTGGATAACGCATATTTATGAACTCGCCTTCGGCCGCCAGCGCTGGGGCGTAGCGTCGGCCTATTCGGTGCTGTTGTTCCTCATTCTGATGACGCTGGGCTATTTCTATGTACGCGCCCTCAGCGGCGGCGAGAGAAAGGAGCGCGGTGCATGACGCCGACGACCATCGCCGTGGCAACCCGGAGACGCAAACCGATCGACGTCTGGCGCTGGGTCGGGCGCATCTTCCTCGTGCTCATCCTGCTCTACACGGCCGTGCCGATGATCTGGATGCTGTTGACATCCATCAAGTCCGGATTTGCGGCCCTGCAGTTTCCGCCCCAATGGTGGCCTGACGAGCCGACCCTCGCGAGCTATCACAAGCTGCTCGACCCGACCAACAGCGTGGGCGAGGACTTCCTGCGCTTCTTCTGGAACAGCTTTTTTGTTTCCACCGCGACGACGATCCTGGCGGTCATCGTCGCGGTGCCCGCGGCCTATGCTTTCTCGCGGTTTGACTTTCCGGGGCGCAAATTCCTCTTCTTCTCGGTTCTGCTGCGCAACATGTTCCCGGCGGTGATCTTCCTCGTGCCGCTCTTCATCCTCATGCGGCTTTTGGGCCTCGTGAACACCCATGGCTCGCTGATCCTGACCTATCTGACCTTCGGCCTGCCCCTCGCGATCTGGCTGCTCAAGGGTTTTTACGACAACATTCCCTATCAACTCGAGCAGGCGGCCCGCATCGACGGCGCCACCCGCTTCCAGGCGTTTCTCCTGATCGTGATGCCGCTTTCGACGCCGGGGATCATCGCCACGGCGATCTATTCCTTCATCGGCGCCTGGAACGAGTACATCTTCGCCTACACGTTCCTGAGTAAAAATGACCAGCTGACGCTGCCGGTCGGCGTTCAGCGCTTCTTCTCCGAGAACACGACGGATTTCCCCGGTCTCATGGCGGCGAGCTTCATGATGAGCCTGCCGGTCGTCGTGCTCTTCCTCCTCCTGCAACGCTACTTCGTACGAGCCCTCACCGAGGGCGCCGTCAAACAATAGAAGGCAGGTTTCATGGCCCATGTGGTCCTGAGAAATCTTGTGAAGACCTATGGCTCCTTCAAGGCTGTCAACGACGTGTCATTGACCGTCAATGACGGCGAGTTCGTCGCGCTTGTCGGTCCGTCCGGATGCGGCAAGACGACCACGCTCAATCTGGTCGCCGGGCTGGTTCCGATCACGTCCGGCGAGATTGCCATCGGCGACCGCGTGGTCAATGACGTCGACCCGAAAGACCGTGACATTGCCATGGTGTTTCAGAATTACGCGCTCTATCCGCAGAAAACAGTCTATAAGAACCTGGCCTTCCCGCTGCAGATGCGCAGGCTGCCCCGCGAGGAGATCGACCGGAAAGTCAAGGAAGCGGCGCGGGTGCTCGACATGACGCACCTGCTCGAGCGAAGGCCGCGGGAGCTGTCGGGCGGGCAGCAGCAGCGTGTCGCCCTGGGGCGGGCGCTGGTGCGCGATCCTGCCGTTTTCCTGATGGACGAGCCCCTGTCCAACCTCGACGCCAAGCTGCGCGTGCAGATGCGTTCCGAGATCAAGCGCTTTCATCAGGACCTCAAGGCCACGGTCATCTATGTAACGCATGACCAGCTCGAAGCCGTTACCATGGCCGACAAGATGGCCGTGATGAACGGCGGCTTTCTCCAGCAGTATAATTCGCCGGCGCAAATCTTCGCTGATCCGGTCAACATGTTCGTGGCGAGCTTCATCGGCAGCCCGGCGATGAGCCTGATTCCCCTCGAGGCCGCAACGGTCGATGGCCGAACCGTGTTGACCGGCGCGGAAGGCTGGACTATGGCGCTCTCACCGCTCAACGACCGGAAGGTCAAGAAATCGACCACGAACAAAATCGTCGTCGGGGCCCGCCATTCCACGATCAGGCTGACCACGCATGCGACTCCGGGCGCCATCCCGGCCAAGGCCTATACGGTGGAACCCACCGGGGATGTGACCTTCGTCCAGGCGTTGCTGTCCGGTGCCGTCGTGACCATCAGCGTGCCGCCCAACGTTGCGGTCGCGCCGGACGAGCCAATCTGGCTCGAATTCGATCAGGAGCGTATGCACCTGTTCGATGGTGCAACCGAAATGACTCTGAAGGCGGATTGAGGCGGGGACAAGCGATGCGATGTCTGGGCTTGCATGACCGCGAAGCCTTAAGATCACGCCGTCCACACCCCTTCACCCTTTCAGGCGGCTCGACGTCTGCAATGTCGGTGGGCTCACCGCACCCGTTCAAGCGAGGTCACAATGACGCATACATCCGACATCGTACGCCCTCCCAGGGAACTGATCGAAGGGCTGAAGGAGATTGGTGCCGCGACCGTCGCCGGCACGCTCGGACATATGGGGTTCCGCAACCCCCACATGGTCGGCCCGGTTGCGCAGAATTTCGGCAAATCGATCGTTGGGCCGGCTTTGACGTTGCAGTTCATGCCGCAGCGACCGGACCTCTTCACCGAAGGCGAATATGCTGATCCGGAGACGCAGTTGCATCGGCACGTGCTCTATCACGCTCAGGAAGGCGACGTCGTCGTCGTGGACGCGCGCGGCGATATGAGCTCGGGAGTCTTCGGTGACATGATGTCAACCTATTTCAAGGGCCGGGGCGGCGCGGGGATCGTCATTGACGGGTGCATGCGCGACCGGCCCAATGTCAAAAAGCTCGACCTCCCCCTGTGGCTGCGCGGCTGGACGCCGAATTACCACGTACAGACCACAATTTATCCCACAGCCGTCAATGTTCCCATTGCCTGCGGCGGCGTTACGGTCATTCCCGGCGACATCATCGTGGCCGACGATGATGGAGTCGTGGTGGTTCCCGTCTCCATGGCGAAGGCGGTGATTGACGAAGCCCAGAAGCATCATGAGTGGGAAGTCTTCTCACGGATGAAGCTTCTGGAAGGGGCGCCGTTGCAGCGTTATTACCCGCTCCACCCGAGCGCGACCGACGAGTACGAGGCCTGGCGGGCAGAACAGGCGAAGACGTCCTCAACGGATTGAAAGCGTCGGCATCCACCTTGAGAACCGGGAAGGTTGACGACGTTCGAGGCTGCCGCGAACTTCGGGGTTCGTGGCGGCAGAAAACTTGTGATGCCATCGAAGCTCAAACAACAACAGCGCCATGCCTGGCCCGCCCGCGAACACTTTCCACGTGAGGAACACCGATGAGGATTGTCGAGATCAAGACCGCAGTGGTTGCCTACCATGGCAAGGCGACACTGATCAGGATCGATACGGATGCCGGCATTTCCGGGTATGGCGAGGCTAATCCCGATGCCGGCGCGGCGGCGATCGTCGGGCTGATCTCCGAACTGAAATCCGAACTCATCGGCGAGGATCCCCGCAACGTCGAATATTGCTGGGAAAAGCTCCGGCGCAAGCACGTCTTTGCCGGCGCCCAATCGGGAATCTTCCTCATCGCGCTGAGCGGCATCGAGATGGCGCTTTGGGATCTGGCAGCCAAGGCGGCCGGTCAGCCGCTTTATCGCATGTTCGGCGGAAAGTTCCGCGACCGCATCCGCCTCTACGCCGATTGCGGCGACGGAGACGGCCCTGCCGGGTCCCCCGAGGGTTGCGCCAGCCGGGCAAGGCGCATGGTTGCGGAGGGTTTCACGGCCCTCAAATTCGACATCGACGATCTCGGGCATCCGGCAAAGTTCGATGCGGTCAATCACACGATCAACGGCGCCGAACTGCGCTTCATGGTGGAGCGGGTGGCCGCCGTTCGCGATGCCATCGGACCAGACATCGATTTATGCATCGACCTGCACGCCCGTTACGATGTACCGAGCGCCTGCCGCATCGCCAGCGAGATGGAACGGTTCAACCTGCTCTGGCTGGAGGAGCCCATTCCGGCCGAGAATGTCGAAGCGTTGAAGCAGATACGGATGCGCAGCAAGACGCCGATCTGCGTCGGTGAGAATCTTTATCTGCGTTGGGGGTTTCGTGAGCTCCTCCAGGGGCAGTGCGCCGACGTGGTGATGCCGGACGTTCCCAAGTGCGGGGGACTTTCGGAGAGCCGGAAAATCGCGCATCTCGCGGAGATCTACTACCTTCCTTTCGCTCCGCATCTCGTATCCACCCCACTTGGCACCATGGCCACCTGCCATGTTTGCGGTTCGGTGCCGAACTTCCTCGTTCTCGAGTGGCACGCCCTTGAGGAGCGTGAGGTTTGGGACAGCTATGTCCATGTCCCGAACGGCGGAAAGTCGATCCTCAATGACGGGCACATCACCTTGCCTGATGCGCCGGGTATAGGAGTCGAATTGAACCTCGAAGGCGTCCGCAAGCACGCCGTTGCAGGCTATGGCGTTTTTGATTAAGGCTTCATGCATGGCCGCCCGCCGCTCCAACATCCCAGAGGTCGGCTACGGGGCGTTCCGAGTGACGCAAAGAGCCATTCTGGACGAAGCACTAACGTTTCTCATTTTGCCCCATCCCGAAGTAGTCTCCGCGATCGACTGCTCATAAAGCTCAGGCCGGCATCGCCGTAGCTTCGTAGCCCTTGGACCGGCGAATGTTGAAGGTGACAGAGCCGTTTGGCGCTGGCGGCGTCGTGATCGCATAATGATCGGGCGAGCGGGCGGGCTTGCCGTCAACCGTCGTCTCGAACACCGCCTCGATCTTGCCCGAGCGGTCGGCCCGGATCAGGTAGGGGCCGAATTCATCTCCAATCCAGATTTTATCGCCGATCATTTGAAAGCTTTCCGGATCGAAGTCCGAGCCGGTCAGGTAGCGCTTGTCCGTGCCCTCGTTGGTGATCCGGAACGGCACCTTCTTGTCCGGGTCGCTGAGGAAGACCGTATCGAGCCGCTCGACCGTGCCGTTCTCCCAATCGATGCGGTAATGGTTCAGGTACAGCATCGCGTCAGGGGAATTGGCTTTGGCCCCGAAGCCATTGTCGGTCAGCACCCAGAAGGTGCCATCGGGCTGTCGTTTGATCCCGGAGTGACCTTGCAGCGCTTGGCCCCGGAAAGGAAGCTTGACACCGGTCGGGCGCTCACCCGAGGTGCCTTCAATGGTTCCGATCGTGTCGACCCGCTTGCCGGTGGTGAACTTGCCGGCGATCTTCAGATCGGATGGGGCATCGGCTGGCGCATCGACAAAGCTCTGGGCGGGCAGCACGGCATGACCGGCGAGCGTTGCCGGAAACTGTTGTGCGAGCGCGACCGAGGAGAGCGCAGCCACCATCGGCAGCGCGAGGGTCAAGCGGGTTGCCATGTTCGTCCTCCTGGGGGATTGAGCAGGCTCCTTCTGGACAGAGTGCATGTCGCCAGGGCGACAAGGGGGTGACATTTGGATGACGGCGGCCGGAACCTCGGGTCGCGTTTCCCTTCGCGGGCTGGCCCTGGAACAGCCGGGCTCGACAGGAGGACTACCCTTGTTATGCGCCTGTCAGAAGGCCTCCCTGAGGCAGCCCGACATGCAGCATTACCACTTCAACCTCACAGGCGGGTACCGGTTGTGCCCGGATCCCACCGGGCTCACCTTGGCTGGCCCTGAGGCGGCGCGCCAGCATGCTCTTGAGGATGCTCGTGCCCTGCTCGAGAGCTGGATGGCCCGCAATCTGCGCCGCTTACTTCCCAGGTAAGCGGCTAGCCTCATTGGAATAACGGCTTGTCCCCTGTCCCTCCGTTCCATCAAGGCTTGCTTTCGCGGAACGTGGCTGAACTAGCTCGACGAGCAGGTTACAATCTCATGTTGCGCCGGTGCTCCGGCAGCGATACGCAAAACTGAACACAGACGAGTTCGACGGAGGGAACCTTGCGATTAATCGAATGGACTTCGGGTGTGGTCACGAGAACCTCTGCTATAGCCTTGGCCGTACTCACGACAACAGCTCTTGTCACCAGCAATGCCCCTACGCGGGCGCAACCATCCTCTCAGTCAGGAGCCTGCTCCCGTCTCTCCGGGATGTACGTCCCGGCTTGGGCGATTGGCCTACCGAGCTCAGGCGCGGTGGTGCAATCCGCGACCCTTGTGGCCGCCGACGCAGCCAACAACCCGAATGGAGAGTACTGCGCTGTTAAGGGGCTGATCGTGCCGGTCTCGGCCGAAGCCCCAAACATGGAATTCCAGGTCAACTTGCCGACGAACTGGAACGGCAAGGCGGTGCAACTCGGCGGCGGTGGCTATAATGGCACTCTCGTGACCGGGCTGGGGATCGCTGGCTTGCAGCCTGCGACCGTTCCGACGCCGCTCAGGCAGGGCTACGTCACGCTCGGCAGCGATGGCGGCCACAAAGGCGCACC
Organism: Microvirga ossetica; assembly: GCF_002741015.1. Taxonomy (NCBI): domain Bacteria; kingdom Pseudomonadati; phylum Pseudomonadota; class Alphaproteobacteria; order Hyphomicrobiales; family Methylobacteriaceae; genus Microvirga; species Microvirga ossetica. The sequence goes on along the minus strand of NZ_CP016619.1, from coordinate 751,150 downwards.
CGGCTTCGACGGCACCTTCGGCATGAACGACGAGGCCCTGCTTAATTTCGGCAAGCAGGCGGTCAAGAAGACGCACGATGTCGCGCTGGCGGTCGTGAAGGCGCGCTACGGAACGGCGCCGCGCCGCTTCTACTACATCGGCAACTCCCAGGGCGGTCACGAGGCGCTCGATGCTGCGGCCCGCTATTCCGCCGACTACGATGGCGTCGTTGCCAACTACCCGGCCTACAATGTCACCCTGCTTCATCTCGGATCGCTAAACGCTGGTAAGGCGCTCTACGCCAATGGCGGAGCGGGCTGGATGAACGCCGCAGAAACCAAGCTGCTCACGGATGCGGTGCATCAGGCCTGCGACGGCCTCGACGGAGCACAGGATGGCATCATCAGCAACATCGCCGGATGCAACGCGGCGTTCAACATCGAGACCGTGAAAAGCACGTTACGCTGCCCGAACGGTTCCGACACCGGCGATACCTGCCTATCCGACGCGCAAATCGCAGCGGTGGAGAAGATCGCATCACCCTACCGGCCCGGATTTGCCATTGCGGGAATGGAGGAGTTCCCCCGCTGGTCGCTGCTGGAGGGAGCCCGCTTCGAGGGACGCTCCACCTTCGGCACGCGTCCGGTTCCGGGCAATCCTCCAACGTCGGCCGATGCCCTGCTGTACAATGCAGGTGCGGCTACCACAAAGTTCATCCTGACCCGCAATCCCGCCTTCGATGCGCTGACCTTCGAGCCGACCACCCTGAAGGGGCGCACGCAGGGAGCGGGCGCCATCATGGATGTGACCGACATCGACCTCACCCCTTTCCGCCAGAAAGGCGGCAAGATCATCCTGCTGCACGGCACCACGGACGACTTCATTACGCCGCACAACACGGTGGCCTATTACAACCGCCACAAGGCGCTGCAGGGCGAGGCCAACATGGACTCGTTCGTCCGCTTCTACGTCGTCCCTGGCCTCAGCCACGGCTTCGGCGCGTTCAATGCAAAGTACGACGGTCTGGCGGTTCTGGATAACTGGGTGGAGACCGACAAAGCGCCCGAAACACTCGTGGCGATCGACGGCAACCAGGGTGCCAACCGCACCCGTCCGATGTGCCGCTATCCGTCCTGGCCGCGCTATAATGGCTCTGGCTCCATGGACGATGCCGCTAACTTCAACTGCGTCAGCCAGTAACGATCGGCACCATGAGCCAAGTCGGCGACCTACCCCCCGTTCGACCTTTGCTGGCGCCCTCTGGGGGCGGCACAAAATGTGACGGGACTCCCCACCTTTTTACAAGCTGGTTCTGAGTGACTATGTCGGGCTGGACTTATTCGCTGGAAGAAAGCCTTCGGGAGCAGCGCAAGTCCTGTGCCTGTTTGTGCGGTAACGAGGTACGTATCAAGAACGTGCACCTTCAGGCTAACCGTCAAACCCCTCAACGCCCTATCAGGCTTGGTTCCAGTGCCTGAGCGGTCATAAAGGATGGAGCATTTGATGAGAAAGGTATCACGTCAGGCGGGAGGGCAGCGACAAGTGAACAAAGAAGGAACTGCACTCCTGCCCAAGTGCGAACCCGGGAAGAGTGATCTAATGGTGACACCGCTTCCCATAGATTGGCATCGCAGCACTTAGGATGCCTACCCAGCGTAGGGTTAGATGGGCGGCGACCAGACGGATGGAGCGTGTATTCAGCGCAACTCTGCGAGCGCCGGTTGGTATCGATCGACCAAGGTGCAAAGCAGGTGGGATGATATACAAACGCATGCCGCGCGCCGACTCAGGAGGCTTCCAGAGTCTATTTCAAATAATCAAGGGCCTCAGCAGTTCGGTTAACAGTTATTATCCGAGGAGCGCCCCCGTCGCCGGATCGTAATTTGAGGTCGCTTGTTGAAATTTAGGGCGAATACTAAGGCACTGCGAATCGAGTGTGTAAGTACGAGTCGTCTGGAACCGGGCTTTTACATGCGAATTGATTCGGCCGTTTGGCTAAATGATTCTGCGAAAAGAAGTTTCCCACCGTTGAATCGATCTATTGTGAATGGATTCTTGACGCGCGACTCCACAGCCAACTCAGAATCGGTCATCACTCGTGACGGCACGAGTCCTACGGGTGTTGGCATGCCTGACGTAAAGCATACCGAACGCGTTCAGCGGTTTCGCAGATCTCGCCGGGAACGAGGGGATCGAGAGATGAACGTGTGGGTAGCAGGTTCTATCGGAGCGGCCATCGATGAAGCGATCGAGAGTGGCCGCTTCAGAAATCGGCAGGAGGCGATCACCCATGCCCTCGAGGCCACATTTGCCCAGAAGGAGCGAATTGTTGTGACGTAAACAGGCAAAGCAAAAGGCCCACGAAGCTGGAAACTTCGAGGGCCTTTGGGGACCCACCGAGGGGTGGGCGTAAGTGAATCTTGAACACATTCCTTATGCCATCCCGACAAACTGCGTGTCAAGAGCATCGGTTTCGGTGAACGCTCCCGCTTTGCCCTCAACATGGAGGGTACGATGCAACTCGCATCGTCAGGAGGCCGGCGGCTGAGACATGCCGCTCTGGCCGCGAGAGAGCTTGCGCTCGAAGCCGGGCGCACGGTAACGCGTAAAGAACTATCTGCGGCAGCTCGCGAGGCTGCCAAGGCCCTGGAATTGCGGAACGGACCCCGATCGGTCCTGTCCGAGCTCGTCGCCTGCTGGGGCGAGCAGGAGTGGGAGCGGCTGCTGGTATGGCCATCCAACGATTATCTGGTCAGCCGCACTGGGTTGTCCGAGCGTGGGATCCGCAAGGCGTTCCGTGTCCTCATCGACAAGCAACTGATGGTCCCAAAGGAATCGCCCAACGGGAAGCGATATGCGGTCAAGGACTTAGCTGGCGAACTCGTCGACGCCTTCGGCTTCGACTTGACCCCCGTTTATGCCAGGCGAGGGGAGTGGGCCGAACGGCTCATTGAGATGAAGCAGGCCAAGGAAGCCCGCAAGCGCACCTTCGACGAGATCACCATTGCTCGAAGGGCCGCTCAGGAAGCTCTTAGCAGCTTGGCGCAAGAGTACCCTGATCTTGATCGCTCCGATCTTGAGGAGCAGTTTCAGGGGCTGTTGGCTCGCACACCGGTGCGCAGCACGAAGGCCATGCCGATTGATATGCTGGAGGAGTGGAAATCCCTGAGAGGGGCTTGTGAGGAAGCTTATTATAAGGCGGGCTATGCCGGAACTCAGTACCGTCACACTAATAACAACAACGGATCTCCTAGTGAGTCTTGTAACAAAGGCTTTCCGAAGAAAGCTGAGGCGGTTCGTCAAACCGAACAACCACCGGAGCACCTATCACCGGAATTGATCCTCGAGGCATGCCCCACCCTCAGCGACTACGGCCAACCGGTGCGGGATGTCGCCGATATCGTGTCGGCCGGGCGCTACCTGCGGGCATCCCTGGGGGCTCACGAGAGCGCCTGGGCCGAGGCCGTCGATGAGATCGGGGTCATCAGAGCCGCGATTGCGGTGATCTATGTGCTGCAGCTCTATGAGGACGATGCCGCCCGGAACGGCGGGGAGAGCCGGATCAAGAACCCAGGCGGCTACTTCCGCGCGCTCGTGCGCATGATCAAGGCCGGAAAGCTCGACCTCGGCGTCGAACTCCTCGCCATGCGGAGGCGAAGAATGTCATAGGAGAACTGATCTTGTGCTCAAGGCGCCATAGCCCACTTGCATAGACTTGCGTTTGCCTGTGAAGGCGAGACTGCTCACGCAGGAACTTGATAGGGGCGGGAATGCCCCTTTGAGGCATGATGAAACTTTCATGCCTGCTGAGAGGAGGCTCAGTAAGGAGCATCACTGATAGGAATCGTTGGAACGCAATGGATTCACGACTTTGATTGGACCTCGCCGAGGCCCTTGCGCAACATGGGGGTATGTCTGAAGACGCGATCCAGTACCTGGTGCTCGACAGGTGTGATCCCACCTGCAACATGGCTCGCTACTATGTCCTGGCGATCGAACCAAGCCTGTTTGGTAACCCCACCTTGATCCGTGAGTGGGGTCGCATCGGCCTGCCAGGGCAGAGAAAGGTTGAGCTTCACGAAAACCAATCCCGAGCAGTGGAAGCTCTTGAAACATGGCTCCAGAGGAAGCGGCGACGCGGCTATGAGCTCAGAGATGGGACTGCCGCGGGAGCGGGCCAAACCGGCTGCAGCACCTGCCAAAGCCGGGCGGACGGCTCATGGTAAAGGTGGACTGGTCCGAGAGGGAATTGTTTTTCACGTAAGCTGGTTAGCAATCACGACATCGAACAGAATTGGCCTCAATCTGTTGTGATGCATGCATCATACGCATGACACGGATGGCCGACGAGGATGGTCTGGCCGAACTCCCGACCATGTTGCAGCGAGATCCAGATGCCACTCAACGGAAGTGATCGAGAGTTTACGCCTTACACGGCAGAGAAGGTCGACCCTCTGGTCGATCAAGCGATCACGCATCTTGAGCGCCAGATCGAGCAACTCAGGTCGCTCAAAGGAGCCACGCCGGAAATTGCGATGGTGATCGGGAAAGCGCACGAGATCTTCGGCGATCTCGGGGCGCTGTGGTTGGTGCGGCAGAACCAGGTTCTGCAGGCCAGACCTCTGGATCTGATTGCTCAGGGGAAGACGGACCAGGTCCTCCAGCTTCTCGGCCAGATCGAGTATGGAGTGTATGTGTGAGCACAAAGGGGGCGCGGTTCAGGCGACTGTGGCCGGCAGGCTTGGGTGGACTGCGACGTTCTGGGAACTGCCAACGTGCTCACGATTGTGAAGCGCGTAGACCTGATATTAGTATCGGGAGGCGCTTCGCCAAGAGAACTGACCAGCCGAGGCCTAGAAGTTGGTTACAATGCTCGGGTGAGGGGAGCCAGTAGGCGAATTGGGGTTTCTTTGGAATGGCGGATGACACGATTATCTCGGACTCCGAAATCCTGAGCGGCATGCCGGTCATCAAAGGAACCCGCGTCCCAGTCTATGACCTAGCAGCGTCCGTGAAGGCAGGGATCTCACGGGATCGCATACTGGCCGCCTATCCCACCATCAAGGAGCATCATTTGGATCTGGCTGTCGCATACGCAGAGGCCAATCCTTTGACGCCGCAGCCCCGTAATTGGCCACCAGTGGTCAACGGAACCGTGGTCGAATCCGGACACAACCCGAGGCAGAAGAAATGACAACCGATTTGCAAGCCCTGATCGCGGCCGGCGACATTTGGAAAGCTGAACTGATCGAAATGGCCGGAGGTCTCTACTCGCTTTTGGAGGTCGCCTCACTCCTTAATGTCCCCGAGCAATTGATCGAGGAGCGGCGCAAGGTCGGGACGATCATCGCCGTAAAGACAGGGGACGGCCACGGGTACCCGGCCTGCCAGTTCGGGCCGAACGGAATGGCACCGGGGCTCTCGGAGGCCTTGGCAGTTATGCCGATACGAGCCGACTGGATGCGACTGGAGTGGCTTTTGGTTGCGGATGATGCCCTCGACGGGCTCTCGCCGCTTGAGTCTCTTAGGGTAGGCTGTGTCGAGGAGGTAATTGATATCGCTCGGGCGCAAGGAGCAGACTAGCAGCGGAGCACCTCAAGATCTCAACATGTCAGACGATGAGAAGGACGCGCCCGACGTACAGGCCTATGACGCAGCCAAGCGCCCAAGCAGGCGAGGGGTGAGCGCGATCTGACATTGAGTGTGAATGTGCTCATGCGCATTTCAGCCGTTCTAGGGATCTACCAGGCTCTCCGGGTGCTCTGCGAGGGCACCGACGATGTGAGGGATTGGCTGACTGGGTCTTATAATGGCTCGATCTTCCAGGGCAGGGCGCCGCTTGCCGTGATCACCAGCGGCTCTCTCGACGATCTTTTGAACGTCCGACGGTTCCTTGAAGCGGGTATGCAGGGACTCTACCTGGAGCCAGACGAGAACGACACAGGCCTCGCACCGATCCATGATGAGGACATCGTCTGGGTGTAAGAGGCCTGCCAAGAGACTGCATTCGACTTCGGGTTACCAGCTGGTAACTCCAGCGTATACCTTGCAGGGGAGAGCATCCAGGCGATGAGTACTTACGATCACATCCGGTGCGAAATGCCCCTCCCTGAGCCACAGCCACCTGAGGGCACCGTCTTCATAACTCGCGACACCCCAACCCAGTTCTTTGACGATTACACGATCACCGCGGACGGACGCTTGATCCATCACGGCACAGAGGAGGTTCCGGACGAGGAGCGCTCCTCGGCAGACCTGCCTGACATCCTACGAGGATCGTCCGAGCTTGGGCGCTCAGCTTCGGAACGCGACAAGGAGATCCCATACAATGGGGATCTGACGTTTCAGGCCCTGAGCTCGTCCACAAGCCCTGCGTATGTGGCCTGTTTTATCGACGGCCGATGCGTCAGGATCCTGACCAGGGATGAGCACAAGCGGCTGATGGAATTTGCGCGGCGCCTCATCCTGATGACCGACCTGAGGGCGTTAAATCCCCGGCGCGTCTTATCCGCGAGCGACACCCCGGATGACATTCGACGCTTATTAGAAGACGAGTTCGCCGCACTGAACAAAATTCCGATGGAGGGGGTCGAAGAGCGTTAAAGCCTGTGGACATTCAGGTGCTCTGAGGGATTCCCGCTCCTGGCGAATTTTGGTTCAAAGCTGGAAAACGGGAGGTCATCTTAATCGCTTGGTCCTGAACAATAAACAATGGGAGCGTGTCGCGCCGTTGCTTCCTGGCAAGGCCGGCGATCTCGGTCGCACCGGTTCAGACAATCGGCTGTTCCTGGAGGCGGTGCTGTGGATGGTCCGCACTGGGTCGCCTTGGCGCGATCTGCCCGAGATGTTTGGGAATCGGAATAGCGTGTTTCGACGCTTCCGCCGGTTTTGACCCTAAGCTCTTCAGAAGGTGCTTGAACGAGCGCTCTCGTAGCGTATGCAGCAGCCTTTCTTCAGAGCTTGGATCAACGCAAGATGCCTCTCTTCGTCTAAAAATGGACGATCAGGACAGGTGCTGGGCAATGTGCTTGTTCATCTCGAACATGCTGACCTTGTCCCTGACCCCGAAGATGGCCCGGAGCTTGTCATCGGCCAGGATCTCGCGCTTGTTCTCGAGGTCGCCCGGATCGTTTGGAAATGAGCCGCCATATTAGTTATGGTTGCCGTTGACGTGGATAACCAGCAAGCCGAGCTCATCTTCAATCTTTGCAAGGACCTGGCGCCGGATCTCGGGATCGGGATGCGTATCGCCGGCGATCACCATGATATCGGCATCGATCTCACGGGGAAGCGAGAGGCTGCCAAAGACCTGAAACATCCCAGGCGGCGTCCCCAACGGGGATGGGTCCTTGCTTTCCTCAAGGTGAAGATCGGAGATCAACGCAATCTTGGTCAAAGGTATGTCCTGGGCTGATGCCATGCTCCGGTATCACACAGAGCAATTCTGTGCTGCCATCGTTCAGGACGGCAACAGACTTCTTGTCAAAAGGGTCGTTATCAGATTCCCTGTTGGAATCGGGTGGATATAGGCGGTTAGCAGGACTGGCCGATAGTTGAAATCTAATCCACTGGGGATATGGCAATTGAGGCCGTGGGAAAGCTGGCTTCATCACCGACAGTATCGTGATTGCTAATTGCAGAACACTTCAATCACGAGCCATGCATGTTCAGTGGTCGCATCGGATTAAGATATCGTCCTACCACAGATTGAATGGCGTGCCCGGCCAAGAGACGCTTCAGTAGGGCATCTGTGATGCCGGTTTCAACACGGCATTCTCACGGACCACGGCACTTTTGACGTCAGTGAGGAAGAGGAAGCAACAGCCCCGGAAGGCACGATCCCAAGAACGGACGATGGGACGGCACCTGGACAGGTGTAGGGCAAGACAAGGCAAATCCCGCAAAGGACAAAGCACGCTTCGCTTGAGGCCGAACCAGACCGGTGCAGCCTCGGACGAGGATGACAGCGTCGCGCCCTGCAACAGGCGGGCGCGCGTCGCAGCAGCGCCAGCCTTCGTTTCCATCATCCTTCCCCAGAAAGACTGACTTCATGCCAACCCGCTCCCTCCCGTATGACGAGATCTTGTGCGAACTCATCACCCGAATCCGCAAGCGCTTTATTGGTCAGGATGCCGCCGTCGCGGCCTTTGCGGCCGAGATCTGCCGGCACATCGCAGCCAGCCCAGCGCAACAGAGACCTGGCATCTTCCTCATCGCAGGCCCGAACGTCGGCAATGATCATCTCGGTCTGCCCGCGGGCTTGGCCGACTCCCTCAGGACGGGGGGCGAGTTGTATGAGCTATCGTCAATCCAAGGAGAGGATCTGGCCCATCTCTTTGCACCGACTTCCGGCGGCACGCAAGTCCGCTCGATGCTCTACGTGCTGAAGAACAATCCCATCGGGGTGCTCGTTCTGCGGGACATCGACAAGGCCCCTCCCGAGCTTCTCAAGAAACTGATGAACGCCTGGAGCCAGGGGTTCGCTGAAGATGAAGCCGGAAAGAAGATCGCGCTCGCCAACGCGATCTTCGTCTTGACCACCGAGGTGGCGCAGACACAGATCGGCCAGATTGCTCGCGATGAGCCGGATCCCGACCGGTTGCATGTGCAGTGCCTCAAGCTGCTTCTCGATGCCGGCTTTCCAGCCCCACTCCTCAAAAGCCTTGATGCGGTGTTTGCCCTGAAGGCCCTGACACCGGGCGAGGTGGTGCTGGAACATTATCGTAGCTTTACGGACCAGATAGCCTCCCATGGTCTTGTTCTGAAGGGCGGCATCGACGGCCGGATCCTGGCGCATTCCATGGACAAAACCACCGAGCCTTGCATCGAAGATGCGTGGTTGCCGCGCGATGAGCTCGATGCCCGGTTGGCGCAGGCGAAAGTCGCGGGCGTTCACACGGTGCGGCTGGTGCTGCGCGAGGGGATCATCACCGTCGTCCCGGTCGGCGAGCGATCGGCACAGGACGCAACGAACCCATCCGCCGATGCTCACCTGCCGTCTCTCCTGACGGCGAGACGGCAGGTGAGTGACGGAACCGGCGTCCGGAATCGCATGGTGACAATCCCGAATGCGTGATGTCGTGTCCGGCAAACCTCACCTGCTTTGATAACCGGAAATGCACGAGCCCTGGAGATACAAATCTCGTTCCGAACTTTCGTGACGCCGCTGTTCATCCGCCAAGTCCGTGTCACGCAGATGACCTGGAAAAATCCACGCTCTAAGCGGGCAGGTGTAGACTGATCTGTTCGGGCGCGGACCCGCCCATGGACAACATGGGGTGGCTGATCCCCTTGACGGACGTTCACATCGTTCGTCCGCCCGCTTTCCTCAACCGCGCCGAGTGGCGTCATACCGCTCGCTGACGCCTTCCTCGCCGTTCGTAGGCAGAGGTACCTGAGACGTCAGATGGGTGAGGGCGGAGCAAGTAAAATCCCAAAAAGGACAATCCAGGGTGCGGCGCCGTTAACCGGCGCAGCACGCGGTAGTCCGACCTCATCGCACGCGCTCGAACGATCGCTGTTGAAAGAGCGGGCTCGTTTTCCATCAACCATCTACGAATTGAGCCTTATGACGACGGATGTGAATACCCTAAGCTGCGAATTGTGTGACTTAAGTCACAGAAGACATCTCTCGAATATGCGACTGTCATCCTGGCTTGCCCTTGCACACACAGCAGGATGCAGGAGAGTGCGATGACCCAGCCGACGCAGAGCGCCCCTGAACCCAACCAACTGGCCGTCAAGGCCCATGTGAAGGCGATGCTGAAGAGGATTCCTCGCAAACCTCAACGAAATGAGCAAGCTCATCAACGCTGTGCCTGAGAATGCGCATGCTTCGACGGCGCGCTCAAGCAGCGGTAGCGAAGCCGTCGGACATGGCGCCATTGGCTTGTTCCGCTTGCTGTCAGGTGCGTCACCCTGACTGAAATCCCGCAGACTTCTCCAGCCATTTTTGTCACCGGGGAAAGTGGGGTTTCGCTGTACTTTGGGAGCCGCCTTGGAGGGGCTTCCAAAGCCGTTACAAGGCTCTCCATTTTTGGCAACAAGGCCACTTGCGTGACCATCGTGCCATAACGGGACTGCCAATCAGCAATTCGCCCGTTAGCTTGGGCTGTGGCCTATCCTTGATGATCCTTCCTGCGGCTCGGGGAGTTCTGGCCTCCCTTGCGGCCAGCTTGGGAGGCGGGTGCAGTGTTCTGGGAGAAATGGCGCTTTTCAGCCGGGTCGCTCTTGCCGCCTTTGCTTGCGATCTCGCGACGCCTTTCCTCACTCATTGAAGCAAAGCCGCGCTTTGGCGCGTTTCCATCAGCGCCCATGACTGTTCTCCGAGACCCTCTGAGCCTAAACCGAGAACGACCGGTGCTGGTAGAAGTTCGGGCGCTTCGTGAACTTATCTGGATATGCCGCCCTCGGGCAGCCGGTTGAGTCCGATTGCGCTACTCGTTCTGATTACTTGCGAGCGGCCATGAGATCGTGGGTGAGGACGGTGAGCTTGCCGATCAGCGATGCCATATCGCCAGGATCGCAAGACCACTGGGTGCCAATGGCGGACCCGTCAGCGGACACGGACACCACGGCAAGCGAGCGCAGCTTGCCTTCGCGGGCGAGCCGCAGATGGTCCTGCAGCAGGTCGATCATCGAGGCGGTGTTCTCATCGATCGGCGGCGTGCTGACGGGATGGAGCTTAGCCACCGATCCACATTGATTTGCCTGCTTGTCGCTCATGGTACACCCCGCAATAATTCCCAGGCTCTTACGGCCGTCTGGACAAGGATGTGCACTAGACATGAACCATGCGTCAACACTAGGCCAGTGCCGCAGAAACATTGGCCGTGTCGTATTTCGACAACAGGACCAAGTAAGCTTGGCCAATACCATTTGCAGCGGCGTCAATGCGGATCTTTCCAGGACTGGGGCAAACGGCAAGTACGCGACGGTGGATGCGGATGAGTGATGGCTCAGGTGACGAGATTGCAGGCAGCAGAACAGCGTCCGAAATCATGAAGAATCAGACTCTGCTGGATCGCGGTCTGCCGCTCGACCGCATGCCGGAGGCTGAGGTGGCCTTACGGCTGGCTGTGTTCATACTCTCGCTCCCCGTCTCCGGAGCCATGGCCAGCGTCGCGATTGACGGAGGCAGCATGAGGGGCGGCGACGGCGTCATCTTCGACATCGGCCGCTTCATGGCCAGCACCGGGTGGCAGCCAGTCAATGGACTTGCATCGCGAAAGTGGAGAACTCTGTATGAAGCAGGAGGATCTCCATGCCGAAGAGCCGTTTTACGAGAGAGTTTCAGGATGAGGCCGTCCGCCTCGTTTTGACGAGTGGGCGCTCTCAGCGCGCGATCGCCGATGATCTCGGGGTGAACCGTTCGACGCTCGCGCGCTGGATGGCCGAGCACCAGGACACACGGCCTTCGTCGGCCATGCCGCCCAGTGAGGATGTCATGGACGAGCTCAAGCGCCTCCGTCGCGAGAACGAGGTGCTGCGGCAAGAGCGCGACATCCTCAAGAAGGCCACCGCTTTTTTCGTCAAGGAGGGAAGTCGATGAGGTTCACGTTCATCGATGCGGCGAAAGCGGAATTCCCCATCCAGCGCCTGTGCCAAGTTCTTGAGGTGAGCCAGAGCGGCTACTTTGCCTGGCGAAGTCGTCCGGCCTGCCAGCGTCAGCGCGACGATCTGATGCTGCTCGCCCATGTCCGATCCGCCTTTCGAGAATCGAATGGCACCTATGGCAGCCCACGGATGACGCGCGAACTCCAGGATCAGGGCCTGCCGATCGGGCGCCGTCGGACGGCCCGACTGATGCGCGAGAATGGGCTCAAGGCCCGGCAGAAACGTCGCTTCAAGCGCACCACCGACAGCCACCACGCCTTTCCTATTGCTCCCAACCTGCTCGAGCAGGACTTCTCGGCCGAGCGCCCGAACCAGAAATGGAACGCTGATATCTCGTACGTGTGGACGGGTGAGGGCTGGCTCTATCTGGCCGTGGTCCTGGATCTGTTTGCCCGACGGGTGGTTGGCTGGGCGGTCAGCGACCGACTGCACAAGGAGCTGGCGCTTGAGGCGCTGCGCAAGGCTCTGGTGATCCGAAGGCCCAGTGAGGGGCTGACCCATCACGCGGACCGTGGCAGCCAATATTGTTCGATCGAGTATCAGGCCGAGTTGCGGAAGCACGGCATCCGGATCTCGATGTCCGGGAAGGGAAATTGCTACGACAACTCGGTGGTCGAGACCTTCTTCAAGACCTTGAAATCCGAATTGGTCTGGCGCACCGTGTTCCAGACCAGGGCCGAGGCCCGGGAGGCCATTGGGCGTTACATCGACGGCTTCTACAATCCCGTCCGGCGTCATTCAACACTGGACTATGTCAGTCCGGTTCAGTTCGAAAGGCTGGCCGGATAGTTGCAAAACCGCTCTCCACTAAACTGAAGCAAATCCATTGTCGCAAAATGCAGCAAGGGGCCGCTGGCCCGGAAGCCGGGGCGCTCCGAGCGTTTGCTGCTGACGACAGCGCTCGGGGAGGCGTTGCTGTTCGATATCGCCGCCGCTGACGTCGTCGTTGCCGCCGTGCCCGATACGCCTGTCTTCCGTACGCTCGCCGAGACTTGGCGGCGCCGACCACTGGTCAGGCGTGTCAGTGTCCGGATTGCCCTCGTCGCGCGCGACGGCGCAGTAACGGGATTGGGCCCCTAGGCCGTCCCTATTTGCAGAGGATCATCACACTCATCGCCGTCGCGTGATCCACAGAGTCCGCTGACGCGAGAGCCGCATTGGCGCCTTTCGTTTCCACGCGAGGAAACTTGTGGTGAGCGTCTCTTCGCCCGACCAGAGCCGGGGTCCGCAGCTGAGCCACTGATGCGGCTGCGGTCATCGTAACCCTGAGATCCAGCGGCGCGGCCATCCTCAGCAACTCGCGAGGATCTCAAAGAGCAACGCACTGTCGCATGTCCCTGCCGATCATCGGACCGGCGGCTTGCCTTCGACTGGGTCGGTGTGTGCCGGGCACGTCACGAGGAAAGGTGAAACAATCCCAGGAGAGAATGACGGGAAGAGTATCGGACGGGTGAAGGATAGAAGGGAAAAATCCCAAAAAGGACCCCTCACGCCTTGCTGAAAGGCCGGCCCGAAGCGGCGCAGCGCCTGAGACGAGAGTGACATTGTCGATCCTTCGACGGGCGGCCCGCACAACGCAGGCCATCCCACACTCATCATCAACCCTCATTGAGACCTATTCCATGTCCACACCACAAGAAGATCCTGCACAAGTCAAACGCGGCCTCGTCGCACTCACCAGGAAACGTATCCTCGGCCAGGATGCCGCTGTCGAGGTCTTCGCCCTGGAGGCCTACAGCCACATCGCGCTCGGCCCCCTGCAGCGCCGGCCTGGCGTCTTCCTTATTGCCGGCCCGAATGTCGAAGGAGACCATCTCGATCTGGTCGTTGGCCTCGTTCAATCCCTGAAGAGAATGGGCGGCCTGTACAAGCTGGCTGGCAATCCAGGCGAGGATATCGCTCATATCTTCTCGTCTTCCCCCGCAACAGAAGGGTCCTCGTTGCTGCAGGTCCTGAAGGACAGCCCTGACGGCGTGTTCGTGCTTCAGGATATCGATCGAGCCCACCCGAACCTGCGCACGCACCTCGAGCAGATGTGGAGCTATGGTTACATTGTCGATGAAGCCGGCAAGTTGTGTTCCCTGGCTGATGCGATCTTCATCCTGACGACGGAAGTGGCTCAGGACGAAATCGGTGAGATCGCCCGCACCGACCCGGATCCGGCCCGCTTGCATGTCGAGTGCCTCAAGGCGCTCGTCGATGCCGGCTTTCCAGCCTCGCTCCTCAGACACGTCGACTTCACCATTAGCCTGAAGCGTCTCACGGGAGGTGAACTGGCGCGTGCGTACTACAATCGCCTTGCCGCTCTGGTGGCTTCGCATGGGCTGGTTCTGGAGGAGGGCGGGCTCGACGCGCGCATCCTTCTCCAGGTCATAGACCCGACGGCTGAGCCCACCGTCCCGGATATCATGTTGCCGTGGGATACCCTCTCTGATCGCCTGGCGCAGGCCAAAGCCGCCGGCGTTGGTACGGTCAGGCTCATCCTGGACGATGAGCTGATCCGCATCGTGCCGGTCGAAAGGGGGACGCCGCAGTGGCTGATAGACGCGTTCGCCGCTGTCGATCCGGGGCCCTCCGCTGACGGGGAGGCCACCGATGAGTAAGGGCATGAGCGATCAAGACCTTCCGATGGAGGCGCGGCTCGAGGCGCATGCATTGCTCGATCGCCTGACGAGGGATGGGCAGACCTTCGCCCGTGATGACGCCCGGCGCTTAATCGCTCTGATCCCGGTCACGCCGCGGCGGCGCTTCACGTTCACGGGCCTGTTCCAGGGCCGTGGGCCTGGCTTTCGCGGCCGAGCGGCGGGAATCGGTGATGTGGAGCTGGACGGCGAGGGCAGGCAAAAGCAGGTGACCTGGAACGCTCCACCGGTTCACCGGATCGGCGGCTACCTGGTGACTCATACGCCGGGGCAGGTTGTGATCGACCTCCTGTGGATCGCGACACGTGAGGACCTAACCGGGCAATCCTGCCAGTTGCTCTATGATAGCGAGACGGACGAACCGCGAGCGATGGAAATTTCCGTTCAGAAAACTCTGACGCTGCTGTTCATCCGTCTGGCCTACATCTCCTATGCGCCCTGGAAGGTGCCAGAGGGGTGACGAGCAGGGGAGGGTTGACCGCTCCGGCGACGGCGGGCCAGATTCTTGACAAAAGACAGCTGGGCCCGCGGATCCAACGATTAGAAAGCTCTTACTGATCTTGGCTCTGTCAAACGGGGCGGCGTTCTTGCTGCGCCGCCCTAAAGCCTTACTCGCCGGATTTCTTAGACAGCCTGCCGCGCTTCGGCTTTGTTACCTCAACTGGCATCATGACTTGCTGATCCAAAACGCCAACGAACGGCAGCGGTGGGCAAGTTGTGCGGTCATTGGTCGAAGGCCAAAGCTGGACGAGCGGAAGCTATTATCGCAATAGACGGGATCCGATTTGGTCTGTAGACAGCGAGTCGAATTCTGCTTTCTGCTTCCACCCACCACTGATGAATCTTCCTAGAATGAAGCCTTTCGTTGGCGCCTTTGCGCTGTGCATTTCCGTGACCACTAGAGCATCGGACAGGAACGCGGATTCAACGGGTTCACTTTGGGCGGGAGCTATGATTCCCTTCTGACCAGGAGGTGGATCATGACCCAGAGCTACTCTCTCGATCTACGCGTGCGCGTGGTGGCGTTTGTGGAAGCGGGTCACTCTTGCCGGGCCGCGGCGCGCCACTTTGGGGTCAGCGACAGCTTCGCCATCAAGCTGCTTCAGCGCCAGAAGACGTCCGGATCGCCCACTCCGGCGCGACAGGGCCGTCCACCCGGACGCCGGAGGCTTTCGCCCTACGAGACGTTTCTGATCCAAGCCGTCGAGGCCAAGCCGGACATCACCATGCCCGAACTCGCGGCTCGGCTGCTGGAGGAGCATGGGATCGTCGCCGCCCCGGCCACTCTCTCGCGGCTGCTGTGCCGGCACGGCTTCACCTATAAAAAAGCCCAGTTGGCCGCGGAATGCGCACGCGCCGACGTGCGTGAGGAGCGCCGGGTCTGGCACACGCAGCGTCAGCCGCGGATGCGCCAGCAGCCATATCGGTTGGTGTTCTTGGATGAGACCTACGTCAATACCAAGATGACGCGCCTGCGAGGCCGGAGCCGCAGAGGTCAGCGCTTGCGCGCTGCAGCCCCCTTTGGCCACTGGAAGACCCACACCTTTCTGAAGGTGCTTTCATGATGCCTCCTTTTTTGGTCGTCTGGTGCGTTGCAGCCGAGCCCGCAGGTCACGGATCTGATCGTCTGCCAGATCAATCTGCCAAGGCTGTCCTTTGCGTAACTGGCGGCCGGTCAGCAACCCATCGGCCAGATACGTGAGGACCGTTTGCGTCGTCACGTCCAAGGCTACGGCCGCACCCTGAACCGAGAAGCTCCCATCCGGCCAGCGCGGCGGATTGGCCGCAATGCCATTGATCTTCGCCGGAGCGATGCCCCAACGGGTGCGCAATAGCCAGACAGTCTCACCTTGGAAGCGACAGCCACACGCCGCTGTGAAGCCTTCCTGATTGAGAACCTGCGCAACCTCCTTGTCCATCGTGCCGGCGGCATTCAGCTGCGTGATCCGCTGCCGCAGCTGATCGAGATCGGCGTAGTCGTTGTAGGTGTGAACACGGCGCTGCACAGTATGCTCGCTGGTTGCACCGGGTTGCCAGACGATCTTGAGCCAGACATGACCTTTGAGCTTCGTCTGGTCGAGGATCACCTCGCGCATGATGAAGCGCAGCATGCGCTTGCGGTCGGCGGCCGTCGTCGTGATGGCGTGCCACACCTGCGGCAGGTTCTGGCCGAGAGCCCAAAGGGCATCGCGATCGTCGTCACCTAACACCAGGGGCTGCTCACGGCACCAACGGTCGTAATCCTGCTCGACCTGCTCCACGACGCGCAACTTCTCCTCCCAGGCCCGCTCCAGGGAGCGCGCCACCAGCCGGTTCTCGGGCTCGACGGTATCGTATTGGCGCCGGGCGCGCTCGGCCTCATAGCGGGCGTCGATGAGGCTGAGGCGCGCAAAGCCAAGCGAGGAATGTGGGCCGGAAAGTTCGTGGAACCCTGGGATTGGCGCCGAGGTGAACGCCTAACATCTGAGGCGTCCACGGGTTCTGACCGCAAGTGTGCCATCAAAGGCAACATCTCGAGCTCAGGCAAGATCTATCACATGCCGGGCAGCAGGAGCTACGCGAAGACCAACGTCGACGAGTCCAGCGGTGAGCGCTGGTTCTGTACTGAAGAAGAAGCAAGAGCGGCCGGCTGGCGCGCTGCAAGAAGCTAAGGGGCCTTTCATGAGAAAAGTACTGATCGCGGCATTTGCCGCAATGATGATCACTGGACCAGTAGGCGCAGCGGGAGTCCTCTCGGATCCGCCGGCGAAGGCGAGCGTCGAGCAGGTGAAGGAGTTCATGGTAGCTCAGCGTCAGAGCTGCAAGGCAGCCAGCTCGTGCCAAGAGGCTGTGGAGATGTGGTGCGGCGGGTACAGCCGGGCAGATGGTGATGGCGACGGCGTCCCGTGCGAGAATGTCTGCCGGTCCAAGTCTCAGGTCGATACGATCAAGCAGCGGATTGGCTGCTGATTCCATCCTGCGACGCTTGTTTCTCGCGGGCTTGGGTCCGCCATTGCACGCAAACACACGCGTGCGCGCCTAGCGTCGGTTGGCCCGAGCGCCCTCAAGCTTCTGCATGGGTGCCTTGATCTGTTCGGCAGCCTTGGGCTCTTGGATCCCAACCGGCCCGCGGCTTTTTGGTCTTACCTCGCTTCATCAGAGGTATTGTGATCGTAAGCCGCTCAAAGATATATGCTCACTCCACCATCAGTCATTCCGCCCCCACCCTTCACCAGGACACCAGCCATGGCCACGTTCATCCTTCCGGTCTACGGAACCCCAATGGCTGACTACATCATTGGAGATGACGCCCTGGATTTCATCCATGGCGAGGGAGGGAATGACACGATTTACGGAGCTGGAGGGAGAGACCGGCTTTTCGGGGGAGATGGAAACGACAGGCTATGGGGCGGCGTTGACAGAGACCTGCTCTATGGCAGCATCGGGAACGACGTCCTGCGAGGCGGGAATGGAGCCGATTCCATTCATGGGGGAGAGGGGAACGACATCCTGTATGGAGATGCTGGCAAGGATGTTCTGTACGGCGACGCTGGCGACGATGTCCTCTACGGCGGAAACGAGAACGGAATTCTCAACGGCGGATCCGGAAACGATAAACTCTACGGGAGCTGGAACGAGGATAACCTTATCGGCGGATCTGGGAACGATTTTCTCTCTGGGAAGACAGGCAACGATACCTTGTCAGGCGGAGAGGGCAACGACAGGCTCGTCAGCGGTGAAGGCTACGATAACTTCGTCTTCAAAACGGCGCTTGATGCTAACACAAACGTAGACAAATTGACTGACTTCAATCCATGGGCAGATCGCATCAGCCTTGAATCGGATATTTTCAGGAAGATCGGTGGCCGCGGCAAGCTCAAGGACGATGCGTTTTGGATCGGCTCGAAGGCGCATGATGCCTCGGACCGGATCATCTACAACAAAACACATGGCGCATTGTATTTCGACCAAGATGGCACTGGGTCAGCGTATCAGCCGATAAAGTTCGCTGTTATCGGCAAGGTGGATCTGAGCGCCGCTGCAATCTGGGTCATCTGAACCAAGCTATCGATGTGACTAGCAGTCCACCCGGCCAATCGGGCAGACTTTCCAGGCTGAAGGTGATTACCTGCTATCGTTATTGTCTATCGAGACGGCCGGTGCGGTATCCATCCGCGCCGGAAGAACTGACCCGTTAATTGGGCAGGCGCGCCCAAGGTCCACACCACGTCTTCAGCCGGCGCTCCTTGGCCTCCCGGCCGTCCTGCCAGGGCAGGGCAAGTCGCTCGCGAACCAAGATGGCTCCTACATCGCCTTTACAGACAGTCAAAGTGGCGAGAGTGCGCCGATAGCGGTCTCGGCCATGACGGCTGACCTCGACCCGCCCGGCGCGCAGCAGTTCGGCGAGCCGCTCCTTGGTCCGAAGGGCCAGCCTCAGTTCGGCCTCGCATCTCGAGCGAAAGCTCTCCGGGCGTCGATGTTCAGGATCCGGATCCGCTTGCCTCGAACATCGATGGTGTCGCCGTCAATGATAACGATGCGCCGACCGTCGAGGGTTTCGGCGATGGCGGGAAGAGGCGCCGCGCCGAATGACAGGGCGACCAGCACAAATCTAAGAAACTTCAACTCAAGCCGCCTCCGGCTGGTCTGATCGCTGGCCTTCAGCAACTATCTCGAGCATGTCGTCAGGAAGGGGCCGCTGCAGCTTCAAAGCTTCCTCCGTCGGCGCGGTCAGCCAGGTCTCGTATTCCTCAGGCGTCGTCAGGATCACCGGCATCGCCTTGGGATGGATCGGCCCAACAATGCCGTTCGGCTCTGAGGTCAGAAATGAATAGAGCAGGTGCTCGCCCTCGGCCGGATCGGCCTTGGTGCCGCGCACGCCCGTCCACGGCCGCCAGATCCCCGCAAAGGCCACCAGTGGCCGTTCCCTCGACAGGGCGAACCAGATCGGCGTCTTGCGGGGCTTGGTGTCCTTGTACTCGCTGAAGGAGGTCAGCGGCACGAGACAGCGGTATTGCGGCTTGAGCCACGCCCGCCAGAACGGGGAGACGACGTTGCGCACATTCGTGACCGGTTGGTTGCCGACATTCGGAGGCGGCGGAAAGCCCCAGCGCATCTGCAGCAGTTCACGCTCTCCGTCATGCACCCGCACCACCGGTGCCATCTGGTCCGGGAAAACGCCAGGCAGGGGAGGCATGTTGCCGGCATTGTCCCGGTTGACGTTGAAGGTCTTCCGGATCATCGCCTGGGTGGTGTGGACGCTGTAGAGATTGCACACGCGAGGGCTCCGTCCTGCTTCCGGCTCGGATCTGAGCCGTTTCAAGCGCTCTTATCCTAGCTTGCGCACCATTCTTATGGCGACGTCCAAGCTTTTGCCCACTGGCGTATTTCCGCCTTTGCGCGTTCTGGCCAAGCACCAATGACTGGGCTTACAGCAATCTTACGGTCCCGGAGCTTCCAAGCCGCATAGAGTGTGCGCTTCGACAGGTCAGCCACAACGAGCAATCCCTGATCATTGCAGGCATGTGCTTGGCAGACTGCGGCAACAACGGTCTCGCCAGCATGCTCGATTGTTCCTGGCCCCGTCGTTATCCTGGGGAATTCACTCCAGTCCTTTCCAGCCATTTGCTTCAGGACATCAGCAAAATCTTTGTAATCAAGTAGGTCTCGTTGGGTAGCGTCCCTGGACGTGGTGTAGGAGAGCGCCACCGATGAGGTGGTCATCGCCAGTCTTCGGTTAGAGTTCGGGTAGCGACACCTGACCCTGACCCCGGAGACGACGATGACCGACGAGAGAATGGCCCTGATCGAGCTGATCGAAAAGGGGGCTGATGCCGATCTCATCCGCGACATGCTCGCTTTTGCCGCCGAGCGCCTGATGAGCCTCGAGGTGGAGGCCCTGACCGGAGCCCCGGCCGGCGTGCGCAGCCCGGATCGGCTCAACCAGCGCAACGGCTATCGCGAGCGCGCCTGGGACACCCGCGCCGGCCGGATCGATCTGTCCATCCCTAAGCTACGCAAGGGCTCGTACTTTCCTGTCTTTCTCGAGCCGCGCCGCACCGCCGAGAAGGCGCTCACGGCTGTGATCCAGGAGGCTTAGGCCAGCGTCGCAATCGACGCGGCCAGCATCAAGGTCCGCGAGGCCGTCGCCTTTGACATCGGCCGCTTCATGGCGGTCACCAGATGGGAGCCGACCAAGGAGCCGCAGGTCGGCTGGAGCGCCTGGACCGGCGCTTACTGGCGCGGTGACAAGACCATCCGGGTGCACTCGCGGCCGGGCGAAGGTGACGTGGTCGCCACGGTCGACGGTCGCTGGATCATCGCGGAATGCACGAAGGGCCGGCTGGTCCACAAGGCCGGACGCACAGAGCACTCGCTTCTCACCACGGCGCTTGGCCAGGCGCTCCTGTTTGACGATTCCGCCGACGATATCGTGGTCGCCGCGGTGCCGGACACCCCCGTCTCCCGCCGGCTAGCTGAGGTCTGGCGGGAACGCCCGCTCGTCAGACGGGCCGATATCAGGACTGCCCGCGAGGATCGCGAGTATGGAACTACGCATTGTTGCCCCCAGGGAAGCGGCTTCCGCTCGGGCATGTGCGCCCTGCGGAAACTCGCAATGAAATCGTGAGGTGGCTGCGGCGGTGCTCGGGCACTAACATACATTGGTGAGTTGAGCTCACACGTGCAGACTGTGCTCTTGGGGAGACACCGAGCATGGGTGGCAGAAGCGGATGTTCGCGTTCCTGGGGGAATAAGGTGACGATGTCCGTGCCGGCTTATGGATTCGTGTCGGCCATATCGACACAGGCCTGCCGGGTGAATAACGAGACGGTCCGTGATGGCACTACAAGCACTCCGGAGGACTTCTGAATCGTTGGGTTCAACGGGGCTGGGCCGTGCGCTAATTTTCTGAGTGCATCACCCAAAGGGCAACGCAAGTAAATCCGTAGGCCCTTTATTTCTGTTATAACTTTGCATTTCGCTACTATGCGGCGGCGTTAATAAGGCCCTATTGAGTTTCTCTTATTATCGCTAATCGGAAACATGAGCGTAGCCGTACGGCTATGCTATCGAGCAGGTTCAATATAGAAAACTCGGAAGGTCCTTATTATCGTCCGTCGATAGTATGGACAAAGGGACAGCCTCTTGTTATCGCAAGCCAATAACAAGGACATCATTTATGGCCGCAGACTACGTTGTGCATGAGGGGCGTTCAGGCCGGTACATCAAGCAACCTACTGGATACAGGGCCTTTATTCCGGCCCCGCTGCCCCCAGACCCACACATTGAAATTGATCACGAGATGCAACGTATCCTGATCGAGGCGCATCGTGAGCTAGGCCGGCTTGAGGGTTCAATCCAGACGCTTCCGAACCCTGATCTCTTTGTATTCATGTACGTTCGCAAAGAAGCGGTACTGTCTAGCCAAATTGAAGGCACGCAAGCCTCGATCAACGATCTCCTGAAGGCGGAGGCTAAGGTTTTTGATCCTGAGACTCCTCAAGACGTAGATGAGGTTCTCAATTACGTAAAAGCAATGAACTATGGCCTCGCGCGCTTGAAAGATCTGCCCCTTTCCATGCGGCTCATCCGCGAAATTCATGGCCATCTTCTGAATGGCGTTCGTGGCGGCCAGCTTCAGCCAGGAGAGATACGCCGTAGCCAAAACTGGATCGGGCCCCAAGGCAGCACCCTCCTGAATGCTACCTTCGTGCCACCTCCCTATCAGGATGCTGAAATTGCTCTTAGCGATCTGGAAAAGTTTCTGCATGCAGAGGACCACATCGCACCGCTCGTCCGAATTGGCTTGGCACATGCACAATTTGAAACGATCCATCCGTTCTTGGACGGAAATGGCCGTGTAGGACGTCTTTTGATCACTTTCTTCTTGTGTGAGCAGGGCATTCTTGAGAAGCCAGTTCTATATCTGTCACATTATTTCAAGCAAAATCGCTTGGAGTACTATGATCGCCTCCAAGCTATTAGAGACAAAGGAGACTGGGAGGGCTGGCTGAAGTTCTTCCTACGTGGGGTCGCCTCGGTTGCATCGCAAGCTACTCGCACCGCGCGAGAAATCGTCGATCTGCGCGAGAATCACAGAGTTCTAATCGCGGAGCACTTTGGCGCTTCAGGTGGTAAGGCCATGCAGGTTCTGGAGCATCTATACACCCGGCCGACCGTAACTGTTAACCAGGTGCGGGAACTCCTCGGAGTAAGTTTCCCCAATGCGAACAATCTCGTTGAGCGCCTGACAGAACACAAGATTCTCAGCGAGATCACCGGCCAAGCGAGAAACCGTGTCTTCCTGTATGAGCCCTATATCGAGCTCTTCCGGAAAATTTGAAATGAACCCGCGGAGGGCCTAATTCTTTAGGTGCTCGAGGCTGCCCTGAGATGCAAACTTCTATAGCCGAGTAAGCGATCCCAAGTGCTATCCATCCCCCTTGATCACTTCGCGTTTTCAAAAGAGGGGACGCATACAGGTGGCGTAGGAGCGTTACTGACGTGAGCCCCCGGGTTCCTCCGCTCAAAGGAGATCCCATTGGCACCTCGTGCTCGTCCGAGCGGGTAAAGCTATGGAAATTAGTTACATCGGCCGGCATTCTTCAACCAAATGGGGGAAGCTATTCCAACGACACCACGCCAGCGCAGGTCGCTTCCCGTCTATTTGAGGGCAACTTTCGGCGCAGCATCGAACCACAGCGGAATAGTGCAGCCGACGCGTCCCTGAATTTCGAAGGCGCGCGTACTGCCCTTCTTGCAATAACTGTTGCGCGTCTCCGTCAAGTTGGGATTGTTACGCATGAGGGTCACCCACTCCTCTCTATCCGGCCGCGATAGAATTGCAGCGATCTCGGTCGCCTGCCCCGCGAGGGTCGCCTGTCCCAGGAACCATCCAGTCCATCCGACGGCCAAAGCCAGAAGGAGGGCACCTACCAAGAAGGATGCCGAGACTTGGAGCTTGCGTGAGGCCAACGCTGCGGCGAAGTATTTCACCGCCTCGTCCGCAACCCTTTCGCCCATCGTCTCGGCAAGGTTTGCGTGTGCCTCGGCCACTCGCTTCGTGGCAGCTTCAGCGACAGGGCCCACAGCCTGTCGCGAGGCCTCTTCTATTCTTGCGGGAAGGGTCTCATTGGCCTGAAGTACGAGGTCTGCCACCTTCTCGAGGACACCTGCAGCTCCCAGAAAATAGGTGTTGACGTCATCAGGCGACAGGCTGTTTTGCACCATTATTGTCCAAAGACGGTCCCGGCGTTCGCCTTCAATTTCAAAAGCGTTGCACCAGCGGTCGAAGGCAAGTTTTTGATCGACGCGAGTCGACATTCGACAATCCATTGCAGAGGGAGTTGGAGTTGGCGGATCGGACGATCCGCCAGGTGGTCCTAGAACCCAAGGAGACTACGGGCTGGCGCGAGCGCGTTCGCGAAGTCCTTGATAAACTTTTGAACGTGCGCCTTCTCGGTGATGGTAAGGGATGCGTCGTTGATCGCCTTTGAGAACGGCAGGTTGCTTGCATCCACTTTGGCGAAGGTGCCAGCCGGAAGGGCTGGCAGGTCGATTTCGACGCCGCCGAGTTCCAATAGCCTTTCGCGGGTTTTGCCGCCCTTTGAAACGTTATTACTGTCTACAAAGCCATGCCAGAAGGGAAAATCGCTCGCGGCTTTGCCCCAACGGGTATTGCGAACGGCAACATGGTCGGCCTGGTCGCCAACCAAATCAATCCAGCTACCGACTGACTGAGAGGCACCGATCTCTGACGAAATCACATGTACGACGGTCAGACGGTAACCATGTTGCACGAATGCTGACACGAGGCCGTCAAGCCCCTCGCCTCCGTCGACTATTCGCATCAAATCGGCGAGAGAGCCTCCCGCGAGGTCGTGGACGATCAGCGGCTCACCAGAGGCCACAGCATCAAGGAGCATATTGCGCTCATTGTCCGCACGGACGTTATAGTAGCCGATACCCTCAATCGGATCCTGCTCTTTGATCAGTCGTCCGTCGCTACCCCGAGTGCCGAGAACACGTACTAGGCCTCCGACGCCGCCATCCGCATCATAGGCTGCAACTCTTACACCGTTCGACCGCAAGACCTCGTCCGACCGCAAGTGGTCAATCAAGGCTCGAGCCGCAACGGTCTTGCCGACACCACCCTTCTCATTTGCTACGACAACAGCACGTTTAGCAGCATCACTTTGTTTAGCATTCTTTGCCATATTCGCTTGTTATTCCCTATTGATAAAGCTCTTTGGTCTACACATCGTCGTCGCCGAGTTTGTGGCTTAATACCTTCCTGCCTTCCATTGATTTGATAGGGGATTGGCCCAGGGCTTCAGATGGCCTGAGCATGCCATTGCCACCAACGTTCCCGTTCATGTCAGCGGTGCGTGAAACCATTGTCGCGGTTCGTTTCCCTTCCGTTCGGAACTCATTCGCCGCTTCCTTCGACGCACGTTGAATATACTGTCGGAGCGTACCCAGCGAGACCTTCTCACCTTTCGACAGGAACATCTGGTGGATCTCGCTATCGGTGTAGCCGTTCTTTTTCAGCTCGAGAATTTCTGGATAGAGTGAACGGACCTTTGAATAAAGAGATTCTCCCCGGGCCGGTGGCTTTCGCGCTGCTGACCTTAGAAGCGATCTCAGTTCGGCGGTGCTGTCTTTAGCCATTCATCGATCCCTCAAATGCTAGATGCAGTTCGCTCTATAATAGCATTCCCGGTGAATTGCAAAGCTTCTGTGGATTTCCTCTCCATGATCTGGCATTGCGAGTGACAGCGCCCTCGCATCCAGTTTACTCGACGGAGTACAGTGCGTGCGAGATCTGAAATTCGGACACATGACGCACTCATCGAGCTGAAAAGCAGCCACGACGCCGTGTAAGCCATTGCAATATAATGTATTAGCGTGGATCGGAGGAGTGATGAATTCTCAGGACAAAGTGCGGGTCTCCATTGATGCGAAGCTCTGGGGCGCTGTTAAGGCTGTCGCTGCAATCAAAGGGATTGCGCCCCAACTTTATCTTGAGAAGGCACTCAAGGCATCCCTCGATGGTGTCGAATCGCTCAATCGCGTCGCCGCCCATGCGGCCAATCTTGATGCCAATGCGGTTCAAATTGCCGACCAGATCAATGTAATTGCAGACTTCATTGTGGATATGTATCGCGAGCAAGCACAGAAGAAACCCAATTCCAGCGCTACTGATAACCCTTAGGACAACGGCGCGACTGCAATGATGACATGCACGAGAATCCTAACCGTTGAGTATTACGAGTCGATGGCGCGCCAGATCAGACGGGAGGCTGGAATACTCTCAACCGAGGCCAGCGTAGATGACATGGCGGCTGCCTACGCAGAGGCCGAAGCTTCCGAAAAGGCGAGGGAAGGGGGGGAGTCCTATGAGGACGTTTATGCCGCTGCGTACGATCGGGCGTTGGGGGCCCTTACACAAGATCATGTCGCGGGCCGCGACCAGGTAGCATACTATGTTGATAACGGGTCTGGCGAATCCGCTGGAATTTGGTGGACTGGTCGCCGCCTGTCTGGAGAGATGCCTGCATTCTCTTCGACCCCCTTTCGAAAGTGCTCTGATCAAGGTGAGGTCGACGGCCGGATCTTGCGCGATCTTGCCAGAGGGCGTGACCCGGGGACTCGTGAGCCTCTTGTGAGGCTCTCCGGCACTGGGGTGCGCAGTGTTGGCTACGATCTCCAATGCGCGGCCCCGAAATCGGTCAGCGTTCTGGCAGCATTTGCCTCCCCCGAAGGTCGGTCGAAGATCTTCGCTTCCCATGATCGAGCCGTGCGCCGCGCTCTCGATCATGCCTTGACCGAGGGGCTGATTGTTACCCGGGTTGGCCCGCAGGGTATTCACAGGCTTCCGGCGCAGGAGGCGAGTGCCGCAGTCTATCGGCATTTTACATCCCGAGCCCAGGATCCACACCTCCACTCGCATGCTGTGCTGTTGAATCTTTGTGTCCGGGAGGATGGGACGACTGGCGCGATCGACAACCGGGACGTTCTTCGGCATCTCGGCGCCCTCGCCGCCCTCTACCGCAGTGAGCTCGCGAGCGGGTTGCGAAACGACTTCGGGTTCGAATCCATCCGGGATGGCCGTAATTTTCAAGTCGCAGGCGTTCCACCCGACATCATCAAACTGTTTTCGAAGCGGCGTGCGCAGATCATGCAGGCGGCCGGGGAGGCGGGCTTCGATCCATCTTCGAATCGACGTGCAGCGCAGATTGCAGCCTTCGGCACACGCGATGCGAAGGACCGTGAAACGCCGCTTGCCATGCTTGAGCAACGATGGGCGAATGAATTGTCGAATGTCGGTTGGAGTGGAGTTGCCTTATTCCGGATGGCCGCGATCGAAGCCGCCAGAGTGCGGAAGGAGCGCGACAAGAAGGGCAGTCGCTTGGAGCGTGCCAGAATTCTTGCACGGGAGGCTGTCCGCGAACTCGAGGCGAGTGGAGCTGTCTTCGAGCAACGGGTTTTGCTGCGCCACCTCCATGAGGCCGTGCAGTGTGAATGCGACGCAAACGAGACGTTAGCCGTCATCAGAGAACTCGTGGTGTCGAAACAGGTCGTCCGGCTCGGAAGCAATAGGTCTGGAGAGGTTATCTATTCAACCGCCGCGATGATCGAGGCAGAGAAAGCCATGCTGCGGACAGCCCTGGAGGGGCGGAATGAGCGTGATTTTGTATCGAGTGAGACGCTTGAAAGAGCGTTGTCCACATCGCCGGCTTGGCCCGAGGGGCACCACCAGGCAATGCGGCATGCCCTGAGACGGAACGGCGTTTCGATTATCAGCGGCCAGACAGAGGCCGAAAATTCTCGGATCGGAGAAGCCCTTGCTGCGGTTGCCGAGAGCTGCGGCAAAGAGGTGTGGAGGATCAATCGCATCAAAACTGACCCGGAGGCCACAGAGGGCATGGCGCCGGCCGTTCAAGCCTTCATCAGGCGGGTCAAGAAAGGTGACGTGGGACTGGGGCACCATTCCGTCGTCATCTGTGACGAGGCCGATCGGGTCGGAACGTCTGACATGGCGGCCCTGATCGATGTCTTCAGTCAGGGGGACACCGGCACAAAGCTGATTTTGCTCGGCGACATTGCCCGCCCCCGACGGGACATTGCAGGCGCACCCATGGCTGCGCTCGCCCGAGCCTTGGGGGTGTGCCGTACGGCGGATGTCCAGCATCAACGTCAAGATTGGCACCGGTCGGCATCGCGTGATTTTGCGAGTGGCGATCCTGTGAGGGCCCTGGAAGCTTATGACAGGGCGGGGGCAATCTGTTGGGCGTCCGACCGGCAGACCGCCTTGGAAAGGCTCGTGCGCGACTACCTAAGGACGCGGTCCGCTTCTGCGCAGTCTGTTCCCGGCCAGAGCATCGGACAGGCAATCGTGACCCCCCGGCGCAAGGATGTGGATGAAATCAACCGGCGTGTCCGGTCTGCGATGAAGAGTAACACCTTGCTTGGCGAGGACATCACGGTTCGGGTTATTCCACAGGGCAGCCGTGATTCTGTTGCTCTGACCCTGGCCGCAGGGGATGATCTGCTGTTTGGCGAAGACCTTCAGGTTCGAGGCCTTGCGATCCGGATGGGCGATCGCGCCCGTATTCAGCGCATTCAAGGCGATGCTCTCGACCCAACATTGGACCTTGTTCTGGCCCCGAGCGCAGCACCTCTCACGACGAGGGTATCGGAGCTTATAGGAAATCGTGAAGAGGGGCTGCCGCGCATTCCTAGGCTGCAGCACGGTTATTGCCTATCGGTTCGGGACGCAGAAGGGCTGGTTGTGGATGACTGCTTCGTTGCAAATCTGCGGGGCATGGGACGGGAGAGCATTTCCACTGCCATGACCCGGCATCGTCAAAATGTGCGGCTCTATGTCGATACCTCGCGTGTTGCAGTCGCGCCGGATGCCGGACTGGGAGATATCACGCAGTCCGGGCTTGGAACAGCCAGGCCCCCACGAGCCGATCGTGTTTACAGTCGCGCCAAGGCAGCCTTGGTCAAGCGGGCCGTCATGGACGAGGCACGAGCCAGTGAATGGAAGCGAAATCCCAGCGACTTTGCTTTGAGCGTCGCTGCCTTCGCTAGTCAGAGCCCGATGCATTCGTCGGGTTCTGATTTGAGGACGTCGGCGAGGAGCAATGAAGAACTCTTCCCTCGTTCGGTCAATTCCAACAGCACTGCACAATCGCTTCGTGACCGCATGGTCGAGCGCCTGTCGGGCCCACATTACCCACCTCGCATAAGCAAGGTCGTCAGCAGTTCCCACGTTGCCGCACGTTTTTCGAGCGCGACACGTCACAGGCGAGCTGCACATCAATGGATCACCCTGCGCCAAGGGATCAATGAACATCTTCAGGTTCAGCTTGGGATTGCACCCGACGTCCTCTACCGTTTTCGATCCCATATTCGAACGATGCGTGATGGTCGCCCGGCGTTTGCTCATAGAGATCTGGATGGTCAGATCATCGGCTTTGAGTATCAGGGGACTGGCACGGGAGGGGAGGGCAAGGATGCGATCTTAGGGATCACCGGGGAGGGCGATCTTAATTTCACCCTGATGGGCGACACTCACAATCCAACGAGAATCTATTTCACACAATCGGGTGGGGATGGTCTATCGCTGTATCAAATTGACCAAATGCCTGATCAGGCCTTGATTGTGTCATTTGGAGGAAGGCCGAGTAGAACTGTTCTTGGTCGGTTGCGGGAACTTGTCCAGCGCTATCCTGACGCCGAGAAGCATATCGCGAGCCGTTACGGAGAGGCAAGCGGAGACGTCTTCAATGTGATCAAGGGGGAGATAATTGACGCGTGCGGTGGGAATGCCAATCTCCAAAAGCGCGAACTGGGTGTGTTATCCACCTTCGTAAATCATCCGATTAATGATTTAGCCCACGAACCGGACATGGGGCCAACGGAACAACAGCAGCCTCAAGAGGATACAAGGTTGGAGCGCGACCATCCTCGGCGTCCAATTCCGGAGAGGGAGCGTGATCGTTTCTGAGATGGCTCGCTTTTGAGCGTTTGGCAGCTGGCGTTCCGTGAAGAACTGCTTTGCCAAGGTACAATCCATCTGTATAATATAGGGCAAGGCAGAAAGCATAAAAGCTGCCTACAATCTGACATAGCATGCTGGGCGCCTAGTATCAATGACTTTCTTCAAGAAAATCTACAATGATCTCTTCTCGGACAACAACGTAATCAGCAAACTGCTGTTGAATCCTGTCGAGTTGCCGGAACTGCCGGATGTGCGATCTATGAGATTGCCACAAGTTGTAGAAGGTATGCTGGACGCCTATCCCGACTTTGCCCGCGCGATTGCTGTTTCTCCTGGCCTTATAGACCGTCTCTGCCGTACCCCGCGCCTAGTACATCCCCTAGAGGCTGCATTGAAGGAAATTGCCGAGGGCTATCGGCGTGCAATTGAGGAAACGAATAGGGTCATTCGGACCAGGATCGAGCAAAACGAGTCGCTGAGACTAGGAGATTGTGCGCCAACGTGGCTCAAAGGATATCGGGCCCGGCAATATAATGATGTCTTTCTGCGTCACGACAAGATGAAGTCGCTCCTAGCTAATAGCGAGAATGATCTGACTGCAGGATCGGAGTTTAAGGGGCAACACCCTGATATGTCCTATGACAGGTGCTACTATGTGGTGCTTGACGGCGGGATCGGATGGTTGGTTCTGTCAGGTTCACCAATTGGTGTAGAAGGCAAAATTGATATTTGTTTGGGCACGAAGTGGTTGGAACTCAAAACGGAGCTTCCAGAAACCCCATTCTTTCGAGCCGAAACAAAGACCTTATTCAAGAGTGAGGTCAATCAGAACATTGTCGATACCTTAAGGCAATATTGGGATGGGATCAGAATTGGCTTTATGCCAGAAGCTCCGAAGGAACCCAATCAACTGCCTGAGACTTTGCCTCTGTCACGAAAAGGCTGTATCCAGGAATATAAAGAGCGCAAGATCCCATACTATTCTGGGGCCGCTCATTCTGGTCCAGAATTTTGGATTGATGTCCATTCTAACATGCTTGCGTGGGTTCCTTCCGAGTGGCAGCACATGCGAAATTACCCTGGGTCGCAGGTCATGGGGGTTGTCCAGATGTTGAGCCCAATGTCCGGCGATGGCTCAACGAGGTCCCTTCAGCACCGTTTGCGCGAATTGAGTTGCGAGAGGTGGACGCGTTGGTTTCTTAGTTGGAAAAAGCGGGCGCCTGCACCGCCTGCACGGCTTGATCGTATCCCCGGATGGGCTGACGTGGAACTGCATATTAACCGCCCGATGAATGAAGCTCAGTAATGACATAGGCCCATCAAGGCGATCGGCCACCAATAAGTGAGCCCACGGACCTCTGGGATTATCCAAGCTCACTTGTTATGCGTGAAGGGTAGAATTCCAGGCACCGCTCAGTCAGAAGTATCGGGCGCCAACTTTCCCCCAGCGAGTTGGTAAAATCCCGCGAGTTGCCGTGCGAGCATCCCTGCGAGAAGGTCCTCCATCTCTGAGATGTCGACCCTACCTTCAGCCCACGCCTCATCAGCAGAATCCAGGGCATCAAAATAGGGGTTACGATTCTCGACAATCTGATCCGGAATAGTGGGTGTTCCAGGGAGTACGGTTTGAGCGCGGATCGACATCACTACGTATGAGAGAATGACGCCATTCTCGAAGGTAATACTGTGGATTAGGGTGGACCTTCAATTTTCTGAGCGAGGGATTTCAAGCTCTTAGCATACTCGAGCTTCGGCAGCCTGCATGAGCCCAAAATTTATGGCACAGTGAAACTTTACCGGCTGTTGGATGGTAAAACTCTTTGCTCGAGAGATGATTATCCAGTCTCGTTTCGTACGCTACACGCACCAGCACTTGAGACGGAAAATTCATTCAGCTGAAAATTTTGGCGAGATCCGAGATGAAAGATGAAACGGGAGTTTCGACATTTGATCTGAGCAAAGTGAAAATCAGCCCTGATTTTTCCCTTTTTTTCGGTGACGGCGCCTTGGGCTCGAGAGCGCTATGGATTTTCAGGCTTGAGGCGAGCAGCCAGATTTTTTAGCTGAGAGGAAGGGGAGGGCAGGTAGTGATTATGTGCCCACGCGGCTGAGCTGATCTGACTTTTATTAATAAGCCCAAAAGGGAGTACGAAGCGTCCGCTCATGTTTCGTGTTCGCATGAAGTCGGAGAGAGCTGCTACCGGGTGTTTGAGAAGGCCAGGGAACTGCTCCGGCGACTATCCAGCTTTGGGAGATCGATGTTGTAAACCGTGAGCACCGGCTTGAGGGAGAGTTTGACCAGACGCTGGCGCCGTGCGAGCGCCTGCATATCGGTGACCACATGGTAGTATCTGCGGCACAGCGGCTCTTCAGCGTAACCCCAATTCCGTTTGATCTCGCGCCGGTCGCCAACTCAGGTGGGCATAGGGGAGGGGCATTCAGGGTCCACCGATTTCAGTCTGTTATTTATAACGAGTTTCGCACCTCAGAATAAAAATCACCTGGCTTTGACGCTTAATCAGTGACGTGAGATTGTGCTTGCCCAGTTCCTTGCGGAACATAATCAGATCGCCATCCCGTTGCCCGCAGCTAGTGCGAGCTGCGACCTCCGGTGGACACTGCTCGAAGGTGGTGCTCGCCGGATGGCGAGGCCACGGGGCTTGCACTGGTAGCGCGCTCGCCGCCGGCGCCGTGCCATTGGCATATCCTGGTACAGCCCGAGCTTTTGCCCTTGAGAGCTGTAGACGAACCGGTAGATCGTCTCATGCGACAGCCGTTCAGGCGCTCTGGATGTCCGCAGCCGGCCAGCGATCTGCTCTGGCGACCATCCAGCTTTGAGGCGATCCACGACGTAGGTTACCAGCACCGGTTTGCGGGAGAGTTTGCCCAGACGCTGACGCCCGGCGTGAGCTTGCATGTCGGCGGCCACATGGAAATAGTCGCGATACAACGGCTCTTCATCGTGAACCCAGTTCCGTTTGATCTCGCGGTAGATGGTCGACCGAAGCCGATGCAGGCGGTCGGCGATCCCACGGATCTCGGTGACGATGGCGTCGCCGTCATAGGCGGTCCAGGTCACATGGCCGCTCGGGAGGACGATGCGCTGCAGGTGCATGGGCCGTCATCCGCGTCGTTGACACCTGATGGTACGACTGTCAGGGACCGGCGCCAAGCCCTCGAAGGGGTAGGTCGATCACGTCGGTGACATGGCCAAGCGACCTATAGTCTCGGCGCAATCCAGAAATGGCACTTAGCGTGCAAAGTTGACATGACACCCTGGGTCTAAAACCGGTTGGGGAGGGCGCCCCGGCGGAGCTGGTCGGGGTTGCTCCGCCGGGGCGCCTTACGGTGTCTTGAACATGTGACGCTCGCCCTGCCCCCGCCGGCGCGGCGCCTTGGCCGAGCGCTGCTCGTCCCGCTCCTGCTGACGCTGCGCCACATAGGCCAGCACCTCACTCAGGCGCTTGTTCTCGACAATCGCCGCATGCGTCACCCGCCGCAGCTTGTCATAGGTGCGGTATGGCAGGTCGACCCCGTTGTGCCGGATCGCCAGCCGTCCGTCCGGATAGTCGATCACCGTCACACGCTGGCGGGCGAGAGGGCGCGTCAGCTCAGTGGGCTCGAGCAGGAACAGCACCTTGTCGTACTGGAGCGTCAGATTGCGGGTGACGGTGCGCTCCTCTTTCCAGGCGAAGATATCCTCCAGCACCATGTCCTGCGGCACCGGACGGTGCGCATCCGAGGGGCTGATGGGCTCCTTGGCGAAACGCCGGTTATGATCGGCCAGGAACCCCGGCAGGAAGGCGTTGGCTGCCTCGATCGTCGATATGCCGGCAAGCCGCATCTCCTTGACCAGGCGATCCTGGAGCGTGCCGAACGAGCGCTCGATGCGGCCCTTGGCAGCCGGCGTGTTGGCGCAGAGGATGTCGATGTTGAGCTCATGCAGGGCGCGTCCGAACTGGGTCATGCCGTCGCCGCCGTCCGCCGCTGTGTTGCTGACCCGGAAGATGGCGTGCTTGTCGGAATAGAAGGCGATCGGGCGGCCATGGGCTGCGACGTATCGATGGGTCTCACGCAGATAATCGAAGGTGGATTCCGAGGGCACGAAAGCCGCATGCATGAGCTGGCTGGTGGCATCATCGATATAAGCCAGAAGCGTGCATTGTGGGCCACGGTTCTCGAACCACCAATGCTTGGAGCCGTCGATCTGGATCAGTTCGCCCCTGCGCTCCCGGCGATTGCGTGGCTGATGAACCGAAGGAAGCCGTCGGCGGCGATCCAGCCACAGACCGTCTTCGATCATCCATTTGCGGACCGTCTCTCGGGACACGGGACAACCATGGGTCTCCCGCAGCTTCTCAGTAGCCAGCGTCGGACCGAAGTCTGGATAGCGCTCCTTGATGATCGTCATGACCAGATCACGGACCGGTTGCGGCAGGCGGTTGTTGCCAGGTTTGCCACGCCGCTTGGAGATCAGACTGGCCGCACCACGAGCGCGAAAGTCCTTCAACAGCCGGAAGACCTGTCGGCGTTTGAGCCGGAGCAGGCCGCAAGCGTCCCGAACGGTCACCCGACGGGCTTCTAAATCCATCAGCACATCCAGCCGGGAAAACTCCTTGGCGCTCATCGACACCACCGTCATGCGGCACGTCCTCCTGCAACCCCGAAAAGCAGGAGAGTGCCATTTGAACTTTGCAGAGGGGTGTCATCTCTATATTGCGTCTACAATAGTATTCGCATAAGGATAATTTTGACAAGAAGTTGGCAGCCTGATCCGTGGCAAGCTCCTCTCACAGGAGAATCTCATACTGCTACTTTGTCTGGCTGGATGAGAACAGCTTCTGCCTGAACGATATCGGGTTAGAGCAGATATGGCTTCCCATTCCATTCTTAAGGAAGATCGGGCGCTGGAATGATCCCAGGGACATATTTGATCATCGATCCCGGCACTTTGGGCATGGGCAACCGATCATATCTTGCGCCACGTCATCCCCATTGTCATCGAAGGCGGAAGCCTGGATCACATAGCCTTCCGCTTCCACCCAGGCAATCATGAACAAGGGTGTCAGCGGGGAGCCGGAGCGGTCGAACATGGCGACACGGTCCTTATGCAGGGTGAAAGCGATCTTTCTGATCCGCGGCAGATCCGCCACGACGTTGTTCTTGGGATAGCGCGGAATGAAATCGACCGGCTCACGCAGATACTCCGTGTCGCCATAGGTCCAGTCGAATTTCGCGTTGTTCAGCAGCAGCTGCATCAGGGCGAAGCGCTCCGGCGTCATGCCGCCTGCTCCATCTGGTCGATGTTGCACTGGTAGATAGTAAAGGTGACCGCGATGATCGACGGGTACTTCGATACCTACTGCGGTCAGGCTATGCGGTCGAACCTAGGGCACATACCAGAACGGCCACTCGGCGGTCTCATATTCGACCCCTTCTGCCCCAGCATCAGTCCCGTTGATGTCCTGCAGTTGCTTCAACTTCACATCGGATATGAGCAGCGTCAAGCGCGAGGCCCAGTGGGGCATGTGGATAGAGGGACGCGGCTTCTCGCTGTCCAGATCCGCGACGTTGCTACTGGGCATGGTGCCGCCGATCATGCGTCTGATGGGGCCGGAAATTTCGTTGCCATTGATTTTGACAAGAAGTCTGCAACGGGTGCTGTGGCATGGTGCGCCTCTTCAGGAGGTCGCGATGCGCACCAATCGAGATCTGCGAGGGTCTTTGGCGAGCAGCTACCACAGAAGATAGGTGGCAGAGATGCCGATGCCGATGCCGATGAAGTGGCCTGCGGTCACAAGGAGGCAGTCCCTGATATCTTCTTCGTTGTCGTCAAGTTCCATCTACAGGACTTCCTTCCAATGGCAGCGCCAGATGCACCGAAGCCGCTGATGAAAGCCTCGGTGCATCTGCTGAACATCTACATCAGTGATCTCACCAGCATATGTCAGGAAAGTTTCTCTTTGGTTTCTCTGCTGATTGCGCAAGCAAATGGCGAACAGCCATGTGCTGGTGGCCTTGGCGCAATCGACTGGCCGCGTTGCGCATCGGGCTCAGAGACCACAGATCTCTTTGGTGCCCAGCCGGGCGGAGTTTCTCTTAAACGGCTGTTAACCATATCCCAGCGACCATGCTCTGGCTGGTCTGCTGATGCGGGTCAGATCAGCCCTCTCCTCTAAAGAAGGCAGGACTCTGATGTCCCGTTTCGGGCTGCTTTGGGACAGGAGTGCAAGGACTGCCTCAGGGCGCGAACAGGGTCATGACCATGATGGATCTAGGGAATGCAGTGCGATGGCTTGAAGGAAGCTTCAACCATCGGCAATCTGTCTGGACGTCTCCTGTGATCCTCCCTTGGTCTGCATCGATGGCGTTCCTGCTGACTCTCGCAGTCGCCTTACCGGTTATGAGACGGCGCAGACAGGCTGCTGCCCTTGAATGGCGCAGGACATTAGCAGCTCGCGCCAGAGCCTGATTTTGCTCATAGCTGTTTATGAAACTGCGTCGGTTGAAAGGTCAGCGCCGCTTCTCAGCCACTTCCCTCGCCTCTCGTGCCCTGACCCGTCGGGAAGGTGCGGAAGGGTCATAGCCAGAGCGTTTTAGAAACGCCTCCAACGTCTGCTCTCTGGCAAGGATTTGCCGCAGTTCTTCTAAAGCAGGATGCAGGGAATGATTGATGTCGGGCTTCGTCTTGCTCATGCGCGTTGCCTTTTGCTGGAGGCGCAAGCTCTACTGCGAAGATAAGGCGAATTGGTTCGTCACGACGGCAATCAAACTCTCTCCAAAACCCTAACAAATTCTTCATCTTCTTTGTTGTCGTTCTCCGTTATCAGGACCTAGAGGATCGACCTCTGTGCGCATGAGACATCCGTCCGCGAAAGCGACGCGGAACAGGTATGTGACAAAAAGCCTGCAACCGGCGCCGTGGTAGAGTCCTTGCATGGGAGAATTCCATGTTGCAATCGGCGCCAGAGCAGTCGAAGCCGCGGTGGCCTCATGCTGGGCGCATGATGCAGGATTTAAGTTGTGATCCAGCAGTAACCAAGTGCTTGACCTCTCGGCCAGACGCGGCAGGATGACTTGGCGGAAGCGCAACTGACGGACTTGAGGAATATTCAATGGCGACTGGTACTGTGAAGTGGTATAACGAGACTAAGGGCTATGGTTTCATCCAGCCGGACAATGGCGGCAAGGATGTGTTCGTCCATGCCTCAGCGCTTGAGCGCGCCGGCATGCGCGGTCTCGTCGAAGGCCAGAAGATTTCTTATGAGGTGGAAGCTGATCGCCGTTCCGGCAAAGAGTCCGCAACCAACCTCCAGAAGGCTTGATGGAGCCTATCTAACGCCAGCTCAGTGCTGGCTCTTCAAGCCGCTCCTGACGGGGCGGCTTATTCTTTGGACAGGCCAGACAAAGGAGTGCCGGGAAAGCTATGGACCCGGCCTCCTTGTCCCGCGGCTGCCCCCATAAAGCTTTTCATTGTGCCACTCGGCCAGGTCGGCGGCGAAATCCGCATCCTGATCCAGGCGGACCAGGAGAGCCGAGGCCAGGAAGGAGTGGAACGGAAAGCCTGAGTGATCGTCGAGCATGGCGTCGACCTCCAGACTGGCGAAAAGCTGGCGGCTGATCAGACCGTCTTCCATGTCCAGGACGACTCCGTAGCCGCAAGCGGCTGGGGTGTCGCCGATCCGCCCGATACAAAGAAGCTGAGAGCGAACGGGAACACAGCGCGGTTGCAGGCCTTAGTAGTGAGACCGACAGCTCATCCCGTTTCCTGGGCCGTGCGCGAACCGGAGGCACGCTTGGATATCACCGTGACCCCAACCGATGACGGCAAAGGTTGGAGCCTGACGGACCTGCTCGGCCGCCCCATGGGCCGGATCACCGAAGCACCCACTGAGCAGTTCACAATCCTCCCGGATGGCCATGCTCTGGAGACCATGGCCGGCATCGACCATAGACCGTTCGCTTCCCTTGACGCCGCCTTGGCGGCCATCGAGAGGCATACCCGGGGCGTCTGCCGGCACCATCCAGGCGAGGTTCGGCCTTGATCGAAAGTAGTCCAAATCTCGCCCTCCTCCGTGGATGAGGAGACACCATGCGGATCCGTGTCGGCTGCGAGATGACGTACGAGCTCGGGCAAGTCACGCCCATGATCGCGATCCTCAATGTGCACTCGTCGCGAGTGTCCGACCTGGAGCGGCCAGACTACCTGATCACAACCCCATCCGTGCCTGTGGAGGGATACCGGGACAGCTTCGGGAACTGGTGCAACCGACTCGTTGCCCCGGCTGGTACGATCACCCTCAAAACCGAAACCGTGG
This sequence comes from Microvirga ossetica, assembly GCF_002741015.1. Lineage (NCBI taxonomy): Bacteria > Pseudomonadati > Pseudomonadota > Alphaproteobacteria > Hyphomicrobiales > Methylobacteriaceae > Microvirga > Microvirga ossetica. The sequence continues at coordinate 713,602 of NZ_CP016619.1, read as the reverse complement.
TCCGCGACAGCGGTCGTTGGGATTCAGCAGATCCAGGTGCCGAGCAGGTCCAAATCCAGAACCTTCCCGCAGAGACCCTGCTTTACCTGTTGGGCAGCCGCTACTGCGAGACGGATCGTCTCTCCGACGTCGCCTGGAGCCTCTTTGGATCAGCTCCGTTGGGCTGGCCCCGCGTCCAGGCCATCTGCGACTACGTGCACGATCATATCACCTTCGGCTACGAGCACTCGCGCGCGACACGTACGGCATTCGAGGCGTTTGAGGAGAAGCAAGGCGTATGTCGTGATTATGCTCATCTGGCGCTCACGTTCTGCCGATGCCTCAACATTCCGGCGCGCTATTGTACTGGTTACATCAGCGACATCGGCCTGCCGCCGCCGCATGCGCCTCAGGACTTTGCCGCCTGGATCGAGGTCTTTCTGGGTGGGCGGTGGCACACGTTCGATCCCCGCAACAATGATCCTCGCATCGGCCGGATCCTGATCGCCCGCGGCCGCGATGCTGCCGACGTGCCGCTGACCCTCACCTTTGGTCCCAGCACTCTGGTGGATTTTCGTGTGACCACCGAGGAAGTGATGGGATCAGATTTCTGAGCTCCTGGTGTTCGCACAATGTGGTCGGCGCCTGGGCCAGTTCAGTCGAGCGATTAAGCCCGTGGTGCTGGATCAAGCAGGTAAGGGCTGTTTTGGGCTGTTGCCCAGCCGGTGTGGCCTGACGAGGACTGGCTGGAATGGAACTGTGCTGGTAAGCTGCGGCAGCAGAATGTGAGATCCAGCATGACCCCCGAAGTCGAGCTGATCCGAGCCTTGGCGGAAGATCTGGCGCTTGAGATCTTGGCCTCGTACACGCCAGAGGATTTTCAGCAGGCCGACTTCACGAGCTTGGGGAAAGCGGCTGTCTATCTGACCCAACATGACGAGGGACCTGGTCCTGCGCTTGAAGAACTCATCAAGAAAGTGCAGCACGCCCAGGGGACATAAAACGCAGTCAGATCAGGGAGCATGAGACATTGTGCGGCATCCTGCAGCGTGTTGTCTTGAATGCCGTTCGGTCACGCGGTTGATCAGGCTCAGGATCGGCCTTCGACACCAGTCCTAGCACCGCTGCCCCAAAGATCCTTAAGCTCCCCATCTGGCAGAAGACAGGTAAGACGTTAGGACTCACCTCATCCCAGAGAGCGAATTCCGTTGAAGACCTTTTCCGACAAGAAGTCTGTGGCGGCGGGACATCTCCGAATGCTATCGATGCTTCCGTCGTATTCCGCGTTCTTGTGGTTGGCTCAGCGACTTACGCGCCAGATCCGGTCGCCCGCGTCATCAGAGACGACAATCGATCCATCCGGCAAGTTCCTTGACGTCAACCGGACGTCCAACACCGCTCAGGAAGCTCTGCCCGTTGCCGGAGCGGCTGCTGCCCACACGCAGCCGCACAACCTGGTACCCGACCGGGATGCTGCGGTTCCAGCTCCCGTGTTCGGCAATCAGCGCTTCGCCGCGCAACTCCGGAAACATGGCACCGCGATAGAAGTGAACCCCAAGCGTGGCCACATGGGCCTGGAACTCATACGCGGGTGGGGATTGTGGCGCGGGCGGAGCCGCCGCCTCGAAGCCGCGCAACCGCACCCGACCGCCGAAATACGGAAAGCCATAGAAGGCGCCCGGCTGCAGTTCGTTGAGCTCGTCAGGCGGTGTGTCGTCGCCCATCCCGTCCGCGCCATTGTCGGTGAAATACATAATCCCGCCATTCCAGTCGAAGCCGACCGAGTTGCGGATGCCCCAGGCCATGCGCCGGAGGTCCCCACCGTTTGGGCTGATGCTGATGATCGTCCCCTGCAGACCCTCGGGCTGGCAAATGTTGCACGGTGAGCCGATCGAAATGTACAGCCGACCGTCTGGCCCGGCTTGAATGTAGCGCAAGCCGTGGTGGGCTTGGTTCGGCAGCCTGATCGGCAAGTCGGCTCGGTTGGCCAGTCTGCCGCCAGGCACGGGTGTGAAAGTCGAGACGCGGTCGCGCGAAGCAACATAGAGTCTGTTCCCCAAGCAAGCGACGCCGTTGGGCGCGACGAGCCCGGACGCGGCCCGCACGGCAGGCCCACCTGCCAGAGGGACGCCATAGTCCGTGTTGCCTTTGGTGCCGATGTAAAGCGCATCACCGCAGACGGCCATGGCGCGGGCGGTCGGCACACGGGCGAACGCCGCAACGCGGGCTCCTGGTGCGGTGTGGGCGATTTGGCCAAGGCACGGCGACGGGACCAGACCGGCGGTGGCAAGGCCGACAAGAGCTAAGGACCGGAACGGCTTTCCGAGGTGCATCATTCCCGCGAACGGATCGAACAGCTCATTTATGCGCCGACCGCTGAGGTTGGAAACTCACGAGTTCGCGGGGACTGGCGAGATCAGGGGTCGAGACAAGTAAGGCCTGTTGATGGGAACAAGGCCCCAGGCCGAGCCGAGGCCTGCGATGAGGTGTCAAAGTGCAACCCGCGCTATGCCGCCTGGATCCGCCGGTCAGGAGGATCCCACGCCCGCCGATAGACGCCTGAGCCAGCCCCCAATGCAGGCTGGCGAGCCCCTTCAGGTGCCGGTATGTTCACTGGGAGCCGTGTGCTCATCTTTGCCGCCACCCAACCTCGGGCACGTCCTGTGATGCATGAACTCACCCCTGAAGGTCAGCAGATTGTCACGGACGCCGCCCAGCGGCATAGGGTCAGTGTCGATGCTGTTCTAACCTTGCTTCGTGCGCTGGTGGTGGGTCACGGCACCATGGCGCAGTTCAACCATCCTGAGCTCGGCGGGATGGGTCAGTGGACGCAGGGTGGCATGACAATGGTGGGCAGCCTGTTCGACCATGGCCTGAAGGCCCGCGTGGATGCCCTTTGCACCGAGCTGGCCGCACTCCTGCGCCAGCAGCCATCCATTATGGCGGCGACCAGCTCGCAGGCACACCCGCAGCCGAGCGCGCCGGGTGTGAGCCTGTTCGTGGCAGGAGCAGCCTCCCCGTCGGGGATGTGGTGGCCACCGGAGCTGGGCCAACCATCGTCTGCCGGATCTCAGGACGACCTGCGCTACGCGATCTTCCCGGCAGCGCACCGGCTTGCGATCGAGCGGAGCGGGCAGATCACCCTCTACGACACTCGGGATCACCTTATTGCTGGAGTGTCCCAGCAACAGGGTGCGGACCAATCTCTGCGGTTCGTGAGCCAGCACGGTCTCGTTCGGCTTCATGACCTGCCGGTGGTGGAAGCGGGGCGCCGCTCATCCACCCCTGACACAACCCGGGGAGGATTAGCATCCGAGCCCGAGCGTGTGGCTTCGATGACGGCCGGCGCCGCGCCGCTGAAGTCGTCCCAATTTTCCTCAGAGGACATCTTTGCCACGCTCGAGCGCCTTGCCGAGCTGCACAAGAACGGTGTGCTGACGGATGAGGAGTTTGCCGCCAAGAAAGCGGAACTGCTGGCCCGGATCTGAAGGGCGAAGGCCAGTTCACCGTAACGTTCAGCCGCTCATTTGCCAGACTGCAACGAGGGAGGACCAGGGATTCTGATTCTGTCGCCATGGGCAATGGCGGGACCGCAGGAGGATATCCTCATCACCGATCCCGGCAGCCTGTCTTGCGCTTCGCTCGGACAAGGGCTCCAGCGCCGCCCCGTCCGCGTCGCGGGGGAATATTCCTCAAGCCTCTCCGGCCTCCTGCGGATCAACGCTGACGGGCCTGAACGAAGTAGGCAGCGATCGTCGCCTCGCCGAGAGCCTTGCAGGCTTCCAGCCGATGCAAGCCTTCGACCAGAACAAACCGCGTGCCATCGGGTCGCACGAGAATGGGCGCCTGCTGCCCCTTCTCCATGATGCTCTCGGCAAGGGCTGCAACCTTGTGCGGATCAAGCGTTTGCCGCCGCCGCACCGGCACATAGACATCTGCGATGGCAAGCGTCTGCCTCTTCATCATCCCGGCGGCTCCGGTTGCTGGTCAGAGTGATCCAAGCTTAGGCGCCGCGGATCGGCTTGCCCAGGAACATGCGGTCCCACACGGCGTTGCCTGAGAAGGCCAGCTTGGCAGGAGGGTGGCGTCGCTGTGCTGGGCCTCCTCACACGGAGACATCTCATGAGCAAACTCACAGCCTCGATGGGCTTTCTCTTCCTGGCTGTTTCGTCGGCCTGGGCGCAGACCCCTGCCCCGTCCCCCGCGCCCGGCGCTCCTCCCGCTGCAACTGTCCGAGGGATCGCAGACTACTGGTGGATCATCCTGCTGGTGATCATTGTCGCCGCCGCGATCTGGTATTTCTCCCGCAGCCGCAGGGGCGTGTAACCGGGTATCCGGCAGGAACGGACCCAGGGCGTCAGGCGTTGATCAGCAGCCCTTTTGATGCTCCTGTCCCATCGACACGAACCCGGCTCTGCGCCGGGTTCCTTTTGACATCGGCTGACTTGCGCCACTAGGCGCTCCAGGGATGCGGTCCCTGAGGCCGTGAGACGTGCCAGTCGATTTCCATCGAAGCTCTGATGGTGCAGACCCGCTGGCTGCGCTCGTCCCGCACCTCAATGACAACATTGCTGGTCTCGCCCCTTGCGAGCCGGCCTTGGCCGATCTCAGTGGCCGCGCGGACTGCTGCTTGCACGGCAGCGTCCGGGCTGTCGAACTCGGAGCCCTCATCGTCGCGCACGAACTGTGCGCCATCCAAGATGTCAAAATAGTAGCGGGCCACGGCAGTCTCCTCTTGGCCAGCACCGATGCATCAGACGTGGGTTGATTGCGGACAGTCCGCGCCCCGGCTGAGGGTGCTGTCTGAAACCCTCAGCCAGGACATCAGTGGAGAGGAAGCTCTCCGACACCTCCAGTGCCATTCACCACTGACACCAGAGTCTCTGTTCGGGCAGAGACACCACGCGCTCGGTGCACAGATCCTGTCTCGGTGAGGGTAAACAATTCGTGGATGCCCAGATCGCAAGGTGCTCCTCCGGCTGCATCCGCCATAGGCAGTGAAACCAATCCCCTTTGCCGGTTAGGCTGACTTGTCTTGCCGGAGGTCGACGTGAGCATTGCCTACGTCATCACCCACCCTGAGGTTGTCGTTGAGGCAACGACACCGGTCCCACAGTGGCATCTCTCGGATAAGGGTGTCCACCGCATGCGGGCTTTCGCCTCCCAGGCGGATCTGGGCAACCTCTCGGCCGTGTGGGCGAGCACCGAAACCAAAGCCATTGAAGCGGTTGGTATCCTGGCTGGCCGCTTCGGCCTTCCTGTTCACGTTCATCGTGGGCTGCATGAGAATGACCGCCGGGCGACCGGGTTTCTGCCGCCTCCGGAGTTTGACCGGATGGCGGATGCCTTCGACCGACGACGTTGCGCTGGCAGAGATGTTGGACGGCTGAGCCAGCCAGCAGGTCAACTTCCGAATGACCCAGCGTCTGGTTCCTGATAGATGCAAGCCAAAATGTCAGCCTTGAGCCTCCCCATCCTGCGAACAGCGACATTTCAACTTGGTTGGCACACGCGAATGTCAGAACTCGTTAGACAAGTCTCTGATTGTCCTCATTAGAGATGTCACCTCCGGGGAGTGACTGCTGAGAGCTCAACCCACCTTGAACAGGCTCTTGCCTTGGCCGCGCCGCCGCGGGGCGCTGTTGCTCCGGCTCATGTCGAGCTCCTTCTGCCGCTCGGCAATGTAGGCCAGAACCGGACCCAGCCGCTTGTTCTCGACGACCGCCGCCTGATCCACCTGCTGGCGTCGGTCAAAGGGCCTGTAGGGCAGCTCCAGGCCCTTGTGCTTGATGGCAAAGCGCCCATCCGGATAGTCGTAGACGGTCACCCGCTGGCGGGCGAGGGACAGCGTGATCGCGTTCGGCTCGAGAATGAACAGCACCTGGTCGTACTGCAGGGTCAGATTGCGCGAGACCGTCCGCTCCTCCCGCCAGGCGAACACGTCATCCAGCTCATCGTCCTCGCTGAGCGGGCGATGCAGGTCCTTGTCGCTGTAGGGCGCCTTGGCAAAGCGGCGGTTGAAGTCCGCCATGAATGCCGGCAGGAAGGCATTGCCCGCCTCAAGGGTCGAGATCCCAGCCAGTCGCATCTCCTTGACCAGGCGGTCCTGCAAGGTGCCGTTGGCGCGCTCGACGCGGCCTTTGGCTTGGGGCGAGTTGGCGCAGATGATGTCGATGTTGAGCTGATGCAGGGCTCGCCCGAACTGGGTCATGCCGTCACCGCCCACCGCTCCTTTGCCGTTGACGCGGAAGACGGCATGCTTGTCGGAGTAGAACGCCACCGGCTTGCCGTAGGCCTCCAGGTACTCCCGGGTCGATCGGAAATAATCAAAGGTCGACTCGGTCTCGACGAACTTCAGGTGCATCAGCCGGCTGGTGGCATCGTCAATGTAGACCAGAAGCGTGCAGGGTGGGCCGCGATCCTCGAACCAGTAGTGCTCGGAGCCGTCGATCTGGACGAGTTCGCCGACGCAGTCGCGCCGATAGCGCGGCTGGTGCACCCCTTTGAGCTTCTGCCGGCGCTCCTGCCAGAGACCCGCCGCGATCATCCAGCGCCGGATCGTCTCGACACCCAGAGCGATGCCGTGCCGCTCGGCGAGCTTCTCGCAGGCGAGCGTCGGGCCGAAATCGGCATAGTTGGCTGTGATCAGCGCCAGCACCTCGGTCCGCAGCGCCGCCGGGTAGGAGCGGTTGCTGGGCTTGCCGCGCCGGCGCGACACCAAGGCCGTGGGACCACCGGTCTGATAGGCCTTGAGTAATCGGAACACTTGGCGCCGTGTGATCCGCAGCAGTTGGGCAGCTTCGCGCACCGTAATTCGCTCCGCCACGACGTCCCGCAGAATGTGAACCCGATCGATCTCCGGCCGGCTCATCCCGATCACCGTCATCAGACCCAATCTCCCCAGCACCATCACCCAGGGAGAGTGACATTTGTAACGGGGAGAGGAGTGACCTTTCTAACGGGGTTCTACACGCGAATGTCAGGGTGAGCGCGGTTATGGAATGAGATCGTCAATCCGCTGCCGTGAGCAATACTCTGTTAACCATATTCGCGCGACTATGCATGGCCTGATCGATCCGGGACAACGAGCAGGTCTTTCCACGATAGCAAGCGAGCCGAGCACATGCGCCTCGTTTGTGTTCGGAAAGTTTTGAAACGAAATTACTGCCTCGTAATCACGATCACCATCGATCTGCCCAGATTGGGAGAACTGGCATGAATGTCTTGGTTTTTGCTTCCCGCAAGGGCGGTTCTGGAAAGAGCACCCTTGCCGCGCATTTGGGGAGCTATATGGCCGAGCATTCCCGGCCGACGCTCCTGATTGACGCAGACCCTCAGGGCTCCTTGGCCCTTTGGCACCAGGTTCGGGGCGCAGGGAATCTTCCGCTCCACATTGGCACCAAGCATCTCGCGGCCACGTTAGCGAAGGCGAGGCAAGACGGAGTCGAATGGGTCTTGATCGACACGCCGCCCAACGCCGAAGCCTCGGTGGCCGAGGCGATCTGGCACGCGGATCTTGTCGTGATCCCCATGCGTCCGGGGCTGTTCGATGTCGACGCGGTTCAGGCAACGATCCAGGTCTGCCGTGAGCTGAAAAAGCCTTATGCGGCAGTGATCAACGCTGCGCCGGCCAAGAATGGCTCAGATGACGCGATGGTGACGGACGCACGAGGGGCGATGCAGGCGCTCGATGTTCCGACATGGGCGGGTCAGATTACACATAGCCCTGAATTGTCGCTCTCCCTTGCCTATGGAGCCGGCGTTAACGAGTTCAGCTCTGGCTCGCCTGGATCGGAGGAGATTGGCAACCTTTGGCGAGCGCTCACAAGGAGCTTTGAGGCGATTGAGGCTGTGACGGGCAAACACGCTCAATCCGCCTAAGCGTATTCGGTCGATGCTTGGCTCCCAGTCCGTTGTGGTTATCCGCGTGATCCTGGGCGGCACTGACATGACCCACCTAATGCACAAGTAACAGGCGATATAGGTCTGCAGTCGGCGGACACCATTGGCCGAGCAGTTATACCTGCTCACTGCACGAGAGCGACACGACTGACCTATTGCTTTCTTGTCCTTGATCCGGATCTGCGACAAAACCGGAGACCAGAGACCGTAGCGACCGCCCTCTTGCCGGATCATCCGCCGGCGCGCTTCATTTGGCGCCATGTCAACCACAAGGTCATCCGCGCCGACGGGCCGGAACGCATCACGTTTGAGTGGCGGCATGGCGACGAGAAGAAGACTGTCCGCGACTACTACCGCCTAGAGACGGATCAAGGCGATCGCTATTGGATCTTCCGTGATGTCCCCGCCAACGATGGCGGCCGATGGTGGCTCCATGGAATGCTTGGGTGACTCGAGTTCAATAGCCGCCTCCTGACCGCCAACAATGTATGATCGGGGCTGTGCCACGCCAGAGGCGGTGGCCCTGCTCATCCACGAGATGACCTGAGGCGTCGGGCTCAGGCATTTGCTCGCACAGCTCGATGGGCTTTGGCACTCTCGTAAGCCGCCTCGACCAGCGCATAGGTTTTCAGGTTGTCGCGCCCGGATGTCTCCGGTTCGCGCCCCGACCTCAGGCACTCGACCCAATGCCTCTGGGTATGGAGCACGCTCTCCTGGCTCACGTGCCAGGGCTCGGACGTCCAGGGCAGAAGCGGCGTGCGGAGTGAATGCACCGTCGTTGTCCCATCGCTCGTGACGCGCAGCTCCAGACCCGGTGACAGGATCAGGCTGCCGCGTCGGCCCTCAATCTCGAGCAAAACCTCCGGGAACGGATCCGGGTCGCGCCTGGCCGCATAACTGCAATCCACCACGCTCACGGCCCCGTTGACGTGCCTCAGCATGATCGTGGCTGCATCCTCGCCTGCGATGCCGGGCCTGACGCTCTGCGTCTCGCAGAAGACCCGATCGACCTCACCGAGCAACACGCGGGCAAGATCGAGCACGTGCACGCCGATATCGAGCAGGATGAACCGCTCCTCTGATGCCAGGTACGGCTGGCCGGCATAGATGTCGTAACCCGTGCGCCAGGTGATGCGTCCCCAGGTGAGCTCACCAATGGTTCCCTCCTCCAGAATGCGCCGCACCGCGCGGATCGGGGACTGGAAGCGGAAGTTCTCGTGCACCATGAGGGGCACACCGGCATCCCCGCAGGCATCGACCATGTCGAGGCATTCCTGCCACGTCGGCGCGAAGGGCTTCTGCACGATGGCCGGCACCTTGTGAGAGGCAGCCAGCAGGACCAGCGACTTGTGTGACGGCATCGTGGTGACGATGTCCACGAAGTCGAGGGACTCGGTCGCGAACATTCGAGCCGCGTCGCCGTACCAGCGCGGCACATCGAAGGCTACTGCCGCCGCCTTGGCCCTGTGTTCATCGCGGTCGCAGACTGCCACCAGCTCAACGTCGGCTGCCAGGTCACGCCAGGCATGAAGATGATTTCTCGAGTAGAACCCGCACCCGATCAGTCCAGCGCGAAACCGTAAGGACATCCGATCTCCCGCTAGCGATTGTGGGATGAATTGATCATCGGCCTTAGCCTACGAGATCCAAGTACAAAGTCGAGCGCCCTTCCGTTCTCCCTCATGGGAGGCCAGGGTCCGACACTAGGGCAAACCAGGAGGCTCCCCTTCCCTTCGGTAAGGTCTGCCTAGCCGAGGATAGCTGCCTTGGGCTCATGTCCCAGGTACTAACCCAAGGTATGCCAGATCTTGACCTTGCAGTGGAACACTTGATCGTCTTGGCCCGGCTCCACTGGCGTCGTGCATTGCACAAATTTGTCGCGGCTTCCCTGGCTCGCAAGCGGCGCCATATGCGTTAATCGTTCTTCCCCAGCAGAAATCGTTGGGGAATGAGGGAGCCACATGGGCCAGAGGTTCTGTCCACAGTGTTCGTGCGACGCAGCATCCGTCCTGAGCTTCGCCACGCATGATGGTGGCTTTGCCGATGTTGTTCAGTGCCACGTCTGCGGCTTCGAGACGATCACCGATCACGATTTCCAGGACGAGCGGGCCGCCCGCGAGGCGGCAACCCATGCCTGGTTGGCGGGAACGGAGACCCTCCCCTTAACCCCTCGCATTTGATTTTCGCTTACGTCCGGGATGTGCGACGGGCGACATTCCCAACCATCAGGTCAGCAAATACAATCTTCCATGTAGGTACAATCTTCCATGTAGGCCAATGAGACCATAGCGCGATGTTGAGCCAATTACCGCAAACGACGCATTGGAGGGCACGGGCTGGCGGCCTCATGGGGCCTCCCCTGCTCGCCTTCGCCTGCGCCCTGCTCCTGATGCCTGCCCAAGCCCTGGCCGGTGCCAGGGAGAAGCTCGCAGCGCTCGCTCCGTCGGGGCTGGTGCTCGTGATGGACGAAAAGGGCAACGAGCTGGTCGCTCAGAACGCCGACAAGCCCTTTGTGCCTGCCTCCGTCGCCAAGGTCGTCACCGCCTGGCTGGCGATGGAAGTCCTGGGTGCCGACTACCGCTTCAAGACCCGCTTCTACCTGGACGGCGACCGGGTGCTCTACATTCGCGGTGGCGGCGATCCCTTTCTGATCTCCGAAGAGCTGGCTCAGCTCGCGCCGGCGCTGGTCGCCGCAATCGGTAAGCAGCCGCTCAGCGGCATCGTGCTGGACGCGAGCTACTACCCCTCCGACATCCGTATCCCGGGCATTGAGGCCACCGACGAGGCCTACGATGCGCTGAACTCCGCGCTCGCGGTGAACTTCAACACGATCCACGCCGTGCGCAAGGGCAAGACGGTCCGCTCCGCCGAGGAGCAGACCCCGATCACGCCGTTCGCTATAAGCCAGTTCCTGGCACGGCGCGCCCAGGGTCACGGTCGCATCAGCCTGACCCAGAACCCTACGGTGGGCCTGCAATATGCCGGCGAGCTGATCGCTGCATTCATCGAGCGGGCCGGCGGCAGCGTCAAGGGCAAGATCTCGACTGGAGTCGTGCCTGAGGGCCTGGAGCCGGTCTACGTTCACTACCAATCACGCCCCCTTTCGACGATCCTTGCCGGTCTGCTCCTAGGCTCGAACAACTACATCGCTAACCAAGTCTTCCTGGAGATTGGCGGGCATCGCCTGGGCGGGCCCGTCAGCCTCAACAAGTCGCTCCAGGTTGCGAACGAGATGCTCGTCAGGCACGACCTCGCCGAGTCCATCCAACTCGAGGAAGGCTCGGGCATCAGCCGCGGCAACCGCTTCACGGCCCGCGGCCTTGCCCAATTGCTGCACCTCTTCGAGCCCCATGCCAGCCTGCTCCGCAGCGGCGACGGCGCCCACTTTAAGACTGGCACCTTTTCCGGCGTCAGCACCTTGGCGGGCTATGCCGACAGTTCGAAGCATGGGCGTGTGCGCTTCGTGATCGCACTCGAAAGCAATGACGGCGCAATGCGCTTCCGGCTACTCAATGCCATCCAGTCCGGGTTGTAGCCGCGAGGCGGGGCCGGAACAAGAATTGCTCCCAAACACAAGGTAACGGAGTACGTAGCAAGAACGTACCCCATCGACCGACCGGGAGACCGCCGCTTGGATTTTGACGTCTGCGCCATGATTCAGGGCCCAACAACTGATGGAGAAGGATACTGCTCCCAATGTGACGTCTATGGGAAGGTGTCGTTGTCCGGACAGGTTCGAGAAAGCGGGTTAATATAATAGTTTCAGACAGGTACCCGATCGACGCGAGTATCAACTTGCTCTTGTTCTGAGCCCAGGGTGCGCCGCACTCGACGAGGTCCTCGGGCTGGCCAGAACGTCGCTGGACTGATTTCGGTTGTTATCCAACATGGCCTGGTGTGAGCACATGATCCTGATTAGTGGTGCACCAACTGGCGACAGGACACCATTGCTGGTCGCATGCTCTGCGACGTTAGAACCTTGGAGCCCCAGTACCATTCATAACGGGCTTGCGGTATCCCGTGAGCAACAAGCGACTCAGCCCCCGATTTTCCAGCCAACTATCGACGATACTGCCCTATGAAGCCCGAAGACAGGTACGTTGTCATTGACGTCGAAACTGCGCAATCTTACGATCATATCATCGAAATTGCCGCTGTTGAGGTCATCGGCGGGACGATCTCCCCCCGCTCGTTTGTCCGACGGGTCAAGCCCCGGTCAGTGATGAGCCCCTTCTGCTATGCAGTGCATCGCATTTCGCTGGCTGATGTGAAGGACGAACCGCACTTTGAGCATGTCGTTTCCGATCTGATTGATTTCGTAGGCGATGTCACAATCGTTGCTCACAACTATGCCTACGAATACAACACGTTAAGACGCGAGTTCGAGCGTGCAGAACAGCCGATTTATCCCAGAGATCGCTTCTTTTGCACCATGGCTTTGGCCAAGCGATCCGGACTTCCCGGCAAGCTCCGTCAGGCTTGCTCGCAAGCAGGTATCAATATTGCTCATCTGCGTGCCCAGCACGACGCCTTAAACGACGCGCTATTGGCAGCTCATCTGTTTCTGAAGCTTAGTCCGATCTAAAGGTGCCGGCCCGTTCGTGTCTTGGTCAGCCCGCGATAACCCGGTTTAAGCCAATCCACTCTCCCCGTCCCCACCTGTCGTGCGGCTAAGAGACCTTTTTTGACAAGAAGTCGATGACTTGATGCGGGCGATGATACGCGGTGAACCTTGAGCCTCTGACCAGCCGTCCACACGAGCAACACTGCGAAAAGCCGAGGCCATGGTCGCGTCGCGCAGAATGCAATTAATAATTAAGTCACTAGAGCAACCTTATGCTCAGCGTCTCTAGGGCCAGTGTGCTGAGCATATCGGCTCGTCTATTCTGACCAATGAAGGCTGTCGCCCCAGCCGTCGCAGTTTCCTTATTACAGGAGTTCTAATGATCCGGACCTTGGCACCGTTGCTCGGCAACTGGCAGAGGGCTGTGACTGTGATCCTCGGGTTGGGAGCCGCTGCAGGATGGAGCTTGCTTGCGGTCTCAAGCCAGTCCAGCGCTGAAACTGAACGTCAGTTGCAGGATCGTATCACCACACTTCAAGACAGCCAAAAGCAGCTTCTGCGGGAGCGGGAACAATCCCAAGATGCAACCGCGGAGCTTGCTCGGCTGCGCAACCAGCTCGGTAATGCCCAGGATGAGATCGCGCGTCTTGCCCAAACCCGAACCCAGGCTCAGCTGAAGGTGCCTGCGGACCGGCTGCCGCTTGATGCAAGCTCATCCCCGGCACGTCTGTCGCAGACCGGAGTTTCCCAAACAGGCTCCATCCGGAGCTTGCCTCCAACTCCGCCACGAGCGCCAACACGTCCGGCTCAAGCAGTGCTCCCCAAACTGGAAAATGGTGTAATGGTCGCTCAGACTGGTGGCAGTAAGCGTCAGGCACCAGAACAGGCGTCGGCTCTAAAGCCTGGACGATAGGCACTCAGGCTGTGTGGAGAACCAGCGCTGAGATTGCCGGTGCTCTTGAGACTCGTCAGGGCTACGAAGGGTTGCATCTGACTTAGACAGACATCGAGGCGGAGGTCGCATGAGCATGCGGCCATGATCGACGGACGAACTCGGGTCGAGCCTCATCAATGATTAACACGGGCGTAACGGTGAGGATGATTGGTTGGACTTTCCTGGCACCATCTATTCGGCCTCGACTTGGATCGTCCCAATCCTCCTCGCGATTACTTTCCATGAAGCGGCACACGCCTATGCCGCCTGGAAGCTTGGGGACGACACGGCCTATCGTCTGGGCCGCGTCACATTTAATCCGCTGAAGCATGTGGATCTTTTCGGAACAATCCTGCTTCCGGCGCTGCTCTTCCTGACCAAGGCTCCTTTCCTGTTTGGATGGGCGAAGCCTGTTCCCGTGGCGTTCGGGCGTCTGGGCCATCCACGCCGCGACATGGCGATTGTCGCCATGGCCGGGCCGCTGACGAATGTGTTGCTGGCCTTTGCCTCGGCGGGTTTCCTTCGGATCGTCTGGGTGCTGCCGGAGGCGATTGCACCCTGGGTGGTTCAGACACTCTATCAGTCGATCCTGCTGAACCTGATACTGGCGATCTTCAACATGTTTCCCCTGCCGCCTCTAGACGGGGGCCGCGTCGCCCTGAGCATTCTGCCGAACGCATTGGCGAGGCCATTTGCCGAGCTGGAGCGGTTCGGCTTCCTGGTTCTGCTCGGGATCATCTTTCTGCTGCCGATGCTTGACAGATCGCTGGGGACCGACTTGAACATTTTCCGGTGGTTTGTTGCGATCCCGCTAGCATGGCTAATGCCGGTCTTTCGGGCAATCGCTGGAGCACCGCAGTAATGGCTGAAGGTGCAAGGCACCCCTACCCTGTCCTTCGCAGAGCGCGGCGAGAAGCAATCCACGCGGAAATCTTGGCTGCGCCAGAGCAGACACAATCAGCTGAACCGTCGAAGCAAATGGCCATAGTGCAGGGGCACTATCGGTATCGCTCGTGACCCTCTCGCACTGAGCAACGAATGTCATTGACGTAGGAGGCAATGCCTCGGCACTGGCGTGCGATCAATCCGGTGCCATATGCCAGACTGACCGTCGAGATTGCCGTTGCGCTAACGCGAAGCAACCCGACCCTTCGGCATTGCCAGTTTCCATTGGATCGTTCGAGATGACGTCCGGGGCACAAGCCGGGTGAGGCGAGTTTTCTGACGTGCCAGTTCGCCAACTCGATGTTTTTTGCTCCATACTCTGTTGGCTCTTGCAGCCTCGTAGAGTGGACTGAGGCGGATCCGCTCTCTCACATGGGGACGAGAAGCTTTGGAAGCGCTGAACGTACGCTTTGCCGAGCGCACGCGCTGAATGTTGCCGCGCGTGCGGATCACCGGCTGTTCAAGCGCCCCAGTTGAAGTTCCAATCTCTGTTCCAACAGCGGCAAGATGCTGGCGAGCCCTTCTACAGTACTCGATGCTGAGGGCGCTCATCTTGTCTGAGCCGTGTCCGGCACGGTACTTCATCAGCGCACGACACAGGTCACCGTCGGCCAACCGCCAGGCTTTGGCCAGATACCCCACGCCATAGCGAAGATTGGTCCTCGGCTCGGCCAGTTCGGCGGAGGTTCCTTGGAACCCCAACAGTGCGGCAGTCTTGGGTCGCACCTGCATGAGACCAATTTCGCCGATGCTGCCAACGGCAGTCGGATCGTACCGGCTTTCGATCCGCACCACCGCGTCGACAAGGGCCGGCGGCACCCCGCTGGCTGCGGCCTCCTCAGCGATGGCAGGCAAATGCGCGGAGCGATTTTTCAGAGCACGAGAAGGAGAAGCAAGGTCCAGAATGGCGGATGTTGTGATCGGCTCAAGATCAGGCGGCAGGGGGAGCGACGCAAGCTGCCAATCCACATCGATTTCGAATACATTGAAGTCAGGCTCGGCTGATCCTGAACCTGGAAACAGCACGAGGAACATTGTCGCGCAGGCAACAAGACGTCCGCTGAACATAGGCCAAGATCCCTTGAGGGTGGCGCTCTACTCAGCTTTTCGCAAATGTGTTGATGGACCGTTTATAGGCGACGGTTTCCGAAACGTGGCGGATGCGGCGGATCAGCAGAGGTTCAGACAGCTTTCATGTTTCAGCAGTAACAATAAAGGATGTCTGCTCCAATCGTAACAAGAAAGCCACTCCAAGGCTGGAGAAGAGCAAGACACACTTTAGAAGTGGCTGGGAAATATGCTTAAGAGAACTGAAGATATACCTATTGACCTGAGCAGGGAACTGGACACGTTTGAGCGGCTGATCGCGCAAGCTCAAAAACCACTTCCACCTCAAGAGTTCACCCTCACCGAAAGCTTCACTGACCTGATCAAGGAAAGCCTGATACGGGGATGGATCTATTCGGCCTCCTTGCAGGAGCTGATTGCCGCCATGGATCCGCGGCTTGCCGGCCTTTCCATCGACGCGTTGGCACAGGTCTTCGACTTCGAGGAGGTGCCGGTCTGGGCCAACGCTACCCGATCGATGCCAACGCGATCGCACGGCGCCGTTGCCATGCGCAACGCCGCCTTTCTGCTCATCCAGCTCAAGGCGATGGGCTTCCGGGTCGACGATGCACCGCTCAGCTCCCAGATGAGGCCATTGCTGGCCAGCAAGAAGGTTCTCGTGGGCCGAGAGTTCTACGTCTTCTGGCAGCAGGAGCTTGAAGCCAAGCGCGAGGCATTCGTTCTCTATAACGCGCCCTCCCCGCAGAACGTGACAATGCAGGACGTGATCTTGCCTCTGGGACACACCATGCGGATCATCTCCGATGGAACGCGCCCGATCGGCATCGAGGTCACGCCGCCCCGGTGACGCAAATCAGCCCAGTTTAGTGCGCTGGCCGACCTGATCCAAGATCAACCGGGGCCTGCCGGAGCCAGCACAGCCGGACCAAAGCGGAGGTAACCACAGGGCAGTCCTTCTCTTTCGGCTCATCGAAGCTCTGAAGAGATGCCAACCCCTGTGAATCCCGTGGAGAACGGGGACAAGCAGGAGAATTGTCACCAGCCGGTGCTCGCAAAGGCCCAGAACTCGTTCTTGGCTCTGTGAAGCAAAACCTAAGCAGGTCCAGGGTGCAGGAGCGCGGTGATGCGCCATCGCTTTCTCGGTCGGCTGGTGGATGATTTTGGATCTCCGCGGCCGACTGATGACGAAAGGAGAAGGCCATGAGTCCGTCGTCACAATGGACGCTGTTCCTCGCCCGACCCGGAAGAGATCGGCAGCACGTCATCCGGGATCCGCAAGGCGAGCCCCGGCTCATCTTTGGCGAAGATGACGGCACGCGGATCAACGATCGTCTCGCCCGGTATCTTGTTGAGAGCCTGAACGCAGGTGTCAACCCAAACGACCCAAACCCGGACGAGGGCTGGTTTTTGGATAGTTCGGAAGACCGCGCCGAGCAGGATCCCGTCCTTCTCATCTGCGATCCGGATTTTGAAGTCAGGCTCGAGATCCTCGAGACAGGCAACCTCAAAGAGGATCAGGCGCTGGGCCGCAGAATTGCAGCGTTCATCAACACCTATTTCGTCCAGGAGGAGAGTTCTAATCCAAGCTCGTCCTCTTCGAACTCTCGGGCGGAACGGGACCAAATCAAGCCCAGACTCTGAGTGCCTTGGGGCCGGTCGCGCTTGCGTGCGATCGGCCAAGTCGCCTCGAGCAGTTCCAGCGCCACGTACCGTTCCAGGCTGATCCGAGGCGATTCCAAGGCGAATAGTTGGCCCCTGCAGCCTATCGAGTTCTCCTGTCAGGTTAGGAGCATCCCTTCCTGCAAGACCGAACGCGGTCTACACGCGAAATTGCGCAATCAGGCCCTTGCATCTTGGATTCAGACAAGACGTCTGCCTCCTGATGTTGTGAGGGATTTGTGCGTGCGGCGAGAGAGCTCCTTGAAGGCAAGCCCCCAGGGAGCGCTGAGGCTCCCCAGGGGCACGGTGTGGAGATGAGATGACGCTGGCAGGCTGCACCGACTGCTAGAGGCTGAGCCAATGCTCGTTCGCGTGTGCCAGTCCGGTCTGCTGCCAGCCTCAGTCCTCGTCTGCTCCACCCGTTCCGATGAGGATCTCGCGCTTGCCCGCATGGTTGGCGGGTCCGACGATCCCCTCCTTCTCCATTCGCTCCATCAGCGAAGCAGCCCGGTTGTAGCCGATCTGCAGCCGCCGCTGGATGTATGAGGTCGACGCCTTCTTGTGCCGCAGCACGATCGAGACCGCCTGGTCGAACAGCTCGCCCGATCCCAGACCCGTCTCGCTCTCATCGAAGACTGGCATGTCCTCCGGCTCCTGCTCCTCATCGTCCTCGGCTGTGACCGCCTCCAGGTAGACGGGTTTGGCCTGTCGCTTGAGGTGAGCAACGACCCGTTCGACCTCCATATCCGAAACAAAGGGGCCGTGTACACGAGCGATACGGCCGCCTCCCTGCATATGGAGCATGTCGCCCTGGCCGAGCAGCTGCTCGGCGCCCATCTCGCCGAGAATGGTGCGGCTGTCGATCTTCGAGGTCACCTGGAACGACATCCTTGTCGGGAAGTTCGCCTTGATCGTGCCGGTGATCACGTCCACGGAAGGCCGCTGCGTGGCCAGGATGACATGGATGCCGGCGGCGCGGGCCATCTGGGCCAGGCGCTGGATCGCGCCCTCGATCTCCTTGCCGGCCACCATCATCAGGTCGGCCATCTCGTCGACGATCACCACGATGTAGGGCAATGACGTGAGGTCCATGACCTCTTCCGCATACGTGAGCTCCCCCGTGGCCTTGTCAAAGCCCGTCTGGATGGATCGGGTGATGACTTCCCCCTTGGCCTTGGCCTCGCTCACACGGGCGTTGAAGCCGTCTATGTTGCGCACACCGAGCTTCGCCATCTTTTTATAGCGATCTTCCATCTCGCGCACCGCCCACCTCAGAGCAATGATCGCCTTCTTCGGGTCGGTGACGACGGGGGTAAGCAAGTGCGGGATTCCGTCATAGACGGACAGTTCCAGCATCTTCGGGTCGACCATGATGAGACGGCATTCTTCCGGCGTGAACCGATACAGCAAGGACAGGATCATGGTGTTGATCGCCACCGACTTGCCCGAGCCCGTGGTGCCGGCGACGAGAAGGTGCGGCATGCGGGCGAGGTCGGCAATCACCGCCTTGCCGCCGATCGTCTTGCCCAAGCAGAGAGGCAGCTTGTGCTTCGAAACTTCAAAATCCTCCGAGCCTAGGAGCTCGCGTAGGTACACGGTCTCGCGGGTCTCGTTCGGCAGCTCAATGCCGATCACATTGCGGCCAGGGATCACGGCGACGCGGGCCGAGACCGCGCTCATCGAGCGCGCGATGTCCTCAGACAACGCGATCACGCGAGATGACTTGATGCCAGGAGCGGGCTCGAATTCGTACAGAGTGACTACCGGGCCCGGATGGACGTGGATCACTTCACCTTTCACGCCGAAGTCGCGAATGACTTTCTCAAGCCGGCCTGCCGTTGCCTCCAGAATGTCCTCTGTCAGCTCTGGTCCCTCGCGCTCGGGGGGCTCGGCCAAGAACCCGATATCCGGCTTCTGGTAGGACCAGTTCTCGACGGCTGCCGGGTGCGAGATCGGATGCCCCCAGGTCGATGGAGCAACTTTGGGCAGATCGAAGATCGGGCCCGCCTCCTGAAGCGGTTCGGTGCGAGGAGCTGCTGCAAGATCCTGGCAGGCTGCGCTATCGGGCACCTGCTCACCTCGCTCCTGAACTGGCACAGTTGCCTCATCAGGTTCAGGATCAGCCAACGGTTCAGTCCAGAGCTGCAGTGCCACCTCCCCCATCGGCGGCTTCTTAACGGTGGTAGGCATCAAGTCATCGAACAAAGAGAGGTAGTTGAGATCCACCTCCTCGGTAGACCCCGACACGGAGGTCTCTGTCGCGGCATGAGGCGCTGCCTCCACGGTGATCGCGGCGATGTCAGTCGTGGTGATGCTCTCCGGAATCCCCTCCGATGGCCGTGAGGCTTCGACAGTAGTGGCATTCTCCGGCTCGATCACCTCACTTGGATCGCTCTCACCGCCATATGCTGCATCGCTCGCCACACCGCTGTCAGGAAATGCCAGCCCATCAGAAAGGCTGGCCGGCAGAGCGTCCGAAGTCTCCATCGGGCGGATACCAGCCAATCCGTAGGAGATGCCCTGCCACGAGAAGGACAGGGCTGCAGACACCAAGCTGAAGGACATGGCCGTCGGCTGTAACTGGATCTCTGGGCTTTGCTCCTGGTGGCGCAATCCATCCGGGGCTGGAGCTTGTAGTGTAAATGGCAAGCGTGTTGCCGTCTCGATCAGCCGGCGCTCCGCGCCGGCTGCCTCTCCGCCGCCGTCAGCGAGGGCAGCTTCCTTGTCGGCAAGGAGGGTCAGCCGTTCCGAGACCGAATCCTCGGCCGCCAAGGCCGACCGCAATTCGGCGATCTGGCTTCGGATTGTCGGCTCAGGAGCCTCAATGGCCTCCTCGCCGATGACGGAGTGAGCGGGTTTGCCGCCAGCCGCGTCGACTACTGGAGCGGAATCCTCAGGTCCGGTCGTCAGGGGCTCTGGATGGCCGTTGCGGGCCCGAATGACGCGATCGGGCGTGCGCGTGGCTTTCACTCCCTCGGCAAGAACGAAGGCCTGGCGCCACGGTGGCTCGTCGCTGTCCTGGGCGGGATCGCTTTCTGCGCTCCTTCGAGCCTGCCGCAGCCTCACGACGTTGGCGATCTCACGGGTATCTTCTTCTCCGGGGAGAGGCGGCGGGGCGAAGGGCGGTCTACGGGTCGAACGCATGATCTCTGACGCATCTGGAAGATGACCGGGTGAGCTGATTCCGGCGAAGTCTCGACTCTGCGAGAAAACCGTAAACAGAGGGTTAGACTTCGGATCGGATCGCTGTGCGATGCACCCTCACCCGGCTTGCGTGGTCGACGACGAAATCTGCGGCCCTGCGTTGCACAGCTTGAACACTTGCAGAAGCGGAGGCAGGCATGGACTGCGTGATTGCGCTTCGCAGCCAATCTCACAATTCAGCCTTCTGGAGAGACGAGGAGGCCATCCTTCCGCAGTGTACCTCAAGCGGCTTGAAGGACCTGACTGCGGCAGGCGTCGAGACGGAGCACGTCGAAAACAAAAACCCTGCCCCAGGGGTAAGGGGCAGGGTCAGTTCTCTCCTCGCCTTCGGGGTCCTCCGAGAACACCTAAAGTAGGACATGCAATCCGTGTAGTGTCGAACATGTCGACAGATTCATGAATATGTAGGATCGTATTCAGGTCAATAATACTGACCGTAATCAAGAATCCAGCCTCATGTTGCTTGAATGCAATAGTCAGATTTTACAGCTGCTCCATACTGCTTCTTGCAATTCCTCGCACAAGGGATCGAAGCCTATGAGAACACGACTTTTTGGCCTCTTGGCCGCAACGGCCATCACCACGGCCGGCATTACGGCCGCATCGGCGGCCGACCTTCCAGCACCGCCACCGACACCCTACATCGCGCCCGTTCCCATCTTCACCTGGACCGGCTTCTATGCCGGCGTTAATGCCGGCTGGGGTTGGCGTGACAGTGATCGTCAGACCGTCGTTCTCGGCGGTGCGGTTCCGGGCACTCTGTTCTTCCCGGACAATGGTGACGGCGGCTTCACCGGCGGCGGTCAGATCGGCTACAACTACCAGATCGGCTCCTTCGTGATCGGCCTCGAGACCGACATCCAATGGGCCGACACTGACCAGGATGAAACTGTTGCGTTCCTCCCGGCTGGCGTGCCCGGCACCTTCGTGCCCGGCGAGTTCCGCAGCAACCTGTCGGATTGGTTCGGAACGGTTCGGGCCCGCGCCGGTGTCGCGTTCGACCGCGTGTTGATCTACGCCACAGGCGGTCTCGCTTACACGGATGACACCACCGGCTGGGTGGTCGGTGGCGGTGTCGAATGGGCTTTGCCGGTGAACTGGTTCGGCTCCTCGGCGGTGACCTTCGGCCTCGAAGGCCTGTGGCTCAGCTTCGATGAGGACGACGACGACTTCGGCAACGGCTTCGTCGGCACCTTCACCCCGACAGGCGGAGTGCCGGTCGATATCTTCGCTCCCGCGGTTGGCAGCGACGACAACGAGTTCTTCGTCGCGCGCGCAAAGCTGAACTTCAAGTTCGGCACCTACTAAGCGCACACCACACCTCAATGAAAGGCCCGGAACCAGTCTGGGCCTTTTTATTGGCTTCAGCATCCTTGGCCAGGGCGCATTTACCTGCACCCAGCACGCAATTGAAGGACAGGATAGAACCGCGATCGGCCAGCAGGAGAGAGTGCCGTGGCCCGTTACTTTTTCGATGTCCAGAATGGGAAGCCGCTCCTGCACGATGACGAGGGCGCCGAGTTCGACAGCCTCGACGCGGCCGTACAGGTGGCCGCCCGCTCGGCGGCTGAGATCGGCACAAGCCGGCTGGCAAGAGGCGATGTCAGCGATGTTATCATCGCGGTGCGGGACGAGCAGAACCAGCGGGTCGCCACGGTGACGGCGTCGATGCGGATCGAGCGACATGACTCGCCGCATCAGAGACCGCATGCCTGGAGCGCGTCAGTCCCAAGTGGCTGACATAGGATGCTCTGATGAGAATTTCGGCCAATGAGCATTATCCGTCGGCGCAGGCATCAGGAGCAGCTTGGCCGTATTGGCAACCAACCGCAGGCCAGCTAAGTTCTTTTCGATGTGTGACGCACGGAGGGCTCTTGATGACCCGAAGGGATCGTGTTGCGCTGTAGGGACGCATTGGGCTTGTCCTGGTGTCTCTGGCTTTGATGGGCGGGGTTGTGGCTGAGCCGCTGCTCCGGCCCTTGTGGTCCCCGCACCTGACTGTTGCTCAGCGGTAGCAACACCAATCAATGAGATGTCCGACACTGAGGGCGCATCCAACGGTGAGTGATGATGCGGACGCCGTGGACACTTGACGGACATGCCCCTGCTCTGATGGGCACGATCCTGATCGACTTCGTCGAAGATGGTCATCCCGTGGAAGGATGTGTCACTGTGTCGTGGCTTCTTCGAGTACGCGCTCAACTATCTCCACCAATTCTCCGAAGCGGTAAGGTTTGGCGAGAAAAGGCACTCCTGCCAACTTGCACAGGCCGTGGCAGATCCGCGAGCGGCCTGAGGTAACGACAATCGACATGAGCGGTTGGGGTATCAGGGCAGCTTTTGCCAGCTCGAAGCCGTCCCGACTGGAGCTGACTGGCCGTAACGGGTGACCAATAGCCTCTGCGCCAACATCATCTCGCGGGTGAATTCGGCAATCCGGGCCTCAAGGGCCCTACGGCAATATCAACCTCGCCATGAGAATTGATTTTCACACCAACCCTGCCGTCAAGGCGGGGTTTTCTGCTATAGCCCAACTTTATCCATGCCGTTCGAACGAGACTTTAAGCGGCAAAAGGGAGGTACCTATACTAAGCTATTCCATGGGTGCGAGGCGAAATAATCAGTTCTATTGGCGCTTTGTTAGGACAAAGCAGAGCAGATTGCCGAAATAACCCTTTATGAAACCGCAACTAGAGATGCACCACCTCAAGAGCACCTCCCATTAGACCGATTGTCTCAATGGTTTCCTGGTAGTCGCCGCCACCAGCGGCCACACTTAATTCCTAATCAAAGGCTGAGTTTCATAGAGTCTCATCCCTCGCGAAGGCCACTAGAATGTTATCTCACGAGCGTGTTTGGGCTTCAATTGACTCTCTGGCATCGCGCCACGGGTTGAGCGCATCCGGCTTGGCACGCAGGTCCGGTCTCGATGCAACAAGCTTCAACAAGTCGAAGCGGTTGAGCCCGGAAGGGCGGCAGCGATGGCCTTCCACGGAGTCCATTTCCAAGGTCCTCAAAGCCACCGGGTCGACCTTGGAAGATTTTCTTCGGCTCATCGAACCATCCGGTTCCCTCCGACGCTCAGTGATCCCGATGATTGGCCTCGAAGAGGCAAAGTCGGCAGAGGCGTTCACAGATGAAGGCCTGCCAAACAAGGGACCAGGTTGGGACGAGATTGAATTTCCTGGTTTCGGACAAGAGAGTGTCTTTGCTCTCGAGATCACGGGCGACGGTCTTAGGCCGCTCTACCGTGACGGTGACATTCTCATCGTCTCGCCGACCGCCAGCACCAGGAGGGGCGACCGTATTGTCGTGTGCACCAGAGGCGGACAGATCTTCGCTCACGAACTCAGGCGACGTTCGGCCACGACTCTGGAAATGACGTCACTGACCAAAAGCCAAGAGGACGTGGTAATCCCAGCAGAGGAAATTTCCTGGTCCGCCCGTATCATGTGGGCGCGCCAGTAACGCGCTACTCCAGGAGATCAACGGTCTGTCCAACAGCACGGTGGACAGACATCCATTCACCTTTCACCCAAATGTCTCGTCAGCGCGCCAAGAGCCGTTCATCTTGCGCGGACAAAGCCGGACGCGCTTGCCCAACTCGGGTGCTTAAGCCCGAAGCCAGCGAAACAGGGTTGTGGGATCGACCGATACTTCGCGCTCCGCCAGCATGCACGCCTTCAAGACCACGGTCGCTGATTGGGACCCACGGCGCATAGGTCGGCGCCGTCCTGGTGACAGCGGGCTTTAAAAGTGGGCAACTCCGTGAACTTCAGGTTGCCACCTGCTGCGGGTCAATCCTGATCGGCAAATCGCACCAGGTTCATGAGCGGATCCATCACGGCAATCCGGTAGGTCGCGGTGGCGAAGCGGTGACCATTGGCGATCGAGACCACTTTGATGCTGGGCCTGGTGTTCGGCCTGCGGCTGCGTCAGACAGAGGGTCTGCTGGCATCGGTGCTGGAGTTGATAGCATTGGATCTTGCCGTGCCCGACCATGCCAGCTCGGCCGTCGGGCGTGGACTTGGCGATCGTCCGATGAGCGGCAGCCTCGCCGGATTCCAGGAGTAGGGCCCGTTCACGGCGTCATCGACAGCGCCGGGCTTGACGTCCACGGCGCTGGCCAATGGCTGGAGGAGAAGCACGGCGCCAGGTCGCGGCGAAGCTGGCGCTTGACGCTGACAGTGGCGAGATCATCGCTCACGTGATGACTGACCAGGACACCGGCGACGCCTCGCAGGTGGATCCACTGTTCGACCAGATCGAGGTCGCGATCGGCCAACTCACCGCCAACGGCGCCTATGACGGCAAACCGACCTACGACGCCGTCATCAAGCACGGCGCCAATGCTATGGTTGTCATTCCGCCGCGCGCCGCCGCCATGGAAAAGCCGGACACCGATCCCTCCAATCAACGAGATCGTCATGTCGCGACGATCAACACGGACGGCTGGATGAAATGACAAGCCGTCACCGGTTCATGCGCACGCCCGAAGTCTGTCCGCTCCAGGGTGGATGACACATGGGAAGCGGCATCAAAGACCATGATCCGCATATCTCTCGATCCATGCACCAATGCCCATGCTCTCCCCTAAGCATCACTACAAACGTGCGCCACCAGCCTCCAGAGTAGTGAAGACGATATCCTCCATGAGCGGGATGTCTTGCAAGGGATGCTTCTGCATCAGTGCGAAAGCCGCAGCCGTTAACGTCTTCGACTGATCCTTCTTCTTCGCCGATCTGAGGATAATCGCGGTCTGCAGAAAACGCCTCGCCCAGATTTCGCGCCGACCTTCAAGAAAGGCCCAGATTTTGGTTTCAAGCGTCCGTGCCGAGCGGGATCGTCGCATGATGTTGCGCGTCTCTCCGGTGTCTTCAAACCAACTGTCGATCAGTGGCAAAAGCGCATCCAGTGCCTTATCATCATTGAGCATCAGGTCTAGTTTCACCGGTGTGGCATTCTGGACCTCTCGCTGCGGATCAGCATAGTCCAACAGAGCCTGCAAATCTCTTTGCTGTGGACGCAGGCCGTTCAAATCGCAGGCTTCCATCACGTCGATAAAGCCCGGCGCCGGCATGTATCCATTGTCCATCCCATCCGCCAATGCCGCCTCCAGCAACAACTCGGCAGTCATCCGATCGATGCGAAGGCTATTTGCTTCCTGGCGAGTGTACGAGACAATGCTATTTGCCTCGCGCTTTGAGCGGCAGCGGATGACAAAAGCATCCTTGATACCATACCCTGTCTTCAAGAGAAGCATTGCGATGAATGTTTGGTTGTTCCGCTTTCCGACAATCGAAATGCTTTGCGCCCCGGCACCATCGGTAACACTGGCCATAATATCGCCGACGATGGGTTCCACCTTGTCATGTCCAAGAGCGTCAAAGAGATCTTTTCGTCGCGCCAGCTTGCCAATGTCATCGACAATTGCCCGAGTGTTGCTGGCTGGCAACCAGCCGCGGATGATTGGCAAATAGAACAGAATCTCCACCTGCAGGCTGGTGCGTTTGAGCTTCGAATGAAGGCCCACAGCCGCAGCCTCCTGTACCAACGACGGCCCCGACAACAGCCAGTACAAGGCGCAGCGCTCGAATATAGGATCGTCCAACGATGCAAGATGATTGACAAAGCCTGCCTGCATCTCCTCCGACATGCCGGCCGTCATCTCGTGCAGGCCGTTGAAAAACTCATGCGGGCCACCGCCTTCTGCCTTAATTTCCGCAGCCAAAGTGGCAAGAGTATCATCGAGGTCGGGCACCGGAACTTCGGCAGGCATATCCGCCCCAACAGGATCAATGATCAGTATATCCGGCACCGGCAGGCCGGCACGCCGATACAGAGCGGCGACTTTCATGAGGTGAAGCGGTCGACAGGCTCCGACGGCAATTTGAGCCTCGATGGCTCTCTCGGCATTTTTCAGGAACACCTCGCCGTACGGGCTGTCATTCTCGATACCCATCCTCGCCTCATCGAGCAGCAACCCGAATATATTGACTGCATCCGGGCGAACGTCCTTGGATTGCATGACATGCGTTACGATGGTGGCGGCAACGGCCTCATTAGTAAGCAGCTCCCGCTTCACTCCGGCAAAATAGATTTGGAACTCTATCGATGACAGTTCATGTCGATACAGTTCATCCAGGCTTGATGCAGAAAATTCGACCACTACTGTTCTCCAAAACTAGCCCGGAAAACTCGTGGAGGGCTGGCGGGTGTAACTTAATTGCGTGAGATAACTTAGGATTTGGGCGTCGAATCCACCCCGCGTCATTTCCGGGAGAACCCGCCCGGCACTGTCAACTTAACGCTTTTACTCGTCCTCTGCAGGGTTTCGGCACGGAGTGGGCTACGCATCATCAATGACTTAGACGTGTTGGGGGAGAGCTGAAAACAGCAAAAACGATCTCTACTTGGTTAAGTTGACGGTGCCCACGAGACGGCGTCGGCAACGTCGCGCATTGGGTGTGGAATGCCCCGCCAAGGCGGGGCATCGTATATGCAATGATCACCGGAATGTAGGCCAAGCTACTTCGCCGGAACAGGCTCTTTCACTGGGGCGGACGCTGCTTTCTGGGCCGCTGTGTCAGCCTCCTGCCTCAGCTTTTCGACCGCTTGAGTGCGTTTAGCCTCAAGCTCCCGTTGGCGATCAGCCTTAGCCCTGTCCTCGGACACATATGATCCTTGATAGTGGCACATGGTGTCCTCCGTTCATGCAGAACAAAAGACAACGCGATCCAGACTCCATAGTTTCGTTGAATTCTTCCCCTTCTGACCGGACTTGTAGGGCCCTGTGGCCTGCAAAGCCAAGCTTATCCATCCGCATCCCGACCAGAAGAACCTGGAGGTCGTTCATGCGGCAGAGAGCGCGTGGTTGGAGCATGCCCGAGGCTGACATTGTTTCGCTGTTGAGGCTGATCGACGAGAGGGTAAGCTCGCCCAGGGGCACCGTCAACTTAACCAAGTAGAGATCGTTTTTGCTGTTTTCAGCTCTCCCCCAACACGTCTAAGTCATTGATGATGCGTAGCCCACTCCGTGCCGAAACCCTGCAGAGGACGAGTAAAAGCGTTAAGTTGACAGTGTCGGCAGCGATCACAACAAGGGCCAGAAGGGCAGACTCCCCGGATGCGGCTGCATCAAAGGTACCGTGCTTCGGGTTGATCTTGATGGTGAGGGAGGAAACCTCGTCCACGGGCGCACTTCTCCTTAAAGAAAATTCTTTAAGGGCAAGGCAGCAAACTTATTGTTCCGACAGGATTAATCTATAGGCCCCATTTCTTGAACGTCCGTCAAGGCCGAGGCGTCGCCGTTTTTGTGTACGCAATCCAAGAGTCGTTTATTAGAACCAGAAATTCCAAAACTAAATCAAACTCTTATCCACGTTGTGCATCCGTTCATGTAGGGCGGATACTGGTGACTCCCTTCAGGATATCATCGGCCTTCGCGGCGTCGAAGATGGCAGAGGTGACTTCGATGTGCCGGTTGAAGGAATCCCCTTGTCGCTGAAATCGGCCATGGCCGCGTCCACTAAGGGAAGCTCGTTCCAACGGTATTGCTGCTCAAAAATGCTCGTCCTTCTATCACACCGCCTCGAAGGGCTGTTCCCGGCATTCAATACCTTTGACAGGGATGGTCTGCTCTGATGCAGTGCCTTTCCATCAGGAACAGTGCAATGCCAACACAGAACGCCTTAAGCCTTCAAGACACGTTCCTGAAGTATCTCCGCGACAAGAGGAGTGAGGTAACCATCTTTCTGGCGAACGGGATTCGGCTACAGGGTCAGATCAGATCGTTTGACAACTTCACAATCCAGCTTGTTCGGGGCAACGGTACGCAAATTGTCTACAAGCATGCTATCTCGACAATCCTCCCAGCAGAACCCGTCCAACTGGTAGACTCAGCTTCATTCGAGTGATGAAGCCTTCGTCCAAAGTTATCGAGGTGGACATATTACTGATCGAGCGGCGGCTCGTCCCATTTTTTGATCAGACTCATTCCGCAATCCCACGGAGTTTAAGGCTCCCTTGGAAAATGCTCCTGTGGGCTTGATCTTTGATGCCGAAATCGTAGGATGGGAACAATCCGAGAACATGAATCAGCAGGGCACATCGGACGAGCCTTGATGGAGGATCGGAGTGCTTGGTGAAGTGAACTTTCACAGCAAGTCGCAATGGTGCGCATGGGCTGAGTACAGCGTCCTTGCTGCTTCTCTCGTTGTTGCCATTGCCGTTCTCGCAACTGCTTAGAACGCGAGTGGAGCCTTGGCCCAGTGTGCTGCCGGCCGGCTCAGGTTGCCACCCAGACTTTGTGCACGATCAATGCGTGTCAGAGCAGCTTCAATCTTCGCGGGTAAGGGCTGGCGGATGATATCCGCGTAGCACTACAGTTGCACCTTTCGTTTGCGATGTGAGGCTTGCGCCATGGCCTGATGCGCTCGTCGCCACGCGGACCAGGCGATCACGAAGGCCGGCTCGATCCGGCGCTGCTGGAGACGTGTGGCGACCCGGCGGATTTCCTGGACAGACCAGCATACCAGCGCTGCAGTCGGGCTTCGTCGTTTCGTTTTTGGGGTGAGGTAAGGCGGTTGGCGTGCTCACGCACCACCGTCATCATGGCAAACGCCAGCATCACCAGCGACACATGCCG
The DNA here is from genome assembly GCF_002741015.1 of Microvirga ossetica. Classification (NCBI taxonomy): domain Bacteria; kingdom Pseudomonadati; phylum Pseudomonadota; class Alphaproteobacteria; order Hyphomicrobiales; family Methylobacteriaceae; genus Microvirga; species Microvirga ossetica. The sequence goes on along the minus strand of NZ_CP016619.1, from coordinate 684,700 downwards.
ATGCCAACCGTGCCACGAACGCGTCTCATTGTGCGTCAGCCCCAACTCCGTCTTCGCGGTCTCGAACGCATCCTCAATCGCCCAGCGCTGGCCCTCCACCCGCACCAGGGTCTCCATCGGTGTGCCGGCCGGGCACCAGGTCGAGAAGAACGCCAGATCCTGATCGCTGATGCTGCGCCGGATCAGCAGGCCGCGCGTCCACAGGCCGGTCAGCGCCTCGTTGAATTCCTCGGCCTCGAGATCGGCCAACGCGACATAGGCCCAATCATACAGGCGCGGCCCCTTGGTGCCGATCCCGGCCGACAGACGCTGCCAGGTCTTGGGAGCAAGCCCCTGTGCAATCGTCGCGGCCGTGCCGGCCACCGGCGGGCTCTTGTCCCAGGAATTGAAGCGGTCTGTGGCTTGAACGCCCAGCACGTAACCCTTGCCAGCTCGGCGCAGCTGCATGGCCAGGGCCCCATAGATGGTGTCGGTGGCCACCCACTCAAACGGTACGCCGGCCGCCAGGGCCCGCTCGATCATCGCGGCGGCGATCTGCGGCTTGGTGACGAAGCGGATCGCATCGGGCACGTGAGCCGTGGCCAGGCGCTCGGGCTTCGTCGTCCAGTCCTTGGGCAGATAGAGCTGGCGGTCGATCAAGGCGCAGCCCTTGTCCGACGCGTAAGCGGCAAACACGCCGATCTGGCAGCTGGCAATCTTGCCGGCTGACCCAGTGTACTGGCGTCCCACCCCGCACGAGTTCTGCCCCTGCTTGAGAAAGCCGGTCTCATCGATCACCAGTACCGCTCCGGGAGAGGCGAGCGTCTCGAGCGCATAGTCGCGCACCATGTCCCGCAAAGCATCCGCGTCCCAGTGGCTGCGCCCGAGCACCGCCTGCTGGCGCCATGGTCCCGGATCACCGGCGGCTTCCGCCCGCATCCAGCCGGTCTTGCGCCGCTCCGGCCCGAGCAGACCGTCGAGGAAGGCGGCCGCAGAGGCCGCGACACTGGGATGAGCAAACTGGAGTTTGAGATCAGCTTTGACCTGACGCAACTCCACACACCAGAGTTCGAGCATCTGCTCGATGGCCACGCCTGACATGGCAGCCTCCTGTATCAGATCAGGAGGTAATTAGGGCGCCAGTGCAGCGTGCAACTGTAGTGGTAGAGGGTGCGGAGGTCCTGACCAATCGTTCGAAGAAGTTCCTCATCAGACATCATGGAAACCCGTCTCCCACCCTCGACGCTGCTTCCCATCTGCCGCCTCCAAATCACCATTCTATTAGAAATAGAGACGGGTTGAGGAAGCGTTAACCATCTAATTAGGAGGCTGTGGATAGCGGGTAGGAACCCGCGATTTTTGGCATTCGGGACTTGCTTTCAATCTTCATCTTCAATTGGCATTGACTCGATATCGATCATGCCCGAGGCGCGGTGGCCTAATCGCCGTTCCAGTGCCTCGACCTGTCGCAGAAGCTGGGTCGTGAGTGTCGCTTCGTGCCGGAAACCTTCGTCACCAGGATCGCTGCCCAGTCGCAGTTGCATGTCACGCGCTCTTGCTTCCAGGGCTCGCCTGAGAATACCCAACTGCTCGTTTTCCAATTCAAGCAACATCATAACTCACGAATTTGTGACGGCCGTGCGGAGATACTACTCTCAGCCTTTCGTATCGACTGCATTGCCAGCCAAGCTTAGGCGCGAAACAATGATCGGATCAGGTCTCCCCAAGGAGTGCGATCCTCGCGCATGCGGCAGGAGCGAACAGCGACAGACCATCGAACCAACTGCCTTTTGGCGGCTCTTGAACCTGAAGACTTCGCGTATCTGGAGCCCCATCTGGAAGGCGTGATCCTGCCTAGGGGTACGATTCTCTACGAGACGGGCGAGACTATCCGTTACACCTACTTTCCTCATGACATCATCGTATCGCTCGTCGATGTGATGGAGGACGGCGGCAGCGCCGAGATGACCGTGTTCGGCTGCGAAGCTGTGATTGGCTTCATCAGTGCGGTTGTCACCCGTGAGTCGGTCGGTCGCTACATTGTTCAAGTCCCCGGTACTGCATCCCGAATTGCCACCGATAAAATGCATGAGGCGATCTCGACCCGTCCGAAGCTTCGACGCCTGATCCTCCACTACACCGAAGCCCTGATCGCCCAGCTTGTTCACACTGTGGCTTGCAATGCGGTTCACAGCGTCGAGGCTCGGTGTTGCCGCTGGATTTTGAGCAGCCACGACCGACTTGACGAGGATACCTTACCGCTCACCCATGAGTTCTTGGCTGAAGTCATTGGGGTGCAGCGCTCCACCGTCAGCACTGTCATGGGAGCACTCCACAAGAGAGGGCTGATTCAGCAGGGCCGAGGAGACATCACCGTGACAGACCGGACTGGCCTCGAAGGAGCAGCCTGCGAGTGCTACGGCAAGATACGCCGCCGCTTCGAGCGACTTCTGCCTCATACCTTCACAAAAGGCTTTCCAGAGAGCGAACAAAGCTGATGTCGCATTGTCTCTTGTTAACGGAATTGCGCGATCAATCCAGTGCCGCCGACCCAGCCAATAGATCGGCCAACAGGAGTGCAGATGGATCGATATCATCCGGGACTGGCATTGGAGCGGAGCGGCAGCGGTTCCTCAACTATCCAGCATTTCACAGAGACGCGATCTGATACGATTGCTTGCGCCAAGAGTCCCGCCGTTCCCGCTGAGCCAGCATTCGATCCATCCCACTCGCATCGGGTCTGGCGCATGATGAACGCCTTGATCGACGCGAAGCCAGAATGGGCCGACCAAGATACGTTCGAAGCCGACCGGAGGAAGATGCTTCGGTACGGCCTCTCAGCCGGGATGTCTCTGGAGGAGCTTTTCAAACTCACTGACCCAGACGCTATTCTGGGCCTGTGGACGGCGGCTGAAGCTAAAAATGTAGAGGTTTAGAGGGTCCTCACACCCATAGAGCAGACCACATACAAGTTGCGTTGTGTGTTGCTGCTCAGCCAATCAACTCTCAGGGACACCCGCCTTAATCAATCCCTCCACAACAATCGGACCATTCGCAACTTTCCGCAGGTCGCTTCGGACCAAATTGACCGTGAACGGTGGTGCAGCAAGAGAGTTCCTGTGTGCCAAAAGCGTCTTCGTCTGATCTGGAAGTCCCAGATGGCCATAGCAGCTAATCAGCATACAGTGATGGGCAGGGAAGCTTGGAAAGGCTACAAAGGCTCTGCGAAGATAGGGAAGCGCATCCTCAAAACGACGAGCGGCCATGAGCGCTAAGCCGTGGGCGAATTCATAGAAGCTCAGGAACGTGTCGGCGGGGCTGAGGCGAAGAGCCGTCTGCGTCTCGACGACCGCATCATCAAATCTTCCGGCCTGAGTTAGTGCCCATCCATAGATCGTGTGGGCCAACCCAAAACTCGGGTTGACCCGCAGCGCAGCTTCAAGTTCCGGCAAAGCTCGTTCATGTTGTCCATCGGCGCTGAGACACAGGCCCAAGATCATGCGAGCCCATGGTTCGCTTGGGTCAAGAACAAGCGCCTGTTCCGCATGTTTTTGGGCCTGCGCAATACCTTTTTCTTCATCAGGAAGCCAATAGTTGTAGGCGGCCCACCACACGGCCCAGCTTAGGATCGCATGGGCCTTCGCATAGGTTGGCTCGATTGTGACCGCCCGTTCGAGCAGCAATCGCGCCTGCTCATTTTCGTGGCGTCCGATCTTGCTGACCAATCCGATAGCGCGGACAACAAGGCCCCATGTGCTGATGTGATCAGGAGGCTGGCTTGCTGTACGAGCACCTTCCTCGGCATACAAGTGCGGCTCTATGGCAGCGATGACGCTTGCTGTGATCTCGTCTTGAACCGCAAAAACATCATCAAGCTGTCTGTCGTAGCGTTCGGCCCAGATGTGCCTGCCGCTTGCAGCCTCGACCAACTGGCTGGTGATCCGAATACGACTTCCCAACACCCTGACACTGCCTTCAAGCACATACCGAACACCGAGGTCTTGGCAGACCTGACGAACATCCACCGTCCTCGCTTTGTAAGCGAACGTGGAATTGCGAGCGATGACGAACAGCCACTTCAAGCGCGAGAGACCTGTGATGATATCTTCGGTCATGCCGTCTGCGAAATACTCCTGCTCGGGATCACCGCTCATGTTCGTGAACGGCAGCACAGCAATGGACGGCTTGTCGGGGAGAGGAAGTCTACTGACCGAAGTACCTGCCTGAGCGGGTTCTGTGCCTCCGAACGAATACACCCGCACCGGTCTGGTGATGTTCTTGACCGTCTGCTCGCCCCGGCTCTCGAATGCGCGGTCGATCTTTCCCTCGATCTCATCGAAGACCTTGCCAGAGATCAGGACTCCACCAGGATCACATAGTGCCTCCAGGCGAGCGGCAACATTCACTCCCTCCCCATAAACATCACCGTCTTCCTCGATAATGATATCGCCAAGGTTGATGCCGATCCGAAGTTGGAGAGGACCAATTGCCGTCTTCTCCTGGATAGAGATGGCGCATCGCACAGCTTCCACTGGGCTGGGAAACTCGATCAGGAATCCATCGCCCGTGGTCTTCACCGTCCGTCCATGGTGCTGCGCCACATACGATTCAACGGTCTCCCGCTGGAGTGCTTTGATCCTCACGAGGGTGCCCTCGTCGTCCTTCTCCATCATGGACGAGAAGCCCACGACATCAGCAGCGAGAATGGCAGCGAGGCGGCGGGTGCTCATTCGGGGACCCCCACAGCTATGTCAGCGGCGAAGATGGCGGCGAGCCGCCGTTCAACCTTGGGCTCCTGCCGATCCATGGGACCCTCGGTGCCGTTCCAGAAGGAATTGTGCGGCTGGCTGGGTGAGGTGTCCAGCCTCCATACATGATACGCGGTGCCCGAAAAGCCAAGCTTCGCCGGGGGCTCCCATGGGAGCATATTTGGTCGTCGAAGGTTAGCAAACGTGATCTATGAGAACGTGTACCGTTTGCCGACAGCCGACGGTGCAACCACCGGCTCGCCGAAAGCCTGCGTCAGTGCCATGACCGCGCGCCATCCTGTGCAATGGGCGGCGGCTATGGTCTTCAGGTCGAACGCCCTCATGCCCTCGATCGTCTCAGGGATGATCTTTTCGTTCCCACCCGAGAGGTGAAACCCGCCCACAACGGCATGGAGCGGCACATCGGGAAAGCAATCCTGAGCATGCCTGAGGACATTGACCACCCCAGCATGCGAGCAGGCCGTGAACACGATCAGGCCCTTGTCCTTCACGTTGGCGGCAACCCAGCGTTCATCCATGAGCAGGGGATCAGGCTCCCAGCCACCATCCGCTGTTTGGCGGTGCTGCCCTGGAAAGCCATGCTCGAAGGCTGTCACACGAGGAATTTCGCCGCTGACATAGAACACGTCGTCCAGGAGGCTCTGCGGCTCTGTCGTGTTGATGACCTGTGCGCCGTGTGCCGTCAGGGCCTCGACGCTCGGAATGTCCTCCATCAGCCGCATGCTGCCATCCGGCTGCTTCATCGCACGGGTCGCGTACATGCCAGGATGGGCATAGAACGGCACCTGCTGCCCACCATTGCGCTCACGGATCAGGTCGAGCGCCAGCAGCATTCCGCCTGCATGATCCCAGTGGCCATGGGAAAGAACGATCCCCTCAACAGTGCCGAGATCAACTCCAAGCCGAGAGACATTGCGCGCGAAGACATCCTCTTCTGGCCCCGTGTCGAAGAGGATGGTGTGCCTGCTCTCGCCGCGATAGGCTGTAATCAAGCATGACAGACCATGGGCGGCACAGCAGATGCACCGGCCTGACAGTCTTTTCATCCCATTCCGCCAGAGATAACTCCATTCGTTCTCGACGTAGCTTGGAACAGTGGACAGGCTGTCGGTCACATTATCCACGAGGACATGGACCTCAACCCGATCAACCGCTGCGGCAGACGTCATGAATGCCTCCCGATCCAGCCCCCGGTGGTGATCCCATCAGTAGACAATGCTGCGGGTTCTGCGAACGAGAGCCACCTGTTACTCGGGAGATCCCGCAAGCCTCAGCCCCGCCATAAAGATGTCGCGCCCTGCCGATGGCATGTAAATCCGCTTGATGAAGTCGAGACTATACGTCGGGTCGATCTCCAGGAGCCGCACCACGACGGCTTTCGCTTCTTCGACCCGACCCAGGTGAGCGAGACTGCATGCCAAGGGGCGATAGCTGCCGGTCCATCTCGGCTGTTCCTGAACGGCTCTCTGCCCCCACTCAACCGCTTTCTCGTGCTGGCCGGTCATGCAGTAGGCAACCGCCAGTGCTGATTGGAACATGAAGATGTTCCGGTCGATGGGGCTGAGGCGCAACGCCGCTTGAACCTGGGGGATTGCAATCTCTGGGAAGCCTGAACAACAGCGGCTCCAAGCGCTAAAGCAGTAGGCTGAAGCGGAGTTCGGATTCAGGGCGAGCGACCGGTCCAGGAGAGCCAGGGCTGTCTCGTAGTCCCGCGTCAGAAATCCGAGTGCGTGACCGGCCATCCACAGAACCGTGGGGTCCTCCCGGTCACGTTCGAGGGCCGCATGCGCCAAGCGTTCCCCCTCGGCCTGATCCCGCGCTCGGTCATCAGTCCAACCCTGCGTGATGTAGTAGACGTGGCATTGCGCAGCCAGGGCATAGGGCGGGCCATAATCAGGGTCGAGCCTGATGGTTTCTTCGAGGAGCCGCAGCGTCGCCGCCATGCCATCCCGGCTGGCGAGATAGAACTGCGCCAGAGCCCGAAGAAAGCGGTCATAGGCGTTGAGGCTCTCAGGGCGCTTTCTCTTAGCTCGCTCCATTTCGGCCACGCGGAGGCGCGGCTCGATGGCTCCGACCACGTTCTCGGTGATCCGGTCCTGGAACTCGAACACGTCCTCCACAGCCCCCTCATAGCGGTCGGCCCAGAGGTGGCTTCCTGTCTCAGCCTCGATAAGCTGACCCGTGATCCGGAGACGTTGACCAGCCTGTCGCACGCTCCCCTCCAAGACGTAGCGCACCCCGAGGTCGCGTCCCACCTGCTTTGTGTCAGTGGCTCGCCCTTTGAAGGTGAAGCTGGAATTCCCAGCGATGACGAAGAACCACCGAACCTTGGCCAGTGCTGTGATGATCTCGTCGGTAATGCCGTCAGCCAGATACTCACGTTCGGGGTCGCCGCTGAGGTTTGCAAACGGCAGCACCGCCAATGACGGCTTGTCGGGTAGCGGGAGCGCTCTGAAGGGCTGTGTTGATGGGCTCGAAGGTGCAGGCTCCGATCCCACAGGTCCCACAAGAAAAGCCCTGACCGGCTCCTCAATGTTCTTGACAGCTTGCGGCCCCAGATCAGCGTAGGTCATCGGCAATGACTTGCGTACATAGTCGTAAGCCGCACCCGAGATGCACACCCCTCCTGGCTCAGCAAGAGACTGGAGCCGAGCGCTGATGTTCACGGCATCGCCGAGAATGTCACTGCCTCTGACGAGCACATCCCCCAGATGAACGCCAATGCGGAACCGCAGGCGGTCGTATTCCGGTATGCCATTATTGCTTGCCGCCAACTGATCTTGGACAACAACCGCACACTGCACCGCATCGATGACGCTGGGAAACTCGGCCAACACGCTGTCACCAGCGGTATTCGCGATGCGACCACCGTGTTCGGCAATGAGCCGATCCAGGACCTCGCGGTGGGCCGAGAGTGCTCGGAGGGTCCCGGTCTCATCGGCGCTCATCAGGCGCGAATAGCCTGCAACATCCGCCGCGAGGATCGCGGCCAGCCGCCGTTCCACGCGCAACTCCTGCGGAGGCATACGTTCCCCCAAGCGGTGACTACGGTTATAGTGATACGTCTGATCGAGGGATATGTCGAGGATTTTAACCGTCAGGGAGGTCCAAATGGGATGGGCTGGATCAGCGGCTTTGATCGCATGGCACGATGTCGAGGAGGGCCGCGAGGCCGAATACCTCGACTGGCACTCCCATGAACACATGAAGGAACGGCTCGCGATCCCCGGCTTCCTCCAGGGTCGCCGGTACTCCGTTGTCGGCTCTGGGCCTCAATTTCTGATCCTGTACACGGTCATGAACCCCGATGTCTTTACCTCCCAAACCTACCTGGAGCGTCTGAATCATCCCTCAGACTGGACCCAGCGAGTTATGCCTGCGCTACGGAACATGAACCGGAGTCTGTGTCGCGTTGCGGCATCAAGCGGATTTGGTGCTGGCGGCTGTCTCCAGACCATTCGGTTCTCGCCTGAACTCGGACGCGAAGCACACCTGCGTGGCGCATTGACGAGTGAAGCGCAGTCGCTCACACACCAAAGGGGCGTCTGCGCCGCTCATCTCCTGATTGCAGATAAGGATAGAAGCAAGGCACCGACCCGCGAGACAGCCCTTCGGACAGGCCCAGATGCGGTGGCCAACTGGGTGCTGCTCGTCGAAGGCTATGATGAAGCTGTTGTAGCTCAAGACCGATCCGGACTGTTAGAGCAAAGCGGCGCTGGCCCAGACATTATCGGCGATTTCTACAGGATGGATCACATCTGCTTCTGAGACGAGATGTGCGCTCCCTGAACACCACCTCGGCATTCTTTCTGCGGTAGGTCTCGTGGCAGCCGCCGCAGTTCTGGCCAACCCGCTGCACCGCAGCCAGTAAGCTGGCCTGACCCGTGATTCCGGCCTGAGGCGACTTGCCGTTATGTTCGAGCTTGGCTGTATGCACAGTTAGTCTCGAGGCCGTGTCTTTGGAAGCAGACCTCAGCGATCGTGTTTGAACTCGGGAACCGTCCGCAAATCATCCTTGGTGACGCTCATCATCAGAATGGCATGATTGGGGGTGGAGCCCCTCTTGCCTGATGCTTCTGGTGCAGCAGAGGCAGGAATGTTGTTCGTAACCATAGCCGAAGGACCAGGACTGTTGGAGCCTGCTGGCACTGCTGCCGTTCCCGTCGCTGCCGGTGAGGCAGTAGTGCCGCCACCGGGGCTGGTTCCCGCCAGTCGAGCCTCGCCCGTTGTTGTGCGGGTGGTGTTGACGCGCGGCTCGTTGACGAACCTGATCTGGTCGAAAGGCACTGCAACGTCGCGTTCGCCAATTCCCAAGTATCCGCCAACCCCGATCACCACCGCCTGGAGCTTGCCGCTGTGATTGAAAATCAAGTCGCTGATGTCGCCGATCTTATCGCCGTTATTGCTGCTATAGACATCCAGCCCCTCCAGGTTGGAAGCCTGCTATTGATCTGGCTGCAACTGGGTGGTCCCACCGCCGATCTCAGTCTGCGGGGCAGGCGCTGTGGTCTGGCTCGGTTGCGCCAGACCTGGAGTGCTAACCAGGACTGCCCCGAGGAAGGATAGCCACAAACGATGGACGCGCATGTCACCCCTGTGGGTACTTGTCGCGATGTGGGGCGTAGCCCTGGCGAGTTCTGCCGTAATTCGGCACTCCCGTACCTTGACCTTGCCACCCACCATGGATCATCCAGGCCAGCGCGTAACCCGCAGCCGCCGCCAGGAGAAGCGACAACAGGGGGCTCTCAGTGGCTTGCCGCCTGAGAACTTGCTGGCCTTCACGGTAGTAGCGTTCAGCCTGCGGATAGCGTTCGCCTGCTTGGTGGACGTAGTGCTCGCCTCGCCGATATACCTCATGGGCTGCTCCGGACGCTTGATCTGCAACGTCGTTGAGCGCCTCCCGCACCTGATCAAGAACATGCTCGGTTGAGCCCCGCTCCGATTGGCTCTGATGGTCATCCGCCGATGACGAATGAGCGTCCTGGTCAGCGTGATCAGGCTCAGGGCCTTTGGTGATGGTCACGGAGACCGGATCACTGGTCGGGAAGGTCTCCTCAATGGCATGATCGAGCCTCGCATCGAGGTTCGCCTGCGAGTTCTCAGGCAGCTTATTGTCTGGGGGACACTCCGAAGACTGACGCTCCTCTCGGTCAGGGGCGGATTGGCTGTTAACACCGGATGCGTTCACCATTTGAGCCTTCCCGAACATTCAGAGCAAGTTTATCGGCAACCTGCACGAGCGAAACGCTAAGGCTGTGACCGCCGTTCCAGAATTGGCTTAACCTATGCAAGGAGCTTGGCTGACGAGCTTAGCCCATCCACTCTTCAATCCTGCCAAGCTTCCAGCCCATATAGCAGCAATCTCATGTGGTTCTCACGGCAGGATGAGAAGGGACGTTAACATAGCCGACAGAAGCGGCTATAATGTTCACGAAGTTAGTGCTGCGTCGATCTGGGCGTTCTCTCCAACACTGCGAGGGGGCCTGCGATGACAAAGCCTCTCCTGGCCTTGGGCCTTTGGTGTGTTGCCTTTGCGGTTGGCGTCGTGGGTCTCATCACAACCGGTCCTGGCAATCCCCGCTTCACCGGCACGGTTGTTTTCGATTTCAAGCCGTTCTGCCAGAGCTTCGTTGTCCAGACCGAGCGGGGCTTTGTGCTGCTGGAGTGGGAGGACGGCACCCTGTTTTTCGGTGAAGGCGACAGCCTCGTGGGGCCGCTGCACACAACAGGGGTTCAAACCTTGAATGTAGAGGGGCGTGGTGCGATGACGGCGCGATTCGAGACCTGGGTTCCTGATCTTGCTGCCGCGCAACAGGTGTTTCGGGAGCGCTGCCGCCTTGCTCCCAACACACCCCTGGCTGGGGCAGCACGAAATTAGCTCTCCAACATGGTCCTGGGTGGCCCCAACCGCCACTCGATCCTATGCTCCTGCCGATTTATAGGACGCTCGGCGCAATCCCGCAGCGAATTGTGCTGTGGGTCGGATGAGGTGTCCAGTTTATGCTAAAGCACCGCCAAGCCTGTTACAGAGCCTCAGGCAGGCGCGAATGAGAACGGCGGTGCAAAATTTGACCACGGTAGCGGCGGGATAGACCCGCTGCGGGCGGCGCAAAAGTCGTCCACCTATTCCCTTTCTGCCGGTTGCAGGGAGGGCTGGGGGATTTTCACCGTGGAACTTTACCGGAAGGTTCGGCTGGCGTGCTCTGAAGGCATGAGCCAGCGCGAGGCGGCGAAGCATTTCAACATATCGCGCGACAGCGTTCGCAAGATGATGGCCTATGCGGAGCCGCCCGGCTATCGGCGTCATGCTCCTGTCCGGCGCCCGAAGCTGGAAACGTTCGTCCCGATCATCGATGCCTGGCTGGAGGGCGATCGGTCGGTTCACCGCAAGCAACGCCATACGGCGAAGCGGGTGTTTGACCGGCTCCGGGAGGAGCATGGGTTCACCGGCGGCTATACGACGATCAAAGACTACATCCGCGAGCGCGAGCGGCGATGCCAGGAGATGTTTGTGCCGCTGTCGCACCCACCCGGCCATGCGCAGGCCGACTTCGGGGAGGCGGTGGTCGTGATCGGCGGGGTGGAGCAGAAAGCGCATTTCTTCGTGCTTGATCTTCCGCACAGCGATGCGTGTTTCGTCCGGGCCTATCCCGCGGCTGTGTCTGAGGCCTGGGTGGACGGCCACATCCAGGCCTTTGCCTTCTTCGGTGCGGTGCCGCAGTCGGTGCTCTATGACAATGACCGCTGCCTGGTGGCAAAGATCCTGCCGGACGGGACGCGCAAGCGGGCGGCGTTGTTCAGTGGTTTCCTGTCGCACTACGTGATCCGGGATCGCTACGGTCGTCCGGGCAAGGGGAACGACAAAGGGAATGTGGAGGGCCTCGTCGGTTATTCCCGTCGCAACTTCATGGTGCCAATCCCGAACTTCCCGAGCTGGGAGACCTTCAACACCTGGCTGGAGGGGCAATGTCGCAAGCGGCAGGATGACAAGCTGCGGGGGCCGGCCGAGACGATCGGCCAGCGCCTGCAGCGGGATACCGCGGCCATGCGTCCCCTGCCGGCCTCGCCATTTGAGGCCTGCGATCAGGCCAGCGGGCGCGTCTCATCGCAGTCGCTCGTGCGCTACAAGACCAACGACTACTCGGTGCCCGTGGCCTGGGGCCATCAGGATGTCTGGATCCGGGGCTATGTCGACGAGGTGGTGATCGGCTGCCGCAGCGAGGTCATTGCGCGCCATCCCCGCAGCTACGAGCGGGAAGAGGTGATCTTTAATCCGCTACATTACCTCCCGTTGATCGAGAACAAGATCAACGCACTCGATCAGGCCGCTCCTTTGCAGGGATGGGACCTGCCCGAGGAGTTCGCGACCTTGCGCGGCTTGATGGAAGTCCGCATGAACAAGCAGGGCCGGCGCGAATATGTGCAGGTGCTGCGGCTGCTGGAACTCTTCAATCTCCCGGATCTCCATGCTGCGGTGAAGCAGGCCCTGCAGATGGGGGCGATCGGCTTCGATGCGGTCAAGCATCTGGTCCTGTGCCGGGTGGAGCGCAGACCGCCGCGGCTGGACCTCGATGTTTACCCCTATCTGCCGAAAGCCAGGGTCGAGAAGACATCGGCGGCGGCCTATATGTGCCTGATCTCGGAGGATGCCGCATGAGCGCTGAAGCTCCCGAGATTTTGCTCGCCCACCACCTCAAGGCGCTCAAACTGCCCACATTCCTGCGCGAGCACCAGAAGCTGGCCCGCCAATGCGCCACCGAGGGGCTTGACCATGTCCGCTTCTTGGCCCGGCTCGTGGAGATGGAGCTGATCGACCGCGAGCGGCGGATGGTCGAGCGGCGCATCAAGACCGCGAAGTTCCCGGCCGTCAAAAGCCTCGACAGCTTCGACTTCGCCGCCATCCCGAGACTGAACAAGATGCAGGTCCTAGAGCTGGCGCGTGGCGAGTGGATCGAGCGGCGCGAGAATGTCATTGCCCTCGGCCCCTCCGGCACCGGCAAGACCCATATCGCCCTGGGGCTCGGGCTGGCCGCCTGCCAAAGGGGACTGTCCGTCGGCTTCACCACAGCCTCTGCCCTGGTCAGCGAGATGATGGAGGCCCGTGACGAGCGCCGCCTGCTTCGTCTCCAGAGGCAGATGGCCGGATACAAGCTGCTGATCATCGACGAACTGGGCTTCGTGCCCCTCTCGAAGACCGGGGCGGAGCTGCTGTTCGAGCTGATCTCGCGACGCTACGAACGCGGCGCCACCCTCATAACCAGCAATCTGCCCTTTGACGAATGGACCGAGACCCTTGGCTCAGAACGCCTTACGGGCGCACTTCTCGACCGACTGACCCACCATGTCAGCATCCTCGAGATGAACGGCGAGAGCTACCGTCTTGCTCATAGCCGATCGCGCAAACGGCAAACATCGTCCTGAAATCAACCCGATGACAATTGGCCCAGGGGGCCAATGCGCCATGGCACGCGCCAGCTATGTGGTCAGCGCGCCCGCCACTGGCCCAGTTTTGCGCCGCCCCGTGGTCGACTTTTGAACCGCCGTTGACACGCGCGGCCTCGGCTTTTCACATTGACGCGCCACTGCATGAAGTCGGGATTTTCCAATCCGAAGCTCATGTCGACATGCCAGCCGCCATCGCCCGGGTCATCCTCGGAGGGAAACCGGATCGGAAACGTTCCTAGTCCAGTCGGCCTCAGCCAGCGTCCTTCGCCGACAAGCGCATCATAGGCGTTGTGCAGTCGCGGGGTGTTTGCGGCCGCGACGAAGGTCCGCCCCGTCATGAAGCCGAGGCGGATGACCGGCCGTGTCCACGTGTGTGGCTCGTCGAGTGAAAGCCCCATTGCTGCCCAGAGTTCGTCTCGTCCTTGTCGGGCGAGCTCAGCATCGAAAGCCTGTTCGAGCTTCAGGTAGCCATGTTCAATGAAATCGTTGATCCGAGCGTTGCTCAGACCGGAAGAGCTGGTATTCGGCATGTCCATAATTCTCCGTTCGGCCGTCAGTTCTGATCGGCCGTGAAACCTGATTGGCGCTCATTGCGCAGCGACGACGGAAGTCGTTCAGATCAGGGGGAAGAATGTGGACATGAACATCATGAGGCGGACGATAGGCGACCAGACCAGAGAGCGCAAGCAAGCAACTTGGAAGGCTCTTTGCCGCGCGTGCGCAAAACCGAGAGTGGTGGCGTAACTCCTAGTACGCAAACACTGAACCGTAGCAGACGCAAACTATGTTGGAATAGCTAGAGTCAGATCTGGGTCAAACTCGGTAGGAGCCCAGGTCCGAACGAAGGTCCGCTCATCCCAGCAGCGGGGAAGTACGGCTAAGGTCAGCCTCGTGCCATTTGCTGACCTTCCTTCATTCGAGGTCGCGGTTGGTTTCCGCTTTTGGCCATCGGGAAACTTCAACCCGCATCCCCGAACCAGATGGTTCAAATATCATCCAGGGCTGGCACAGCCGCGCCGGACTTCGCGATGTCCCGGATGACCTGCATCACTGTCCGGCATGCGAGGGTCATCTCGCCGTGGCGCGACATCGACAACGCAATGTGGCGGGTTATGGGTGGATCGATCAGCCTAGATGATTGCAGGCGGTAGTCCTTAGACGCACCCGCGATCGCATGCGGCCCGAGCAATGCGTAGGCGCCGCCGTCGGCGACGATGTGCGCCTGCAATCGCAGGGAATCCGCCTCCAAGGCGACATTGAGCGTCATGCGGCGCTCGGCTGCGAGTTGCTCAAGGTGATCGCGCCACGAGCTGGGGCGGCAGAACAGCACCAGCGGCAGGTCATGCAGGGCCGAGAATGGTACCGTCGGCTTTGAGGTCAGCGGATCGCCAGCCGCGCTCATGAGATAGGTTGGAGCCTCGACGAGGTAGGTATCGCCATCCCTGGGGACCGGACCGGTGCGGAACAGGATCGCGAGATCGACGCTGCCGTCCTCGAGCCATGTCTCGAGCTGGGCACCCTGGCCCTCCCGGACCGCGAGCTGGACGAGCGGGTATTGCTCCGCAAGGCGTCTGTGCAACGAGGTCACCAGCGGGTGTGCTGTCGACGGCAGGCTGCCGATCCGCACCTTGCCGATCGGCGTGCCGGCCGAGGTGCGGACGTCGTTGACGAGCTGCTCGGTGCTGGTCAGCCACCCGCGCACCTTGGGCGCGATGCGCTGCCCCAGTTCTGTCAGCGCCACTCCCCGCCCGGTACGCTGGAACAGGCGCCCGCCACACTCCTGCTCCAGCTCGCCGATGCGGCGGCTGATGTGCGGCTGGCTCGTGCCATAGGCCAACGCCACCTTGCTCAGGCTGCCGAGCTCGGCCGCGTCGATGAACAGCTTCCAAGCTGCATAATCCATTGAGGATCGGCTCCAGGTATACCCGATCAAGTATAGCTGAAATGTCCGCCCTATGCATTCCGATATAAAGCGTTTGCGACTACTGTTTTCCTCATGAGTTGACGGCACCCGAACGATGAAGCCGCCACCGAGCCGCTTCCCCGGTGCCGACAGCCAAAATGCTGAGTGTAAGCAAGCGTTGCCGCGAGGATCGCGCCAACCCAACCACCGATGCAACCTGGAGGAAACTGACATGACATCCACCGATCTCAGAGGACTCGTTCCCGCTCCCGTCACCCCCTTCACCCGCGAAGGCGAGGTCGACCACGACGCGATCCAGCGCCTCGGCGCCTGGCTCGGCAGCTTTGACGGCGTCAAGGGCTTGGTCGTGCTCGGCCATCCCGGCGAAGGCACCTTCCTCACCCCGGACGAACAGACCGCCGTCATCGAAAGCTTCGTCAAGTCGACCGACAGCCGGATTCCGGTCATCGCCGGCATTACCCTTGAGGGCACGAAGGTGGCGACGCTGGAGGCCAAGCGGGCCGTTGCGGCCGGAGCCGCGGCTGGTTTGGTGTATCCGTCGCACGGCTGGCTGCGCTTCGGATATCAGAAGGGCGCGCCGCAGGACCGCTATCGTGCCATCTTCGAGGAGAGCGGCCTGCCACTGATCCTGTTCCAGTACCCGGACGTGACCAAGGCCACATACAACCTCGAGACCCAGCTCGAGATCGCAGCCCAGCCGGGCGTCTTCGCTATGAAGAACGGCGTGCGCAACATGCGCCGCTGGGACACCGAGATCCCGGTGATCCGCCGCGAGCGTCCCGATCTCCAGATCCTGACCTGCCACGACGAGTATCTCCTGCACACGATGTTCGACGTCGACGGAGCTCTGGTGGGCTACGGCGGCCTGGCCCCCGAGCCGCTGATCGAGTTCATCGCCGCCGGCAAGGCTAAGGACTATGCCAGGGCCCGCGCCATCCATGACCGCCTGCTGCCGGTGACCCGCACCGTCTATCACCGCGGGTCGCACATGGAAGGAACCGTCGCGCTCAAGCATGGCCTCGTCGCCCGTGGCATCCTCGATCACGCGACGGTTCGCTCGCCCCTGCTGCCCCTGGAGCCGGGCGCGGACGTCGAGATCGCCGATGCGCTGCGCTCGGCCGGCCTGATCGGGCAACCGACCGCCATTGCCGCGGAATAGCCTGCCCGACGACAGGGCGGAGCGGATCCACGCTCCGCCATCGATCAGGGAGTTTCCGTGCGGCGTCGATGGCGAACTGCGCAACTTTCCGGGGAACCGCCGCGGATATACCCAGCCGCGTATATCTGAAATGTCTGTTCCGGTCATTCCGGCATAGGGCTTGTCGTCGTATGAAGGTCTCGTGCGCTGATCGGTAGTCGCCGATCAGAGGCGGGTTGTAACTCTCACGGGATAGGTGGACTTGCCATGAGCGCTGTCACTGCCATCAATGTGTTGCTGCGCATCCGTGAGACCGCAGCCCAAGGCAGGCCCCTGGCACGCGACGATGCCCGTTACTTCATGTCCGCCGTCGACGAATGGCTCAGCGGAACCGAATTCGCCGAGGCGTTCGGGGTGAAACCCGCCCGTGGAGAGGCCGATCCGCGCAAGACGATCATCGGGAGTCGCCGAGACGAGTTGATCCGCATGGCAGCGCGACACTTCCTCGAACACCAGCCGCTGAGGCAGCGTGCCGAGGAATTGCACCGAGCGTGGATCCGCTATTTCGACGGGGCGTGGCATACAAGAGATCGCAAGCTAAGCGACTGTCCGGAGCACTATTCAGGCAAGCCCGAGGGGTTGCTGTTTCATATCACGAGCCTGAAGCCGCAAGTTCTTAGCGAGCGCCAGATCCGCCGAATTCTGGCCACGGAACCAGGTGGTTCCGTGGCCACGGAACTGTGCTCCAACAAAGAGATCCGACGGAGGCGGCCCAAGGATGCTGCCATTACGCTCCAGGGGAGCGGAGCGATGCACGGTCCCGCAAACGATGCTGGCGTCCCCGCGCATCCGAGCGGGTGACAACGCCCAAACTTCATAAGTCGAAGAATCATTTCGCGTCAACAGGATCATTGCAGGGAGAGAAAACGTCCATGGCCCTCGAAACCACGTCTGCCGAACTCCCACGGTTGCGCATCGCCGTCGACATCGGCGGGACCTTCACCGACCTCGCCGCCTTCGACGAGGCAGCCGGCGAGCTGCGTTTCGGCAAGGCCCTCTCCACCCACGACAAGCTCGTCGACGGGATTCAGAACACCCTGGACGGTGCCCGTGTCGCCTTTCGCGATGCGCACCTGTTCCTCCACGGTTCCACCATCGCCATCAACACCCTGCTCGAGCGCACGGGTGCCCGGACGGCGCTCCTTGTGACCGAGGGCTTCCGCGACATCTACGAGATCGGCCGCGTCAACCGCCCCGACGCCTACAACCTGTTCTTCCGAAAGCACGTGCCGCTGGTGGACCGGTCCTCGCGGCATGAGGTGCACGAGCGCCTGCTGGCGAGCGGCGCCGTGCACAAGCCGTTGGACGAGGACCACCTCCGCTCGGTTGTGCGCTCGCTCAAATCACAGGGCGTCGAGGCGGTGGCGATCCTGCTGCTGCATTCCTATCGCAACCCGGCGCACGAGGTTCGGGTCAAGCAGATCGTCGAGGAGGAGCTGCCCGGGGTCTTCGTGACCGCCTCCCATGAGCTGTCGCAGGAGTACAGGGAATTCGAACGCGTCTCGACGGTCGCAGCCAACGCCTATGTCGGGCCGCGCGTCGCGACCTACCTCGGCGAGCTGTCGGATCATCTGGACCGGCACGGCTTCGGCGGTGCCTTCTTCGTGGTGCAGTCGACCGGCGGCCTCTTTCCCGTCGAGCACGCGCAGCGCGACTGCGTGCGCATGCTGGAGTCGGGTCCCGCCGCAGGCGTGATCGGCACGCAGGCAATCTGTGAAGGACTCGGCCTCACCGAAGCCATCGCCTTCGACATGGGTGGCACGACGGCGAAGGCCGGCGTGATCTACGAGGGCAAGCCGCTCACGACGGGCAGCGCCCTGCTCGGCGGTTACGAACAGGCGCTGCCGATCCAGATCCCGATGACCGACATCCACGAGGTGGGCACGGGCGGCGGCAGCATCGCGCGGTTGGCGCAGGGCAACGCGCTGCGCGTCGGGCCGCAAAGCGCCGGCTCGACGCCAGGCCCCGTCTGTTACGGCCGCGGCGGTACCGAACCCACGGTGACCGATGCGAACCTCATCCTGGGGCGTCTCGATCCCGACCACTTCCTCGGCGGCGAGATGGCCCTCGACCTGCCCGCGGCCGAGCGCGCCATGCGGGAGAAAATCGCCGATCCGCTCGGCATGGACGTGCTTCGCGCGGCGGAGGGCGTCCTGCGCATCGCTGTCACCACCATGTCCTACGCGGTCAAGGCCGTGACCACGGAGCGCGGCCTCGACGTCGGCGGCTTCACCATGGCGGTCTATGGCGGCGCCGGTCCGCTGCACGCCTCCGCGATCGCGCGGGAGATCGGCATCCGCCGGGTGCTGATCCCCTACTCGCCCGGTTACTTCTCCGCCTACGGCATGCTCTTCAGCGACCTGCGCTACGACTACGTGCGCTCCTGCTTCCGCAGGCTCGCCACCGTCGACTTCGCGGAGCTCGAGGCCCTCTACGCCGCGATGGAGGGCGAGGGCACGGCCGCCGTCGAGGGTTCTTCTGTTCGGCCCGAGAGCGTCGTCCTGGAGCGCGCTGCGGACATGCGTTACGTTGGGCAGGAGCACGCCGTGACGGTGGAGCTGCCGCGCGAGCTCTTCGAGCGAGGCGACCGCGAGGCGATCAAGAAGCACTTCGATGCCCAGCACGCCATCCGGTACGGCACGAGCGCACCCGGCGAGCCAGCCGAGCTGGTCAGCCTGCGCACCACCGTAACGGGAGTCATGCGCAAGCCGCCCCGGCACACCGTTCCCGCGGGCGGGGCCGAACCCGAGCCGGAGGCGCTGAGCCGCCGCAAGCCGGTCTACTTCGGCGACCTGCTCGACACGCCCGTGTACGAGCGCGACCTCCTGAAGGCCGGCAACCGCATCGCCGGGCCCGCGCTGATCGAGGAACGCGCCTCCACCACCGTCCTGGCCCCCGGCGATACGCTGGAGGTCGACACCGCCGGTAACCTGCTGATTGCAATCGGGAGCGACGCGCGATGAACGTCAACGTCAAGACTGCCCAAGCCGACGCCGCCCCGGCGGTGGATCCCGTCACGGTCGAGATCGTCCGCCGCGGCCTCCTCGCGGTCACCGAGGAGATGAAGACCAACCTGACGAGGACCGCCTACAACCTCATCATCTACGAGGCGCTCGACTTTACCGTCGGCCTGTTCACCAAGGAGGGCGAGACCCTGTCGATCGGGCTCGGCCTGCCGATGTTCATCCGCGGCATGTCCGAGACGGTGCGCGCGAAGATCAAGCACTTCGGCTACGACAACATCCACCCCGGCGACATCCTGGTCACCAATGATGCCTACACGACGGGCAGCCACCTGAATCACTTCACCTTCACGATGCCGGTCTTCCACGAGGGCGAGCTGATCGGGTTCACCTGCTGCATGGCACACTGGCTCGACGTCGGCGGCACCCTCGGCACGGTCACGACGGACATCTACTCCGAGGGGATCCAGATCCCGATCGTGAAGTACCAGCGCCGCGGCGAGGTCAACCAGGAACTCGTCGACATCATCGCCATGAACGTGCGCCTGCCCGAGAAGGCGCTCGGCGACCTGCGCGCCCAGATCGTGGCGGTCACCACGGGCGAGCGGCGTTACCTCGAACTGGTCGGGCGCTACGGCTGGCAGGCGGTGCACGACTCGTTCCGCGTCATCATGGACCAGTCGGAGGCGCTCGCGCGCGCCAACACCCTCAACATCCCGGACGGCGTTTATGAGGCGGAATCCTTCATGGACGACGACGGCCTCGACGTCGGCGAACCCGTGCCGATCCGCGTGCGGATTGAGAAGCGCGGCGAGGAAATGACGATCGACCTGTCCGACGTCAGCCGCCAGGTGCGCGGGTTCTACAACTCTGGCGTCACCACGGGCATCGCCTGCGCCCAGGTCGCGTTCAAATGCCTGGCGGCGCCGACGGACTATCCGGTCAACGAGGGCAGCTTCCGGCCGCTGAAGGTCATCATGCCGATGGGCACGGTGGTCAGCGCCGAGCGGCCGGCGCCGATGAGGGTCTGGATGACCTACCCCATGACGGTGATCGACACGATCTTCAAGGCGATGGCGAAGGCCATTCCCGACCGCGTGGCGTCCGGTCACCATGCCGACCTGGTCTTCCCCAACATCCACGGCATCAACCCGGCCGATGGCAAGTTCTACATCGTCGGCATCGGCCCGCTCGGCGGCGGCTGGGGGGCCAAGGCCACGGAGGACGGCGTCTCCGCCACCGTCTGCATCAATGACGGCGACACCCACAACAGCCCGTCGGAACAATTGGAGGCGAAGTTCCCGGTCCTCGTCGAGCGTTACGTGCTGCGCGAGGACAGCGGCGGCGCGGGCCGCAACCGCGGCGGCCTCGGCTGCGAGATGGTGGTGCAGGCGCTGGCGCCGTTCCAGCTCACCACCCGCATCGACCGTGTGCACTGCAAGCCCTGGGGGCTCGAGGACGGTGGCGAGGCCGCGGGCAACGGTATCGGCCTGCGCCGGGACGGCAAGTGGGAGACTGAGTTCCCGAATGCCAAGGTCTTCAACGTCCGCCTGAAGGCCGGCGACGCCTACATGATGCGCTCCGGCGGCGGCGGCGGCTTCGGGCGTGCGACCGAACGCGATCCGCAACTCGTCGCCCGCGACGTGCGCGAGGGGTATGTCAGCCGGAAGGTCGCGCTCGACACCTATCGCGTGGTCATCGACGGCGACGGGACGGCGGACGCGGCGGCGACCCGGGCACTGCGCGCCCGCAGCGACATCGCTTCCGCGGCATCGGCGGAGGTTGCGGACGATACTGGTCCGCAGTTCGACATGACGCCGGGCTGAGGAGGGCAACATGACCACGCAACGGGACGGCGGGCCGGCAGACGTCGCGGGGCAGGTCCAGCGCCTCGCCTCCCTGTGGCGGGCAGTGACGTCCCGTCCGATGCATCCTGCCGGATGTACCTGCATGGGGCACTTCCTGATCCCCGCGCTCAACCCGCGGGACATGGAGGCTGACATCCTCGACTACATGCGCGGCCGCTACGCTGCCGAGGGGCTCGATGCGCTCGTTGCGCTGCTCGATATCCGCGAGGCGGAGCGGGAGGCGGACACACCCTTGGTCCCGTTTCGGACCTGGCTGCTCCGCCTTCCGGAGAGCGGCCTCGCGGTGGCGACGCTGGAGCGCTTCGTCACCGATCTCGCCGACACCCTGGAGTCCTTTGGGGCGGATAGCCGCCCGTCGGGTTCGGGGAGCGGGATCATCTGCACCTGAACACGAACATTTTGGGGAATTGCCATGCGTCTCGTTTCCTTTGTCCATGATGGCCGAACTGCCTGCGGTGTGCTGGAGGGCGACCGGATCCTCGTCGATCCAGACTCCCGCCAGGCGGACCTGAAGACCGTGCTGGAGCAAATGCGGCTGTCCGGATTCGCCGAGGCCTGCGCCGCCTCAGGCAAGCGCGTCCCGCTCGACGGGGTCATGCTGCTGCCGGTGATCCCGAACCCCGGCAAGATCCTTTGCGTCGGCCATAACTACGAGGAGCACCGCCAGGAAACCGGCCGCGCCAAGACCGCGCATCCGTCGCTCTTCGTGCGGTTTGCCGACACGCTGATCGGCCATGAGGCACCGATCGTGCGACCTCCGGTCTCCACCTCGCTCGACTTCGAGGGAGAGCTGGCGGTCGTCATCGGGCGCGGCGGCTTCCGCGTCAAACCCGAGCAGGCCCTGGACCTTGTGGCCGGCTATTCCTGCTTCAATGACGGGAGTGTCCGCGACTGGCAATGGCATACGCAGCAGTTCACGCCGGGAAAGAACTTCCCGTCGACGGGGGCGTTCGGGCCGGCACTCGTCACGCCTGACGAGGTCGGGACGCTGGACGATCTCAGGATCGAGACCCGGCTCAACGGCGACGTAGTTCAGTCCTCGACGCTGGGCCACATGATTTTCCCGGTGGCCGACATCATTGCCTACGTCTCGAGCTTCACCCGGCTTTCGCCGGGCGACGTGATCGCCACGGGCACGCCCGGCGGCGTGGGGGCGAAGCGCCAGCCGCCCGTCTGGCTGAAGCCGGGCGACGTGGTCGAGGTCGACATCGCCGGCGTCGGCGTGTTGCGGAACGGTGTCGTGGACGAGGTGGCCTGACCCGGCCCCTCGCGGAATGAACGTCAGCCGACGAAAGAGAGCAGCGACCGGAGCGACTTCAGGCTCCGCCATCAATCAGGAGGGAACGCCAATGACCAAACGGAATGCCGAAAGAGCCATCTCACGCACCGCTACTGCCCTGCCGGTCGCCCGCCCGCGGGCGACCAAGGGAAGACGCCCATTCCTGAAGGCGCTCTTGACCGGTTTGATCTCGATCGCGTGGGTGCACGGTGTGTCGGCCCAGCCGGCCAAGTATCCGACCCACCCGATCAAGATCATCGTCCCGTTCGCGGCCGGTGGCGGCGTCGATGCCTTCGCCCGCCTGCTCGGCAAGCAGATCGAGGAGAAGCGTGGTGTCACCGTCGTGATCGAGAACCGGGCCGGTGCCAACGGGACCGTTGGCGCCAACGGCGTCCTCCAGTCCGAGCCAGACGGCTATACGCTGCTGTTCTCAGCCGCCACCCACGTCATGGCAAAGCAGGTCATGAGCAAGGTCTCGTTCGATCCGGTCACCGATTTCACCAACATCGCGCGGGTCGGCGAGGCGCCGATGCTTGTGGTGATATCCCCGAAGAATTCCCAGAAGACGATCACCGAGGTCGTCGAGGATGCCAAGAAGAACCCCACCCAGTGGCAATTCGGGGTCTCGGCCATCGGCTCCCCCGGTCACATCGCGACGATCGCCTTCAACCACCTGGCCGGGGCGAAGATCACGATCGTGCCGTACAGGGGCACGGCACCGGCACTGACCGACGTCATGGGCGGTCACATCCAGCTCATGATCGATCCCGTCATCGCACTGCTGCCGATGGCGCGGGATGGGCAGGTCAAGGCGCTTGCGACAACGACCGCGAAGCGCAGCCAGCTTGCCCCTGAGATTCCGACGGCGGCGGAAAGCGGCCTGCCGGGGCTGGAGTTCAGCTCGTGGTACGGGCTCTGGGGTCCGAAGAACATGCCGGCCGAGACGGTGGCGTGGCTCAACACCGCGATGGCGGACGCGACCCGCGAACTGGCCGCCGCCGGACGGTTGGCGTCTCTCGGCATCGAGCCGGTCTACGAGAGTCCGGAGGAGTTCGGTACCTTCATCAAGCGCGAGGTGGCCCGAAATGCCGAACTGCTGAAGGCGGCCGATTTCAAGCCCATGTAGCGGCAGTCCAGGCCTCCCCGACGAGCGCGACTGTTCGTCGGGGGATAAGCCGGGCGGCGGCAGGCACCCAGACCGCCGGAATGGGAACGATCGCACGGTGCCTTGCGCCAAGGAAGGTCACGCATGCCCGAAGTCACGTCGGCCAATATCGGGACCACGCGCCCCGGACCTGTTCGCTCATCGCAAAGCTTGGCCGGGGGGATTCTCCTCGTCGCTCTTGCCGCCCTCGCGCTCTGGCTCACCCGGGATCTCGATCAGGGCACGCTCAACGCCATGGGTCCGGCGATGCTGCCGCGCTGGCTCGCCATCGGCGTCGGCCTGTCCGGCCTCGCCCTTCTGGCCTTCGCCTTCATCAAGGAGGGCGATGCCCTGGAGCGCTGGGGCCTGCGCGGCCCGGTCTTCGTCATCGGCGCCATCGTTGCCTTCGCGCTGACCATCCGCCCCTTCTCCTTCGGCGGCGGGCTGGCCACGCCGGGCCTCGGCCTGCTCTTCGCCGGGCCACTCGCCATCATCCTCGGCGGCTATGCCACCCCCGAGGCGCGCTTGCGCGATCTCGTTCTCCTGGCGCTCAGCCTCACCCCCTTCTGCATGGTGCTGTTCGGCGACCTCCTCAACCTGCCGATCCCGGTCTTCCCGCAGGCGCTCACCAGCCTCTTCCCCTCCGACTGGTCGCAGAAGGCGGTGCTGCGCGCCACCGCCGGCATCATGGCCGCCGCCGCCATCATTCTGTTTCTCACCACCCGCAACCGCCGTCCGGCCCCGGTTGACGTGGCCGATCACAGCGGGAGGATCTGATGGGTGATTTCTTCTCCAACCTGAGCCTCGGCTTCGGCGTCGCGCTCAGCCTGCAGAATCTCGGCCTTGCCTTCCTCGGCTGCCTCGTCGGCACGCTGATCGGCGTGCTGCCCGGCGTCGGGCCCATCGCCACCATCGCCATGCTACTGCCGATCACCTTCGGGCTCGATCCCACCGGCGCGCTGATCATGCTCGCCGGCATCTATTACGGCGCACAATACGGCGGCTCGACCACGGCGATCCTGGTCAACATTCCCGGCGAGGCGACCTCCGTGGTCACCGCGCTCGACGGCCACCAGATGGCGCGTCAGGGCCGCGCCGGCGTGGCGCTCGGCATCGCGGCCATCGGCTCGTTCTTCGCCGGCACCGTGGCGACCCTCGTCATCGCGGCGCTCGGCGCTCCGCTCACCAAGCTGGCGCTGGTCTTCGGCCCGACCGAGTATTTCTCGCTCATGGTCATGGGCCTGGTCTTTGCCGTGGTGCTCGCGCGCGGTTCGATCCTGCGGGCGATCGCCATGATCCTGGTCGGCGTACTTCTCTCCACCGTCGGCACCGACCTCGAGACCGGCGAGGAGCGCATGACCTTCGGCCTGCCGTTCCTGGCGGACGGCATCGACTTCGCGGTGCTCGCCATGGGCATTTTCGGCATCGCCGAGATCATGCGCAACCTCGACCATACCGAACATCGCGACGTCGTGCGCCAGGCCATCGGCCGGCTTCTGCCGAACAAGGAGGACTTCAAGCAGTCCTACAAGCCCGTGCTGCGCGGTACCGTCATCGGCGCGATCCTCGGCATCCTGCCCGGCAACGGCGCGGTGCTCGGGCCGTTCGCCTCCTATACGCTCGAGAAGAAGCTCGCCAAGGATCCGCGCCGCTTCGGGCGCGGCGCGATCGAGGGCGTGGCCGGGCCCGAGAGCGCCAACAATGCCGGCGCGCAGACCTCGTTCATCCCGCTCCTGACGCTCGGCATTCCGCCGAATGCGGTGATGGCGCTGATGGTGGGTGCGATGACCATCCACGGCATCATTCCCGGACCCCAGGTGATGACCAAGAACCCGACCCTGTTCTGGGGCATGATCGCCTCGATGTGGGTCGGCAACCTGATGCTGCTCGTGATCAACCTGCCGCTGGTCGGCATGTGGGTGCGGCTCCTGAAGGTGCCGTACCGCCTGATGTTCCCGGCGATCCTGATGTTCTGCTGCATCGGCATCTACTCGATCAACTCGCTGCCGACCGATGTGATGTTCATCGGGCTGTTCGGGTTCGTGGGCTACGTGCTGATCAAGTTCGGCTTCGAGCCGGCGCCGCTGCTGCTCGGCTTCGTGCTCGGCAAGCTGATGGAGGAGAACCTGCGCCGTGCGCTCATCATCTCGCGCGGGTCGATGGAGACCTTCATCACCCATCCCGTCAGTGGGAGCCTGCTGGCGATCGCTGCCATTCTTCTCGTGATCGCTCTCCTGCCTTCCATCCGAAAAGGACGGGACGAGGTCTTCGTAGAGGATTGAGATCTTGGCGGCTGCCATTCACGTGTGCTGAACCGTGAAGGTCCGGAAGGGGTCAATCTGAGTCCTCAAGCGAGGTCACGTGAAGGTCGCCTCGCAGCCGCATTGCGGAAATACGGCTAAGGTCAGCCCTGTGCCAGGAGGAGCCGTCAGGGCTTGAGCATGGGACAGTTATAGAGCCATCAGCGACGTCCCCACAGCGGCTCTATGATGAGCCGATCGAGCAAAGTCGAAGTGCCATATTCAGCGTGACATGCCGCGTGTGATGAGTTCCCTCTCACTGGCTGGCATTCTCCCAAAGACGCCATCAGTTTCTATCACATCACATCGACGCCGCAGTCCCTTTGGTGAAGCAACAGGTCGGGTATTCCGTCGTGGCAGGATGTTGTACTTGGGCGTATAGTACCATCGATAATGTCCATAAATTGCACGGCTCGGGCGCGTTCTGCTCCGGCCCCTCCTCGCCTGGGTTGTCCGGCCGTCCTTGCGGTTACATCGGCGATGGGAGAGCGCCATGCTTCAACAGCGTTCGCGGCGCGAGGCGCAACGGATTTCGCGTTCAGCCGCTTCTTGTCCCACCACAACTGGAAGGCACGGATCTGGCAGACGAGCCGTGGTGGCCCTCACCGCTCTCACCGGCCTGCTTGCATCTACAGCATCCGTCAGTGGCCAACCGGCGAACGCGTCATCTGACCCGGCAGCGAGCGGATGGCAGCCTTGGGTCCTGAGCTCCCCTAAGGAGTTGCAGATTGGGCCGCCGGCCGAGCAAGCACCTGACCTCCAACAGCTTCATAGCTTGGCCAACCAGCGCGACCCAGCCACGTTGGAGCGCATTCGCTACTGGGACTTCTGGTCTCCTTCATACCGCTGGAACGAGATGCTGACCGACATTTCGGTGGCCAACCCGCTCGGCACGGGCCAAGCCTCTCGCGCCTATGCCATGATGCATGTGGCCATTGACGATGCCCTGACAGCGGCATGGGACGCCAAGTACACGGTCAACCGAAAGCGCCCTAGCGAGATCGACAATACCCTCGCCGCTGCCGTTGCTGTCCCGGCCAGTCCCTCCTATCCTTTCGAGGACTCGGTAGCGGCTGGGGCCGCGGCGGCCATTATCGCTCACATCTACCCGAAAGAGGCGCAGCGCGTCATGGCCGCGGCCGAGGAAGCGTCCCGCAGTCGCGTCCTCGCTGGGGTGGCGTTTCCCAGCGATGCGCAGGCGGGCCTTGACCTCGGGCGGAAAGTGGCTGAGCGCGTGATCGCCTATGCCAAGATCAGTGACACGAAGTGGTCCGGGAGCATGCCCTCAGGCCCTGGCTATTGGAAGGGCGAGAACCCCGGTGGGGTAAATGATGTGGAGTGGAAAACCTTTGCTCTCACGTCACCAAGCCAGTTCCGCCCTGGACCACCGCCTGCACCGGACTCGCCCAAACGTTTAGCCGAACTTGAGGAGGTGAAGACCCTGAAGCGCACCCCTCTCATGATCGCCAAAGCAAACTACTGGCAGTACGGGCAACAGGGTCAGCCGGGGCTGATCTTCCGCTTGGGCGAGGAGGTTGGCCTGCGGTTGGCCGAGGCAGGGGTCGAGAACAACACCCGACGCGCGGCACGGGCCTATGCTCTTGTCTATGTGGCTCATTATGACGGCTGGGTCGCGTCGCAGGATGCGAAGTTCCACTACTGGGCGGCGCGCCCCAATCAGTTCGACCCGACGGTCACAACAGTCTTTCCAACCCCCAACTTCCCGACCTACCCTTCGAATGCCGCCACGCTGGGAATGGGACCCGTGGTGGTCCTGAGTTATCTCTTTCCACGCGAAGCAGCGCGTTACGCCGGATGGGCGCGGGAATGGGGCGAGTCGCGGTTCTGGGCTGGCATTCACTTTAGAAGTGACATCGATTCCGGATGGGAGATTGGCCAGCACGTGGGCGAAGCTGTGGTGGAGCGAGCCCGGCGTGATCCTGCCCAATAAGATCCTGTGCCGCGGGCCTGTGGTCCCCTCAACAAGCCTGGTCGAGAGCGCCGTAACACAGCCGAACGGCAGGGGCCCGTGAAGCTGCTACTGTGACCGGATTTGCGCCAGAACCGCGGCAAGACCCTCGCCGCGGAGGTAATGCCCTCTTCTCGACGCCAGAAGGGTGGGCGCTGATATGGCGAATGGAAACCTCGGCTGGAAACCTCAAGACAAGAGTGGTGAATGTTGGGACGTGGTCAAGGCCGAAAGAGTTCCCGCGAGAGGATCCTCGACGCGGCTGCGGAGCTTGTGAGCGGGATCGGTTCGGGACGGCTGACGCTGGATGCCGTCGCCGAACGGTCAGGTCTCAGCAAGGGTGGGCTACTCTACAACTTTTCCACCAAGGAGGCGCTGCTTCAGGCCATGGTCCAGCGCCTCGTCGACGAGGTTTCGGCGGAGCGAGAGGCGCTCCGAGCCGAAGCCGAGCCCGGGCGGAACCTGGAAGCACGTCTGTGCACGGCGGCGCTGCTCAAACTGCGCAAGGGCAAGACGAAGGAGGTTGCCAGTGGCATGCTGGCCGCTTCGGCCGAGAACCCGCGCCTGCTCGATCCCGTGCGCGAGGTCATCAAGGCGACCCTGGAGAACCTGAAAGCCACGTCGGATGATCTCGACGCGGCGCTGTTGGGTTGGCTGGCCATTGAGGGCCTGAACAGCCTGGAAATGCACGACCTCAATCCCTTCTCGGAGGAGGAGCACCAGCGGGTCGTCGAAGCAGTCAACCGCCTCTTACGCCAGGGCATCGCTGAGTAAAGCCCTTAGGCGCAACACCCGGGGAATTTGTCGTGAAGAAGACAGCTCCGCCGCGGGTTGTTGGACCGGGTTAGGCACGTCAGGCAAGGCGGACGAGGCACATTGGAGGCGCAGCACGCAACCTGCGAACTGCTTGAGATGGCTCATTCATGAACTTTCGCACGGAAGGTCTGAAACGGGTCGCCCGAGGAAATTACAGGCCCCCTGGGCAGGCCCCCTGGGAGGGTCTGCAACTCCCCGCTCGACCGGACATTCGACCTACTTCGCAGATGTGCCATATGCGGAAGTCGGGTCTGCTTCGTACGGCTCTCGCGATGGATCACCAACTATCGGACAAGAGGAAGCCTGATCCGGAACGACGCGCCGCCGTGATCCCGGTTTTCTGCCCATATCTGCCCATCGTGCGCCTCGATAATGGTGCGAGCGATGGACAGCCCCATGCCCATGCCTTCGGCCTTGCTGGTGAAGAACGGTTCGAAGATCTCGTTCAGTTTGTCTTCGGGAATTCCTGGACCGTTATCCGATACGGAGAGTTCGGCAAAGTTCTCGGCGCGCGAACTCTGAATGCTGATGATGCGGTTTTGGGTCGGCGTATCTCTCATCGCGTCGATCCCGTTCACGACAAGGTTCAGAATGACTTGTTGAAGTTGAATGCGGTCGCCCAGTATCGGAAGCGCGTCCGGTGTGAGCACACTAACCAGTTCGACTTTTCGTCCGATCGCCTGCATCGAAAGAAATTTGACAGTTTCCCGCGTGACATCGTTAAGATCGAGCTTTCTCAGCTCGGACGGTGACTTTTTCAGGAGACTTCGTAACCTTTGGATGACTTCAGCGGCGCGTTGGTCATCATTTATAATATCTCCCAATATTTCGCTCACTTCCGCGATGTCAGGCTTCGGCGATTTAAGGATGGTCTGTGCCGCCTCGGCATTCGCCAGGATAGACCCAAGCGGCTGGTTGATTTCGTGAGCGATTGAGGCGGACAGTTCGCCAGCGGTCGAGAAGCGGTTGACGTGGGCCAGTTCGACCATACGCTGCCGCGACTGCACTTCTGCCAACCGACGTCGACGATGCTCAAACAACAGGACAGAGATCAGCCCGGCTTGTAGGAGAAGAACTGCAAATGTGAACGCAATTTGCCAGGAATATCGCTCCCACGCCGTCGGCTCCCGAAGCAAGATTTCGCTCCCCGGTAGCAGGCGGCTCTCGCTGATGTTCCAGCGCTGAAGTTGTCGCCAATCGTATTTCGGCATTGAAAATTCGGTTGGGGGAACCTTGATGCCACCGGCTTTCTCTCCACCCAATATTCGGACGGCAACGGCAGCAGTCCGTCGGGCACCCTCGGCCGGTGAAAACATCGGGCCGCCAACAACCTCGCCGTTAAAGTAAGACTCGTCGAACGTAAAAATCGGAGCGTTGGCGACCTCACCGATGCGCTTCAAGGGCTCCTTGTCGCCATAGACGACACCTGCGCCGTCGACATTGAGCTGCTGAAAAAAGATTGCGCTGTGGGGAGGCAAACCCGCAACCGCCTTCAGGGTCTCCTCCAACGGCCGCTCGCCGAAAAAGAGCAATTCAACCTTTTTCTCCAGCAGCGGACCCAGCACCCGTTGCATCTCGCCAGCCCAAAATCGCTCGGGAGGTGAGTTTCCGTTGATCAGCGCGATGGTCTTCGTCTCCGGCAACAGCCGCAGAATGTTTTCGAACAGAGCGACTTGATTGAACCGAACCCCGACCATGGCGTCTTGCTCGGACAACAGGGACGAATCAACCCTGCGCGGCTCGACTGCCGCGAGCAGCATCGGCGTTGTCGGAAACAGGTCTGCCCTATATCGCTGGACGAAGCGAGCCGCGGGGGCAGCAAGGGCGATGATCAAATCGGGCGGTTGTTGAGCGTAGAGTGCCTTGAGATATTCAACAAATTTCGCCTCAGCGGCCTCGTCACCATTCCGAGCCGTGACGAGGGAATATTCTTGAACGTCCAGCGGCCAAGGCGACTGTCGGTTCAGTTCACTGCGTATGGCTGTGCCCCATGTGGCCCAGGACTGGAAGTGCTGGCCATACGAATACAGGACCACGATTCTTTTTGGCTGAGCGGCAGGCGCGCCAGACTGAGGCTGCGCGGCAGGCGCGCCAATTGAAATCAAGAGAATGACGGCGACGGTAGTCCAGATATTGATCAGCCGCTCCAACCTCAATGTGCATGATACGGTCATGCGGCCTCCATGGGGCCCGCCAGTCCGCCTGGAATTTTCCGCCACCCGGTAAGGACATCCAAGGTAGCTACCTCGGGGCTCCCATAGGAGCATCCCTCCCATGTCAGCCGCCAGACCGTTGTCCGTCGCCGTTCTACTCGCTCAGTGGTCATCGAAATGCCCCCATACGACCCGTGATCACCCAGAATAATGCACGGCGGGCTGACTTGGGCTAGGGTTCAACTTCCGCAATGGGTCAGGCAGTGAAGTCCATTCACTTTTCGGAATGTCTGGTTCCGTGAGGATTGCTGCCCTCGGTGTAGCGTCTCAGGTGTGCCGATTTTGTTCTCTAATGAGTCAAGGGGTAGCTCTCCGATCCTGAGCGGTTGTGCGAACCCAAAGGGTGTCTGCGTTCTCTACGTGCTCCAGGGCACTTGATGGGGTCAGCTGGGGTGGAGCGACTTGGTTGAAACCGCAGTCGGCCCTTGGCACAGGCCGCATGCGACAGAATCGGCGTCGTCATCCACACCCTCCCTTGGGCGGCGCTCCGCTCGGGAGCTCGTCTCGACCTTGTTTCTTCTGCTCCTCCTAGGCTGCCTGGAATGTGGTGCCATGCCGGAGCATAGCATGCATGATGATCGCCAGCCGGCGGGCCAATGCCACGCGGGCCTTCCTCATGGTCGAGCGTCGCGCAATTCCCAGCGCCCACTCCTTGAGGGCCAAGGCGCCGCGGTAGCGCGTCAGCATCACATTGGCGGCCTCATACAACAAGGTCCGCACTCGCCGGTCCCCACATTTGGAGATGCTGCCGACATAATCGATCTCGCCGGATTGGAAGCGCCGCGGCACCAGACCGAGATAGGCTCCCACATCGCGCGAGCGGCGGAAGCGCTCCGGCACGTCGATGGTGGCGACAAAGGCCAGCGCCGTCAGCTGGCCGACACCGGGAATGGTCATCAGCCGCTGGCAGGCTTGCGACGAGCGGGCCAGCAGGCGCATGTCGCGATCAATCGCCATAACCGCTTCCAGAACGGCCTTGCGGGCGGCAAGCAGGCCCTGCATGGCACCGGACAGGCCTGCGATCCCCTGGCTGGCTTGGATCACCTGTTCAGTAAAGCGCGGACTGAGCCCGCGGGGTAGCCGAACCCCGAACACGACAGCCAGGCCGCGGATCTGGTTCTCCAAGGTGACGCGCTGCCCGATCAGCTTCTTGCGGGCGATGATCAGGGCGCGCACCGCATGAGCCGGCAGCGATTTGACATGCACGGGCTTGAAGAAGCCGGTGCGGGCGAGATGAGCCAGACCGCGGGCATCGTTGCGGTCGGTCTTGTGCGTGGCGAGCGACTTCAGCGCCTGGTAGGCCTGCCGGCTCTCGATGCAGATCACCGGCAGCCCAAGCGCGGCCAGGCCATGGAAGAGCATCGGGGCCATACGACCGGTCTCGAGCACGATCTTCGCGCACGTGGGCGCCGTCTCCAGCACGGCGGCAATGGCCTCTGGGGTGCTGGAGGCCATTGCCTCCAGAACAACACCTCCGTCCCGCTCGACCACACAGATGTGGGTCTCATTCATCGAGACATCTAAACCAGCGTAGTAGTCCATGGCTGCTCTCCTGTGCACGTGGCCAGCCGATGTTACCGGCATCCAGGGAGAGCCGCCCCATTACCCAATGTTGATAAAGTCCGCAACCGCTGATTTTTGCGAAGTCAGTATACAGGATATTGAGCCCGATTGAGCACGCTACACAAGTAATAGATCGGCGAAGCAGCGCCCGGGAGTTTTTCAACAAAATCTGCCAATTGGAGACATTCTCACTATCTAAATTTGGGACAGATCAATCTGGAATATCCGCCCCAAGACTCGCCGATCGTCCTTCCAACCTTGTCGGCCATTTAGTACCCGCATCAGGATGCGGGCGTCGACGTCTCGCCTTTCTCGGCCCGGGCTGGCTGGTAGGGCCTGATCGAGAAGGTCTGCATCCGCACGAGCGCGGCACTCAGACGAGCGGCCTCCTCGTAGCGGGTCTCGTCATGCGGCGGCTGATCTACGCGGGCGCTGGCGAGCGCCTCCGCGGACTGCCTGGCAGAGGCTCCGCGCCTTGGAAAATCGTCAAAGCTTGAGGCGCATTTCCTTGGCCCGCTCAAAGCCAAGCTCCTCATAGAGCTTCTCGCCGGCATCGGACGAATGAAGCACGGCAATCGTACATCCAAGCGCCTTGAGATGGGCGAGTGCGGCCTCCATCAGGTGGCGGGCAACTCCCTTCCTTCGGAAGTCAGGTTCGACGTAGACGCTCCAGACATAGCCCATGAGGCGATGGGCAGGCATGACCACCTCCGGATAGGGCGCCAAGTGCAACTGACATGCGACCGACCCGGCGATCCTGCCGTCGCTCCTGGCGAGGAAGGCCTTGAGGCCACGCTGCCGGCGCCCGTCCTCGATGAAGGCAGCGATCCTTGATGTCGCATCGGGCTCGATGTGGTCCGGAGGAGTGCCGTAGCTGTCCCACAAAGCGAGGTAGTGCCTGACGAGTGTGGCATCGTCGTTTGGAGTTGCTTCGATGATCTCCACCTGTTCCTCCGCCGTTCACAGGGATCGTCGCCGTACCTAAAGCCACAGGCCCTCGAAGCAAGAGACGTGCGTGCTCTTCACGGAGAGCCCGATCATGGAAAAGGCGTCATCCAACGTTCGACAGTGGTTCGGAAACCGCCGTTCATCGACGTTTCGCAACGTCTGATGTCCCTCTTCCAAGCGGACGTTCGACCTACTTCGCAAGTGTGCCACAAGCGGCCCTTCGATGCTGGACAGCTACGCTTCTGACATTGGCTAGATCCGTGCCCGCCGTGGGAGGGTTAGGGAAGGCTCGCTCCCTCAGCTCTCAAGGCGTAAACTGGTCAGGTGGCTACGAGCGTCTGCTCTGCGGCACAGCGGAGCAGACGCTGGCATGGCACCAGCATTGGGAGTTCGGCATGGAGCGCCGCTTGGCCGCGATCATGGTCGCCGACATCGTCGGCTACTCGTCCCTCATGGAAAATGCTGAGGAGCAGATTGCCGATGAAGTCGCACGCTGCCAGGAGCTGATCCGGGAGAAAGTATCCCCTCTCGGTGGAAGAGTCTTCAACACGGCAGGTGACTCGTGCTTGGCGGAGTTCGGCAGCGCCATCAATGCCCTGCGTGGCGCGACCGAAATCCGCAACGCGCTGGCCAGCAGCTCAGATAGCGATCCGCTGAAACTGCGGATCGGGCTTCATCTCGCCGACGTCGTTGTCCGGGGTGGCGATCTCATTGGGGACGGCGTGAACGTTGCAACCCGCATTCAACAGGAGGCGGAGCCCGACAGCATCTGCGTGAGCGGCGTGTTCTTCGACAACATCCGCCGCAACTCGCCCTTTATCTTCGAGGATCTGGGCACGCGATGCCTCAAGAACCTGTCCAAGCCGCTCCGCGTCTACCGGCTGCGGGAGGAAAGCGCCCGGCACAGACTACAAACCGCCCCGACCCGAACCCAGGCGATCAGGGAAAAGCGGCCCTGTTCTGTTGCGGTCCTGCCCCTCCGGGTCATGGGCGGAGATGAAGAGCAGCGGTTTCTCGCCGAGGGTCTGACGGATGAGTTAATCGTCGAACTCGCCCGCTTTCGCCGCCTGTTCGTCAGCTCACGCAGCGCGAGCTTTGCCATTGCCGACGCCAACCCGGATCCAGTCAAGGTCGGCAACACGCTGGGAGTTCGCTATGTGCTGGAGGGACAGGTCAGGAAGATCGGCGATCAGGTGAGGATCAATCTTACGCTCTCTGAAACGGACGGGGGCTCGGTGGTGTGGAGCGACAAGGTCGCTCGCCCGTTCGCCGAACTCCTGGATCTGCTCGACAGCACAGCGGCCAAGATCGCTGCGACCGTGTTCGGCCGGATGGAAGACGCCAGCATGATCACGGCCCGACGCAAGCAGCCTGAGAACATGTCCGCGTTCGAGTGCCTGCTGCGGGGGATTGATCATCACCGCCTTGGCGGGGTGTTGGAGGAGCATTCCCGAGAGGCGGTGGAATGGTTCACCAGAGCCATTGAGCTGGATCCGAACTACGCGGCGGCGTACGCTTGGCGGGTCTGTGCGGCATCCGACCTCCCGGAGTTCAGCTTTCCCGAAAGCGAACCTGACATTCGACGGGCGCTGGAACTGGACCCTTGTGATGCCGAAGCCAACCGGATTGCCTCGTTCTTCGAACTGCTCAAGAGCGACTTCGATCAGGCGGCAATGCTGATGCGGCGGGCGATGGAGCTGAACCCGTCCGATGCCTACATCAAGGCCCGTTGTGCGGCGGTCTCCACCTTCATGGGCGAAGGTGAGACCTCGTTGAGACTGCTCGATGAGGCAGAAGCCCTCGACCCGCTTCTTCCGGTGTGGTGCATTGAGGAGCGCGGCATCGCTTATTATGCACTGGGCCGGTACGAAGAAGCCCTAGAGGCTCTGAGCAAGCTCGTGTTCCAAACCTTCCGCTCGCGGCTGTATCGAGCGGCGGCGATGATGGCGCTCGGCCGGCCAGAGGATGCCAGCAAACTCGTCAAGGAAACGATAGCGAGCAAGCCGAACTTCACTGTGTCCCGGTTCCTGTTTCAGGAGCGCTACCGTGATCCGCTGCTGTGTCAGCAGTTGCGCCGCCGGCTGGAGGACGCGGGACTACCTCCCTGAACTCCAGTGTAACATCTTCTCCAACTCGCTTCGGCAGATCACGAACGTCCGGAGCCGATCACCGACA
Source organism: Microvirga ossetica (assembly GCF_002741015.1). Lineage (NCBI taxonomy): Bacteria > Pseudomonadati > Pseudomonadota > Alphaproteobacteria > Hyphomicrobiales > Methylobacteriaceae > Microvirga > Microvirga ossetica. Next base: position 649,147 of record NZ_CP016619.1, on the reverse strand, counting down.
GCCCTTCAGCGCGACCATAAAAAGGTCTGCTGACCGGGACTTTGCAGAATTTCAGCGTACTTCAGGAACGTGCCACATCCTGACCTTCGGCATCGCGACTCAAGCGCGAGCGGGTCGGTTAGTACGAGTAGCCGCAAGCACTCTGGAACATTCCCAGGATCTGAAGAAGGAAGGCCTGCTCCCGTAGGCCCCAGGTGCTGAGATACAGGGCTTGGGTGCCGTAGGCGTCCGCCTCCAGCACTCCTGGGCATTGGACGTGCTCATGCGCGCGGCTCGTGAACTGCTGCGCATGCACCAGTTCGTGAACAAGATAGCTGCGTGTGAGAAGCGTGCCAGGATTTAGATCGTCAGCTAGGAGGATCTCTCGCGTGGCCGGAACGTAGACGGCAGCCACGGCCTCGCCGAGGGCAACCGGGAACACGAGCCCGTCCAGTCGCTCCTTGCTGGCCAGGCGCACGCAAGCCTCGGGGGCCGGAATGCCTGTCTCGTTCGTCACGAAGGCTCTTGCTTCGGCGATCCAATCGGCCTCAAGGCATCCGCCGGATCCGTCCGCGTGGGCTGGCGCAGAACCAAAGGCGGCCAACGGCAACGCGAGGACACAGGCGACCAGGGTGGTCACATGGGACGGGCCGTTATGGCCGCCTTGGTATTGAGCTTTCCTCATGGACCAATACTCCCGGGTGTGGTGCTTGCAGGAGTTGGGCTGACGGAGCGTTAGGGGAGCGTTAGGTGGGTGCCTTCCGGCGTTTCGCGTATCCTGAAGCGGTGCTAGACTGGTCCTGCTGCGACAGCGTCCGAGGCATCCATGACGGAACTCGAGATTGCATTGCTCGGCGGGCTTCGCCTGCGGCATCCCGACCGCGGACCCATCGAGCTTGCGGGGGAGAAGGGTTCCCAGCTTCTCGCGCGTCTGGCCTGCCCTCCCGGAACGAAGCACCGGCGCGTCACCCTCCAGGCGTTGCTGTGGCCGGACGCGGACCCGCCGCACGCCCAAGGCAACCTGCGCTTCGTCCTGCATCAGCTCAGGAAGCTCCTTGGCGGAAGCGAGGGGCCGCTCCGCAGCGACAGCCGATTAATCTGGCTCGACCCAGATCGCATGGCCGTTGATGTCGTGCGCTTCGAGGTTCTCGCGACTGAAGGGACGCTTGAGGCCCTCGCTACGGCCTGCGATCTGTACCGCGGCGATCTCTTGTCGGATGTCGGCGATCTCAGCCGCGAGTACGAGGACTGGCTGCTGCCCGAACGGGGACGCTTGCGCGATCTGGCCCGATCTGCCTTCTGGAACCTGTTCTCGCTCAGGCTGTGGCGTGGCGAGGTGACGGAGGCCAAGGCCTGTGCCCAGCGCTATCTCGGGATCGATCCCTATTGCGAGCGCATGCACGCGGCGCTGATGCGGCTACATTTGACCCAGGGCGAGCGTAGGCTTGCGGCCGGACACTATGGCGAGTTTCGTGCCCGCCTGGCACGGGATCTCCAGATCCAACCGGGCGCCGAGGTCGAGCAACTCGCCCGGGCCGTGAGTCAGATCGGTGGGCGCTCTGCCCCGGAGCCGTTCAATGCCGCCTGGGTTCTGGGCCGCAGCGATGTGTCCTCAGCGGGCAAGCCCCTCGTGGCCGTGCTGCCGTTCCGGGACCTCTCCGAGGACCAGACGCTGGTCAGCCTGCCAGCGGCCCTGACGGAGGACGTCATCGCCGATCTGGCGCGCTTCCGGCGGCTCGGTGTCCTGGCCCGACACACGTGCTTCGCACTCGGTCGCGATCCCGATCCTGAAGTCCGGCTGCGCCAGCTCGGCGCCCGCTACACGGTCGAGGGCAGTGTCAGGCGCACCGGCAACCGATTGAGTGTGACGGCTCGTCTTGTCGACAACACCTCACAGCGGCAACTCTGGGGCGAACACTACCAGGGTGACTGGGAGGAGCTGCCGTCGTTCCAGGAAGAGGCGGCTATGGCCATCGTGGCCACCATCCCAGTGCAGGTCGAGCAGGCGGAGCTGGAGCGGATACGCCACCGGGAGATCCATTCATTGAGCGCGTATGAGCACTGCCTGCGCGGCCGCGAGCACCAGCGCTCGATCGCCCACGCCTCGCATGCCAAAGCGCTCGAGCATTTCAGCCGCGCGCTGGAGCAGGATCCGACCTCGGCGGCCGCCCATTGCGGGCTCGCCGTGTGCTACGTCTCGACCGGCGGAATCACGCCTGGGGAAGAAGACCGCCGGCGGGAGCGGGCGATCAGCCATGCGCAGCAGGCGATTGCCCTCGATCCCCTGGATCCTCAGGGACATTGGCTGCTCGGCATGCTGCTCCAGATGCGGCGCGACTTCTCCGGAGCCCACTTTCACCTGGATCGGGCCATGACGCTCAGTCCTGGTGATGTCGAGACGCTCGGCTACACAGGGTTGGAATACGCCTATGCGGGTGAGCCCGAGCGCGGCATCGGGCAGGCCGAGCAAGCGATCCGGCTCAATCCTTACTTTCCGCCTGTATCCGCCGAGCAGATCGGCAAGGCCTGCTTCGTCGGCCGCCGGTACGAGGAGGCGCTGTTCTGGCTCAGGCAGACGCCGGACCGGATCACGACCAACCGCGGCTGGCTGGCCGCGGCAGCGGCCTATGCAGGACATTTGGACGAGGCGGCCATGCATGCCCGGCGGATGCGCGCCACGCTGCAACACCGTCTAGGCGAGGAGGAGCTGCGGGCAGTCGGCGGCCCGATTGGGTGGCTCCGGTTGCCGGCCCGGTTCCAGCACGCGGCCGACCTGGAGCACTACGAGCGCGGTTTGGCCATGGCCGGCCTCGAATAGGGATTTCGACGACGGGTCATGCGAGCCGACCCCGAGAGGGCCGAACCCTCCTGCCGGCATGGAAAACCATCCGTTCGTTGCTGTTTCAGGTGTATAATCGATGCTCTGACCCGGGATCCCGTCGGGTCTTCGGGTCGCACGGCGCAAGAGGATGCCATGCGGGCCAACGTCGAACTGATCCAGATGCTTTACGAGGCCTTCCGGAACGGGCGGATCGACACCATCCTGGAGCACTGCTCGGACACGATTGCTTGGGACTGCGTCGGCAACCCGGACTGGGTGCCATTGGCCGGAACCCGCAGCGGCAAGGAGGCTGTCCAGCGCTTCTTCGCGGAGCTCAACCGCGGCTACACGTTCGAAGAGTTCGCGCCGGAGCGCTTTCATGACGCGGGGGATCATGTGTTCTGCTTCGGCCACGAACGGGCGACCGCGGCCGCGACAGGACAGACCATCGACATCCGCTTCCTGCATGCCTTCCGGATCGACAGCGGCAAGGTGGCCGCGTTCACGCAGTTCTCGGATACGGCGGCAGTAGCCGTCGGGAGTGGAACCCTGCGGGTAGCCGGAGAGAAGAAGGCGGCCTAGCACGACGCACCGATACATCGACCTCCGTGGTGATTGGGGATAACCGACATTGGGAGACAGTGTCATGATCAACGCTCTCGCATTGATTGCCGTCGGCCTGACGGCAAGCCTGCTCGCAACGGCCGCCTCGGCCCAGGCGACACTGAACAGCGTGAAGCAGAAAGGGGTTCTGACCTGCGGCTCGAACCGGGGCGCCCCCGGTTTCGGCGCGCCGGATGCGCAGGGCAATTGGTCAGGTCTCGACGTCGATCTCTGTCGCGCCATCGCGGCCGCAATCTTCGACGACCCGGCCAAGGTGCAGTTCGTCCCCCTCTCCGCCCAGGACCGCTTCACGGCACTCACGTCCGGCCAGGTTGATGTCCTTGCCCGCAACTCAACAGTTACCATGTCGCGAGACACCCAGCTCGGCCTCGAGTTCCCGGCGATCAACTACTTCGATGGCCAGGGCTTCATGGTCCGCAAGACACTTGGACTTGCCTCGGCCAAGGAGTTGAATGGCAAGTCGGTCTGCACCGACCAGGGCACCACGACCGAGCTCAACCTCGCCGACTACTTCCGGGCCAACAACCTGACGTATCAGCCGGTGAGCTTCGCCAACGCGACGGAGGCGAAGAAGGCCTACGAGGCCGGCCGCTGCGAGGCTATGACGACCGACGTCTCGGGCCTTTATGCCGCGCGGCTGACCCTCCCCAACCCGGACGATCACGTCATCCTGCCGGACGTCATCTCCAAGGAGCCGCTTGGGCCGGCGGTGCGCCAGGGCGATAACCAATGGGCCGACATCGTGCGCTGGACCTTCAACGCCATGCTCGATGCCGAGGAGCTCGGTGTCACCAAGGCCAATGTCGAACAGATGAAGGCCTCCGAGAACCCGGAGATCAAGCGCCTGCTCGGTACCGAGGGCAGGTTCGGTGAGGCCATCGGTCTGAGCAACGACTGGGCCGTGCGCATCATCAGGCACGTGGGCAACTACGGCGAGAGCTTCGAACGCAACGTCGGCGAGGGATCCCCGCTCAAGATCAAGCGCGGCCAGAACGCCCTGTGGACCAAGGGTGGCCTGCAATACGGCATTCCGGTCCGCTAGCGGGCCGACGGCTCCGGAGCGCGGGATGCGGCAGGACGCTGGGTCTCGTGCTACCCTTGGGCCAAGGATTGTCGCAGGAGCCTTCCGAATGGCGAGCACCCGGACCGAACGGCGGCTGGCCGCGATCCTGGCGGCCGACGTGGTCGGCTACTCCCGCCTGGTCGAGCAGGATGAGGAAGGCACGCTCGCGGCCCTGAGGGACATCCGCCACGCTGTGGTCGACCCACTGCTGGCCGAGCATCGCGGCCGGATCGTCAAGCTGATGGGCGACGGGCTACTGGCGGAGTTCGGCTCTGTGGTCGACGCGGTTGCCTGTGCCCTTGCGATCCAGGCCGAAACGCCAGCCCGCCAGGACGACACCCTGCCGGAGCGCCGGATCATGTTTCGGATCGGGATCAATCTCGGCGACGTGGTGCTCGAGGGCGAGGACCTCCTGGGCAACGGTGTGAACATTGCCGCGCGGCTGGAGCAGCTCTGCGAGCCAGGTGGGGTGATGGTCTCGGGAACCGCCTACGATCACCTGAAGGGCAAGCTCAATGTGCCCTTCGATTTTGCCGGACAGAAGCGCGTCAAGAACATCTCGCAACCCGTACGCACCTACACCCTGAGAATGGCGGGCGTCCAACGGAGCTGGTCGTGGCGCACCCGGCTCGTCCGCCGTTGGCATCTGGCAGCCACTCTTGCGGCGGTGTTGCTCGTCATGGGGCTCGGCCTCTGGTGGTGGTCTCAAAGGGTCGAGCCCACCATCGGCAAGCCCTCGATCGCCGTGCTGCCGTTCGACAATCTCGGCGGCGACGATGCGACAGGCCGTCTGGCGGCTGGAGTGACCGAAGACATCATCACGGATCTGTCCCGCTACCGAGACCTGGACGTCATGGCGCGCAACGCCACCGCGGCCTACGCCGGCAAGGCGGTCGACATCCAGGCGGTCGGCAAGGCGTTGAAGGTCCGCTACGTGCTGGAAGGCTCGATCCAGCGGCGCGGCGAACAGGTTCGCGTGACGGCGCAATTGATCGAAGCCGATCGCGGCACACATCTGTGGTCCGAACGGTGGGACAGGCCTGCCACGGACGTCTTCGCGGTGCAGGCCGAGGTCGCCAAGCAGGTGGCGACCCGGCTGGCGGCCTCCGGCGGGGCGATCCCGGAGGCCGAACGGGCGGCCAGCCGGCGCGCGCGACCGGAGGACCTGAAGGCCTACGACCTCTACCGGCTGGGCCAGGAAGCGATGGGCCGCTTCACCAAGGAGAGTACCGAGGAGGCTCTCCACTGGCTCGAGCAGGCGGTGGACAAGGATCCGAAACTCGCCCGCGCCTGGGTCGCACTGGCCGCCGCCCACGACGCGACGATGCATTATGGCGCGGATGCCGACACCGCGCGGGCGGCCGCGATGCCGGCGATCCGGCGTGGCCTCGAACTCGATCCCCAGGATGCTGCCGCCCATGCAACGTTTGGCCATATCCTCGGGATGGCCGGCGACCTGCCCCGGGCAGAAGCCGAGTTCGAGACGGCGCTGCGGCTGAACCCGAGCGATGCCGGCATCCTGACGAACTATGCCGGGTGGGCGAGCACCTTCGGTGATCCCGAGCGTGGTGCCCAAGCCGCGGATCGAGCCATGCGCCTCAACCCGAACTACTCGGTTTCGGCTGCGGGGTTCTACCGGCTGGCCTACCTGATGGCCGGCCGCTACGAGGATGCCCTGCGTCTCGTGGAACGTGAGGACCCTCAGACCCGCACGCGCGGCGGTTGGGTGCAGCGAGCCGTGATCTATGCGGCGCTCGGCCGTCAGGAGGAAGCGAGGGCAGCGGTCCTCGAAACGCTCAAGCGCCATCCCGACCTCACGATCGAGAGCTTTGCCCTGAACAGCCCCGGCTACAGCGACGCCGAGCGGCAGCGGCTGGTCGAGGGGATGCAGTCCGCCGGCTTCCCGCCTTGCGCCAAGCCTGAGCAGTTGCAGGCCATGGCGGCGCCAGTCCACCGCCTCCCGGAATGTCAGACGGTCTTTCCACAGTAGGCCGGGCGGCTTCACGGTGTGGGCGGCGACTTCGGGTCTCCTCGTCTGCTCCGCATCAACACACGGCCTGGAGCAGGCAGCGGCCGCCGTCTATAAGGACAAGTTCCCGGCGGAGGAACCCTCGAGCATCGATAAATCAGGATGGCTGCTGATGCCCGATCAAGCACGTCTTGCCAAAATGCGCGCCTCTTCCGGAGAGGAGCGTGACATGCAACGCATTCCTCCCGTCCTCGCCTGCAGCACAGCTTTCGACAGCAAATACGAAGGTCCGATCGTCGCCACATCACGGACCTTCGGCGTACTTCCGCCTCGTGCCAAGAGCCGACATCCACATCGATTGCGTCCAAACCTTCTGCTACCGCTGCGTCGTACGTGAGTAGGCAGTTTTCCCGCAAATTCCGGCATCGCACCTCGGTATGCGACGTTCGTGTGGCTAAGCTCGATTAGGCTCACTGTCGGGTCCTATGGCCAAGGGTGGCGCTCGGTAACCTGGCCAATCGCGACAATAGCCTCGGAACCACCCAAGCTCTGCGGAATTGGTCTACATTGAATAATTCTTCGGCAGGAAAGTCGGCAATGGCCGACCGTCACACGACGCGCGCCGACAGAACAACGCCTGGGTGTCACCCGGCCCAAGCTCTGCTTGAGTTTCGTCGACGGACAATCCGGACGGAAGCGCGCTTCCGGAAGAGGCGCTCAAGGAGGCTAGGACCATGAGCAACTTGGCCTTTAACTCCGCCGGAAACATTTACGACGTTCCGTCTGAGTGGAGCCACCGCGCCTATCTGGACGATGCCGGCTATTTGGCGAAGTACGAGGCTTCCATCAAGGATCCGGACGCCTTCTGGGCCGAGGAAGCCAAGCGCATCCACTGGTTCAAGGCCCCGACCCGGATCAAGAACACCAATTTCGGCCCCGGCAACGTCGCGATCCGCTGGTTCGAGGACGGCGTCACCAACGTCGCCTATAACTGCATCGACCGGCATCTCCACACGAGAGGCGATCAGGTCGCGATCATCTGGGAAGGCGACGACCCAGCCGAGTCGAAGACGATCACCTATCGTGAGTTTCACGACGAGGTCTGCCGCATGGCCAACATCATGCGCAACCGCGGCGTCGAGAAGGGCGACCGGGTCACGATCTACATGCCGATGATCCCGGAAGCGGCCTATGCCATGCTCGCCTGCGCCAGGCTCGGCGCGATCCACTCGGTCGTGTTCGGCGGCTTCTCGCCGGATTCGCTCGCAAGCCGCATCCAGGACGCCAAGTCCGCCTTCATCATCACCGCCGACGAGGGCCTGCGCGGCGGCCGCAAGGTGCCGCTGAAGGTGAACGTGGACGCCGCCATCGAGCGCGTCGGCGCGGGCGTCGTCGATCACGTGCTGGTCGTGCGCCGCACCGGCTCTCCCGTCAACATGGTGCCGGGCCGCGACGTCTATTACCACGAGGCCGCCGAGCTCGTGTCCGACGAATGCCCCTACGAGGAGATGAACGCGGAGGATCCGCTCTTCATCCTCTACACCTCGGGCTCGACCGGCACGCCGAAGGGCGTGCTGCACACCACCGGCGGCTATCTCGTCTACGCCGCGATGACGCACCAACACGTCTTCGACTACCACGACGGCGACATCTACTGGTGCACGGCCGATGTGGGCTGGGTGACGGGCCATTCCTACATCCTCTACGGACCGCTGGCGAACGGCGCCACGACCCTGATGTTCGAGGGCGTGCCGACCTATCCCTCGATCTCCCGCTTCTGGGAGGTGATCGACAAGCACAAGGTCAACATTTTCTACACCGCCCCGACCGCGATCCGCTCGCTCATGCAGGCGGGCGAGGAGCCGGTGAAGCGGACCTCGCGCAAGTCGCTGCGCCTCTTGGGCTCGGTCGGCGAGCCGATCAATCCGGAAGCCTGGGAATGGTACCATCGCGTGGTCGGCGACGACCGCTGCCCGATCGTCGACACCTGGTGGCAGACGGAGACTGGCGGCATCCTGATCACGCCGCTCCCCGGCGCGACGAAGCTCAAGCCGGGCTCGGCCACACGGCCCTTCTTCGGCGTGAAGCCGGAGGTGGTGGATGCGGACGGCAAGGTGCTCGACGGCACGGCCGAGGGTAATCTCGTGATCGCCGATTCCTGGCCCGGCCAGATGCGCACGGTCTACGGCGACCACGAGCGCTTCGTGCAGACCTATTTTTCGACCTATCCGGGCAAGTACTTCACCGGCGACGGCTGCCGGCGCGATGCGGACGGCTATTACTGGATCACCGGCCGCGTCGACGACGTGATCAACGTCTCCGGCCACCGCATGGGCACGGCGGAGGTGGAATCGGCGCTGGTCGCCCATCCGAAGGTGTCGGAGGCCGCGGTCGTCGGCTACCCGCACGACATCAAGGGCCAGGGCATCTACGCCTATGTCACCCTGATGGCGGGCGAGGAGCCGTCGGAGGACCTGCGCAAGGAGCTGGTCGCCTGGGTGCGCAAGGAGATCGGCCCCATCGCCTCGCCCGACCTGATCCAGTTCGCCCCCAGCCTGCCGAAGACCCGCTCAGGAAAAATCATGCGCCGCATCCTGCGCAAGATCGCCGAGGACGAGTTCGGCGCGCTCGGCGACACCTCGACGCTCGCCGATCCGGCCATCGTCGACGACCTCGTGGAGAACCGCCAGAACAAAACTCGTTGACCGTCTCTGATGGAGGGTTCCAGCCATGGCTTCCCGTGACTACGACCGAGTTATCCAAAGCCCGAGGTTTCAGGAGCTTGTCCGCCAGAGAACCAGGTTCGCCTGGACTCTGACCATTGTGATGCTCGTCATCTATTTCGGGTTCATCCTCCTCGTGGCGTTTGCCAAGCCCCTCCTCGCCATGAAGGTCGGCGACGGCGTCACCTCCTTGGGGATCCTGCTTGGGCTTGGCGTTATCATCGCCGCCTTCGTCCTGACCGGCATCTATGTTTACCGCGCGAACAGCGAGTTTGACGAACTGACCCGCAATCTCACGAGGGAGTTCATGTGATGCGCAGGCTCCCCATCATCGCGGTCGCGGCTGTTCTCGTGGTCGATGCCGTTCTCGCGAGTTCCCTTGCAGCGGGTTCAGACTTGGGCGCGGTCCAGAAGCAGCCATTAAACTGGGCCGCGATCGTCATGTTTCTGCTTTTTGTGCTCGGCACGCTCGGGATCACTTACCGGGCAGCCACTCAGACAAAGACTGCCGCGGATTTCTATGCGGCGGGCGGCGGCATCACCGGGATGCAAAACGGCTTAGCCATCGCCGGCGACTATATGTCGGCAGCATCCTTCCTCGGCATCTCAGGTCTCGTCTTTGCCAGCGGCTTCGACGGTCTGATCTACTCGATCGGATTCCTGGTCGGCTGGCCGATCGTTCTCTTCCTCATCGCCGAGCGCTTGCGGAACCTGGGCAAATTTACGTTCTCCGACGTGGCCTCGTTTCGTCTCGACCAGACCCAGATCCGCATTCTGTCGGCGGTCGGTACGCTTGTGGTGGTTGCCTTCTATCTCATCGCGCAAATGGTCGGTGCGGGTAAGCTCATCGAACTGCTGTTTGGCCTGGACTACCTGTACGCGGTTGTCATCGTCGGCGTGCTGATGATCGTCTATGTTGTGTTTGGCGGCATGAAAGCCACCACATGGGTCCAGATCATCAAAGCGTGCCTTCTTCTTGCCGGTGCAACTCTGATTGCCCTGATGGTCCTCTGGCGATATGGCTTCAGCCCTGAGGCAATGTTCGCGGACGCCGTTGCAATCCACCCGAGAGGCGACGCCATCATGGCTCCCGGCGCCCTCGTGGCCGACCCGATCTCGGCCATCTCGCTCGGGCTCGCGCTGATGTTCGGGACTGCGGGACTGCCACACATCTTGATGCGGTTCTTCACCGTGTCCGATGCCCGCGCGGCTCGGAAATCGGTATTCTACGCCACTGGCCTGATCGCCTATTTCTATGTTCTCACCTTCATCATCGGCTTCGGCGCGATCACGTTCCTGATGAACGACCCGAGTTACTTCAAAGTCGGCCCGAACGGAGTTTACGACAAGGTCAAGGACCTGATCGGCGGAACGAACATGGCCGCGGTCCATCTCTCCGCGGCCACCGGCGGCTCGCTCTTCCTCGGTTTCATCTCCGCCGTTTCCTTCGCGACGATCCTTGCCGTTGTCGCCGGGCTCACCCTTGCGGGCGCTTCTGCCGTCAGCCACGACCTCTATGCGGAGATCATCGCACGCGGCCGTGTTTCCGAACAGAAGGAGGTCAGGATCTCGAAGATTTCGGCGATCGCGATCGGGATCGTCGCCATTATCCTGGGCTACATCTTCGAGAACCAGAACGTGGCGTTCATGGTGGGCCTCGCCTTTGCGGTGGCCGCGAGCTGCAACTTCCCGGTTCTGCTCATGTCCATTCTCTGGAAAGGAACGACAACCCGGGGTGCTTTGGCCGGCGGGCTCCTTGGACTCGTCAGCGCCGTCGTGATGGTGGTGCTGAGCAAGGCCGTCTGGGTGCAAACCTTCGGCTTCCCAAAGGAAATCTTCCCGTATGACAACCCCGCGATTTTCTCGATGCCGATCGCGTTCCTCGGAATTTGGGCTTTTTCCAAGCTTGACGCCAGCGAACGGGCGAAGGCGGAGATCGAGGCGTTTGATGCCCAATATGTTCGATCCGAGACCGGCATCGGCGCCACTGCTGCCCACGTGCACTAGCGATTAGGAGATCTCCACCTTCCGGTTGATCAACGGCGGAGGGCTCGCGATCCATGCCAAGTCAATCCATGCAGGGCTTCGACACCGCCAATCCGCCGTTCGACCGGCTCGCACATCAGGAGGTCGAGGAGCTCAGGGCGGTGCTCGACATCGGGTATTTCAGCCCCGATGAGATGATCGTCCGGCAGGGACATGCGTCGGACCTGCTGCACATCGTCATCAAGGGAGCCGTCGAGGTTCGGGACGGAAACACACTCCTGGCCGTGCTCGGCCCCAAAGACAGTTTTGACTCGCGCGCCGTTGTGCACGGGGCGGCAGGTGAAGACTTCGTCGCGGTGGAGGAGACGCTCTGCTACCTGATCCCCCGCAACGTTGTTCTTGATCTCATCCGTCACAACGCAGCCTTCGCGGCCTTTTTCTATGCGGATGTATCCCGCAAGCTCGATGCTTTTGCCCAGCAGAGGAAAACAGAGGGAGTCGAGAGCGTGCTGCGGGCACGCATCCGCGAGGCGCGGCAAGGGGGCGCCGTCTTTGTCGATGGTGCGACCACCATCGAGCAGGCCGGGCATTGCATGAAGGACAATGACATCAATGCCCTTTTCGTGCGGGATGGACAGCGGGTTGGCGTGGTCACGGGCATGAACCTGTCGAAAGCAGTCGTCCTGCGTCGACTTGCGCTCGACACGCCGGTCCGGGAGGTCTGCCATTTCGATGTTGTCTCGGTCGACGGGAGCGACTTCATTTTTGACGCGCTGCTTTTGATGACGAAGCACAACAAGCGGCGTCTCGCAATCCGGTCGGACGGCGATTATGTCGGCTTCCTCGAGGACATCGACATCCTGGGGCTATTGGCCGGCAACTCCCAACTCATCCCTGGAAGAATTGATCGCGCCCGCAACCTCGACGACCTGGCGGGCGCAGCTCGTGACATCCAGGGCCAAGTCGAGCGGCTCCATCGGCAGGGGTTGAAGGTTGACCTGATCGCCGAAATCACCTCAGACTTGAACCGACGGTTGTTCAGAAAGCTCTTTGAGATGGTGGCCCCACTGGCCATCCGACAGGATGGCTGCCTGCTGCTGATGGGTTCGGAAGGGCGTGGCGAGCAAACCGTGCGGACTGACCAGGACAACGCCCTTCTTCTTGCCGAGGAGGTTCCAGACGGTGACCTCGCGCAGTTCCGCGAGGCCTTTTCCGGCGCCTTGGACAGGTTTGGTTTCCCGCCCTGCCCCGGGAACGTCATGGTTCGCAACCCGGTCTGGTCGCAGACCCTCGAGGGCTTTATCCGCCAACTCAAGGCCTGGGTGTTCAGCCGCGATGCGGCAGCCGCCATGAACATCGCCATCTTCTTCGACGCCGTGGCGGTCGCTGGGAACCCGGACCTTGTCGTCCGAGCAAAGGAAGCGCTCATCGATCTCATGCGCGGCGAGGCTGCCCTCTTGGCGCATTTCGCACACTTGATCGAGACCTTCACGACCCCGAACCTTGGTGTCCTCAGCACGATCATGGCATCGGTGGGTGTCGGCTCCGGCGAGATCGATCTCAAGAGAGCCGGCACATTCCCTATCGTGCATGGTGTCCGGACGCTGGCGATCGACAAGGGCATCCTTGTCAATCCGACAGCCGCGCGCATCGATGCTCTGGTCCAGATTGGATCCCTGGACACGAGGTTCGGCCGGGAATTGACCAGTGCGCTTCATGCCTTCATGGAATTCCGTCTCAGGTCGCAGTTACGCGCCTTGCACAGGGGAACCATCGGAGCCGAGTCCGTCGTGCGGCTCGACGAGATCACCACAGTGGACCGGGATATGCTCCGGGATGCCCTCCGGGTCGTCCGCCAGTTCCGCGAACTGGTCCGCAACCATTACAATCTCGGGGCATTCTGAATGATGCGCTGGTTGCGGAATATGTTCTATCGCGTCTCCCTGGGAGATCACTCCTATCGATTTCTGTTCGAGCCTGGCCCTCCTGACGAGATCGTCGTTCTCGATTGCGAGACCACAGGGCTCAATCCAAGAACCGATGAGGTGATCGCCATCGCGGCACTGATCGTCCGCGGCCAACGCATCATGATGAGCACGCCCTTCAGGGCCGTCATACGGCCCGACAAGGATCCGACCTCCACGTCGATCAAGGTGCATCGGCTCCGGGCCCAGGATGTGGCGGTGGGACGGGCAATGCACGAGGTGCTTCCCGAACTTCTCCGGTTTATCGGTGGGCGGCCGATCGTCGGCTACTATGTCGACTTCGACATCCGCATGCTGGACAAATATATCCTCCGCTATATCGAGGCGAAGCTTCCGAACCGTCGCATCGAGGTGTCCTCCATGTATTACGCCCTGAAATACGGTGGCGCTCCACCCGGAACGGTGCTCGACCTGCGGTTCGCCTCCATTCTTGCGGATCTTGGTATCCCAAGCCTTGAGCAGCATGACGCGTTCAATGATACGCTTATGACGGCCATGATGTACGTTCAGCTCCAAGACATGCAGAAGCGTGGCACTCGCCTTAGCCGCACACGGATCGTGCATCAGGTTGCGCCGATTGGCGCTTGAGGAGGATCATTCTCGAGAATTTGGCCTAACACTACAGTTGCACGCTGCACAGGCGCCCTAATTACCTCCTGATCTGATACAGGAGGCTGCCATGTCAGGCGTGGCCATCGAGCAGATGCTCGAACTCTGGTGTGTGGAGTTGCGTCAGGTCAAAGCTGATCTCAAACTCCAGTTTGCTCATCCCAGTGTCGCGGCCTCTGCGGCCGCCTTCCTCGACGGTCTGCTCGGGCCGGAGCGGCGCAAGACCGGCTGGATGCGGGCGGAAGCCGCCGGTGATCCGGGACCATGGCGCCAGCAGGCGGTGCTCGGGCGCAGCCACTGGGACGCGGATGCTTTGCGGGACATGGTGCGCGACTATGCGCTCGAGACGCTCGCCTCTCCCGGAGCGGTACTGGTGATCGATGAGACCGGCTTTCTCAAGCAGGGGCAGAACTCGTGCGGGGTGGGACGCCAGTACACTGGGTCAGCCGGCAAGATTGCCAGCTGCCAGATCGGCGTGTTTGCCGCTTACGCGTCGGACAAGGGCTGCGCCTTGATCGACCGCCAGCTCTATCTGCCCAAGGACTGGACGACGAAGCCCGAGCGCCTGGCCACGGCTCACGTGCCCGATGCGATCCGCTTCGTCACCAAGCCGCAGATCGCCGCCGCGATGATCGAGCGGGCCCTGGCGGCCGGCGTACCGTTTGAGTGGGTGGCCACCGACACCATCTATGGGGCCCTGGCCATGCAGCTGCGCCGAGCTGGCAAGGGTTACGTGCTGGGCGTTCAAGCCACAGACCGCTTCAATTCCTGGGACAAGAGCCCGCCGGTGGCCGGCACGGCCGCGACGATTGCACAGGGGCTTGCTCCCAAGACCTGGCAGCGTCTGTCGGCCGGGATCGGCACCAAGGGGCCGCGCCTGTATGATTGGGCCTATGTCGCGTTGGCCGATCTCGAGGCCGAGGAATTCAACGAGGCGCTGACCGGCCTGTGGACGCGCGGCCTGCTGATCCGGCGCAGCATCAGCGATCAGGATCTGGCGTTCTTCTCGACCTGGTGCCCGGCCGGCACACCGATGGAGACCCTGGTGCGGGTGGAGGGCCAGCGCTGGGCGATTGAGGATGCGTTCGAGACCGCGAAGACGGAGTTGGGGCTGACGCACAATGAGACGCGTTCGTGGCACGGTTGGCATCGGCATGTGTCGCTGGTGATGCTGGCGTTTGCCATGATGACGGTGGTGCGTGAGCACGCCAACCGCCTTACCTCACCCCAAAAACGAAACGACGAAGCCCGACTGCAGCGCTGGTATGCTGGTCTGTCCAGGAAATCCGCCGGGTCGCCACACGTCTCCAGCAGCGCCGGATCGAGCCTGCCTTCGTGATCGCCTGGTCCGCGTGGCGACGAGCGCATCAGGCCATGGCGCAAGCCTCACATCGCAAACGAAAGGTGCAACTGTAGTGCTAGGCATTCAAGGAGCCCGGAAACGGCTCGAAGGTCCGCCTTGGGTGTGCGCCGTGACAAGGCGGCGCTTTCCAGTGGGTGCAAGTCCCACCCGGCCACCGCTCCAGCCGGAAGCAACCGGAGCAGTCATGGAGGTAACGAAATGGCTGAAGCCTTCGGATAGCGGGTCACGAATTGGTGACCGCGCGAGTGTGCAGGCCGCAACGTGAGTGAACGCTGAGCAAGCCTCGAAAAGGACGATGTGCAGGCCGACCCGACAACCCTTTCGGGGAAGGCTGATACGGCTGGGTGAATGAGCAAAGAGTACGCCCAGGCGCTGCACCGGGGTAGTGGCGGCAGCATGGACACAAGGAAAGCGCACGCAACACGGGAAGCCCCAGGACGTGGTCAGGGATGACCAACCGGAGGCCCGCGAGGGACAGGCCGGGCGCCCTGGGGTGGCGGAGAGGTCCGTAGTACCGCTGAAGCCAGTCAACGCTGGTCGAGGAAAGGGACCTCAGTTCAAGACAGACGCACGACGTGGTGAGGGATCTGGAGATTGGGCAACCTATCAACTCCGAAGAGTGTTCAGAAACTGCAGACGGCGTTGCACGCGAAAGCGAAGGCAGAAGCCGGTTATCGCTTCTACGCCCTGTACGACAAGATCAGCCGCGAGGACATTCTGGCGCATGCCTATGCCCAGTGCCGCTCCAATAAGGGCGCACCGGGTGGCGACGGTCAGGACTTTGCGGACATCGAGGCGTATGGGGTCGAGCGGTGGCTGGGTGAACTGGCGCTTGCGCTCAGGCAGGAGACTTACCGACCGGACCCGATCAGACGCGTGTTCATCCCGAAGGCCAACGGCAAACTCAGGCCGCTGGGCATCTCGACCGTGCGGGATCGGGTCTGCATGACAGCAGCGATGCTGGTGCTGGACCCGATCTTCGAGGCCGACCTTCCACCAGAACTCTACGCCTACCGGACTGGGCGCAATGCCCAGCAGGCGGTGATCGAGGTGGAAGAGCTGCTGTTCCGAGGCCATCCGGACGTCGTGGACGCCGACCTCGCGGACTACTTCGGGAGCATTCCCCATGCCGAGCTGATGACGTCAGTGGCGCGCCGCATCGTTGATCGGCGCGTGCTGCACCTGATCAGAGGGTGGCTGGACTGCCCCGTGGAAGAGACCGACACACGAGGACGGACGACACGGACAACGGAGGCGCGCGATCAACGGCGCGGCATCCCGCAGGGCTCACCCCTCTCACCCTTGCTGGCCAATCTGTACATGCGCCGGTTTGTGCTGGGATGGAAGAAGCTCGGGCTGGAGCACAGCCTCGGCAGTCGCATCGTGACCTATGCGGACGACCTCGTGATCCTGTGCAGGAAGGGCAAAGCCGAAGAGGCCTTGCACCGGCTGCGCGAGATCATGGGCAAGCTGAAGCTGACGGTGAACGAGGAGAAGACACGCATCTGCAAGGTTCCGGAAGGTGAGTTCGACTTCCTGGGATACACGTTCGGACGGATGTATTCGGCGAGAACCGGCCAGGCCCGCCTGGCGCAACGGCCCTCGAAGAAGAGCATCCGGCGCGCGGTCGAGAAGATCCACGCGCTGACCGCCCGAGCGGGAACATGGCAAGAGACCACAGTGCTGGTGGGCAAGTTGAACCGCACGCTGCGCGGGTGGGCGAACTACTTCTCAGTAGGCACCGTCAACCCGGCGTATCGGGCGCTCGACACCTACACAGCGGTGCGGTTGCGCCGGTGGTTGCGCTCCAAGCATAAGCTCAGGCGACGCAAGGGCGGGGCTTATCCCCTCTCGCATCTTTACGGGCACTTCGGGCTCGTCCGCCTGAGCCGGCTTGGGCACGACGTGCCGTGGGTGAAGGCGTGAGGTCTTGTCCGAGAGCCGGATGCGGGAGATCTGCATGTCCGGTTCGATGAGCGGGGTGTGGAAACGGAGCAACGGCTCGGCTAGTGAGGCACCGCTCGGCGAAAGCGGCGGAAACAGATAGGCTGATCCTACCGCCACCGCGCCACACCTCGACTCTACCAATCTGAGCCATACAGCGCGACCGTAACAAGGTCCGCTCTCTGGCTGATTCCTGACATTCGCTGATTCTGGCAGTAAGGTTCGACCTGCGGGAGAACCGATGCGATCGCAGAGGAAATAGCTCACTCAATGAGCGTGCTTCCCATACGCTTCCCAATCCGGTTTTCTGGGAAGCAGGACCAAACCCGATCAGCATTTAAGTGCTTGATAAAGCTTGGTGAGCGCGCTGGGACTCGAACCCAGGACCCTCTGATTAAAAGTCAGAGGCTCTCCCTGATGCTGGGAAACGGGTGTTCGGATGTAAATCAGGTTGGGAGCGTGCCTGCTCGACCTGGGAGCCTACGGGGTCTCTTCAAGCACCTTGCGGACGGCGGCAAGCGGCAGGCCAAAGTGCTTCGCGACTTGTGCCGGAGCCACCCCAGCCAGAAGGGCAGCGCACACCGCCTTGCGTTGGCCCTCCTGTAATGTGGATGAGCTCTTGCTGAATCGTGAGGGCTTGACCCGGCGTTTCGATGGGTGCGGAATAAGTCGCTCAAGCAATACGCTGGCATTGCTAACCGCTGCCTTCAACTCAGGCCCGCTCTCCCTGCCCGCCTCCATCCGGCGCTGCACTTCATCCAAAAGCTGGCCAAGGTGCTTTGCCAGTCGTGCATCGGACAGACCGGCAAGCTCCCACAACTCGGCCGAGGTAGGAGCCGGTTCGGACCGAGGGGTCGGTACAGTCAACGTGACCTCGAACAGGTCGAGCGTGCGAGGCGAAGATCCCTTGTGCGGCATAGGATTTATATGGGTATTCCGCTGCCCTCATCCAAGCCTGGAGGGAGTTCGTCGCACCATGGTCAGAGGGATCCAAACGCTCCTGGTTCCGGTGAGTTGGGAGGTCATTTCCACCATTTCACGAACCCGTCCGGGGTCAGTTCGATCTCAGGCTTGGGCATTGTCCGCTGACCCTTGCCTTTCACGGCCTTACGATCTCGGATCCGCTTGGGCGCCTTTTGAGGCGTGGAGTCATCGAGGGGCCGAGTTTGCGCAATCGGCGCAGCGGAATGGGGCGTTCTGCCGGCCTTGCCGGTTTCACAGATCTGCCGTGCCAGTGGTGCGGCGTGCGTGTTCGCCTTTGGTGCAGCGGGTGCCGGGCGTGACCGAACGACAGTCTTGCGTCCCACCGCCGTTGTGCTGGTCCGCTTCTGTCCAACTCGGGCCACCGGCTCGGGGGCAGCTGGTATGGTTGGGACCGCACCTCCGGTCTCCGCTATGTCCAGACCGAACAAGGCCGAGATGTCGTCAGTCTCCAGGACCTTTCCGGCATCAAGCGGCTGGCTCGAGATTGACAGCGCCGTATCAAGATCGGCCACCAGATCCTGCGCGTCGACTGATCGTAGCCGGAACAGAAGCTCGGGCCTCTCATCGAGACGGGCACCGACGCCATACAGCACGGCGGCGACGTGCTTGCACATCGAGGCTCCGTCCGGGCAGGTGCAGGAGAACCGGATATCCGACGGCTTGGGGAACAAGCCTCTGTCCTGGCGGCAGATCCGCTCCATCACGCCCTGGGAGAGCCGGCCTTGCAGCAGTTCGACCAGGGAGTCGATGCCGCCGGCACAATCCGTGCAGATCGACCGCCACAGCGTCGGTGCCAGCGCTGTGATGCTGACATTGACCCTGTAGATTGACGATCCGCTGACCCTCGCGCTGATCTCCAGCGGCGCCATCTGAAGGTCGATGACCGCGCCTTGGCGCACGTAGGTCCGGCCGCGCGGCAGGCGGTTGTCGAAATCGCGATAGCTCTCCAGGTTGTCGCACCACGCCTGGCCCCAGAAGGTCCGGGCGATGGTGCGCCCCTCCAGGATGACAGGGGCGACCGGGTGTCCTTTCTTGCGCAGCTTCTCGATCTCGCGCGCGGCTTGCTTCCGACGCTCTGCCACCGGAACGTAGAGGGGCCATCCGTCCTCAAACCCTGGAGCCATCCGCCTTACTCCGCTGTGACCGATTTCAGATCAAGAGCCACCATGCGCAGCAGATCCTCGTCCTTCATCTCGGTCAGGTTGATCTCGTCTCCGCCCGCCAACAGATCATCCGACAGGCCCTTCTTCGCCTCGATCAGCGCGTCGATCTTCTCCTCCACTGTACCCTGGCAGATGAATTTGTGGACCAGCACGTTGGTCTTCTGGCCAATCCGGAAGGCGCGGTCGGTCGCCTGGTTCTCCACTGCCGGGTTCCACCACCGGTCGAAGTGGACGACATGCGACGCCGCGGTCAGCGTCAGCCCCGAGCCCCCCGCCTTCAAGGACAGGACGAAGAACGGCACGTTCTCGTCCTCCTGAAAAGTCTGGACCAGCGCCCTGCGGTTCTTGACCGCGGTATCTCCATGCAGGACCAGCCCGCTTCGACCGAAGATCCCGCCAAGATACGCCGCCAGGGGCGCCGTCATCTCGCGGAACTGGGTGAAGACCAGCATCTTCTCCTGGCGGGCCGCCACCACCTCGGCGATCTCGCGCAGGCGGGCCCACTTGCCGCTGTCCGCCTCGGCCCACTTGCCATCATTGAGCCACTGCGAGGGATGATTGCAGATCTGCTTCAGCCGCATCAGTGTCGCCAGCACGATGCCCTTGCGCCGGATGCCATCGGCATCCTGCAAGGCTGCGGCCAGGCCCGTCACTGTCTCGGCATAGAGGGCAGCTTGCTTGCGGCTTAACGGGCACAGCGCCTTGACCTCCGTCTTGTCCGGCAGGTCAGTAATGACAGTCTTGTCGGTCTTCATCCGCCGCAGGATGTAGGGTCGGACCAGATCGCGCAGCGGGCCATACGGATTGTGCGGCCGCTCGGCCAGAGCCTTGGTGGTGCGGCCGAATTCCTTGGCGCTGCCAAGCAGGCCGGGGTTGATGAAGTCGAAGATCGACCACAGATCGCCGAGGTGGTTTTCCACCGGGGTTCCGGTCAGGGCAATCCGGGCTTCAGCTTGCAGAGCCTTGGCGGCGCGCGTCTGCTTGGCGTTGGGGTTCTTGATCGCCTGCGCCTCGTCCAGCACCACGAAGCGCCAGGACGTTTTCTCCAGCACCGGCAGGCGCAGCAGCGCGCCATAGCTGGTGATCACCAGGTCCAGGCCAGACAATCCCTCCACCGTCATCTGATTGAGGTCTTCGGCCGACATCGCCGAGGGATGCACGATCTTCGCGTTCAGCTCGGGGGCGAAGCGCTCGAGCTCCGCCGCCCAGTTGGCCAGCAGCGATGCCGGCGCTATCAGCAGGCTCGGCTTGTGCGCGGCTCCCGTCCGCTTCTCGATCAGCAGCAGTGCCAGGATCTGGATCGTCTTGCCCAGACCCATGTCGTCGGCCAGGCAGGCGCCCAGCCCAAGTCCGCTCAGCAGGTGGAGCCATTCGACGCCCGCCTTCTGGTACGGGCGCAAGTGTCCCTTCAGGGCTGGACCTGGATCAACCCCGGCACCGTCCGGGGTACGCAGCGCCTTCAGCGTCTCAGTCAGCCACGCTCCGGCCGTGACCTGCGACCAGTCGGCAACTGCGTCGGGCTCGTCGTCCCGGGTGGCCTCAGCGCCGGCCAACAGGCGCATGGCCTCTGCGAAGGTGAGCCCCTCCTGTTCGGCGAGCTCCTGCACCTCCTGGAAGCGGCGCATCGCCCGGTCCAGACGCGGACGGTCGATTTCCACCCATTGACCGCGCAGCAGCGCCAGCGTCTCGGTCCCGGCAAGCAATGTGGCCATTTCCGCGGCGGTGAGCGGCTCACCCTCCAGGGTCACGTCCATGTGGAAGTCGAGCAGGGCATCAAGGCCTGTCCCGGATGGCGGACGGGCGCCAACCGTGGCGGTGACCTGCGGGCGCGGCGGGCGGCCCGCGCGCCAATGAGCGGGCAGGCGCACGACCACACCGGCGCTTTCCAGGTCGGGCACGCTGTTCAGGAGCCGTGCGGCCTCGGCCGGACTCCAGCGTAAGGGATGAAAGATCTCGCCGGCATCGACCATGGCCTTGAGCCAACTGACGCGCTCCGCCGCACGCTGCACCGGCACCAGCAGCGACAACAGCTTCTCCCGATGGGCAGCGCCGGCGTATTCGCGCATGGCCTGGCTGAGCGGCACATGCTGGGCCTTGGCCTGGGCCGACAGGCGCGTGGTGTAGGTGGCCAGGAAGGCAAAAGGCCATTCCGGGTCGCGGCGGTTCTCGGCCAGATTGAAGTGGACACGGCCGATCAGATTCCAGGCCGGGTTCAGCGTCTTGAGGAAGGCTTGCAGGTCAGTGCCGGCTGCGGTGAATGCCGTGGCCAGCGCGATGCTGAGATCGACCCATAGCCCACGCAGGATTTCGGCGGTCAGGTATTCCGCCCCCGGCATTATCGGGGCCGTCAGGACGAATGTGGCGAGTTCGGCCTCGGCCGGCGGGGCAATGACGGACAGGACCGCGGACGGCATCTCTCCGGCCCCACCCAACCCGTGAAAACAGACCGACTCCACATAGCGTACGGCGAAATCGCGCCACCAGACGAAGGCGGGCGGCAAGGATTGGCCGATCTCGCCCGCTCCGAGCTGCAACAGCCCATACCCGGTGCCACGGCCAAAGGCCTCGGTCAGCCGTGTCGCCACGTTGTCATCCAGGGTGGGCGCGTCGTTCGCCTCCTCCAGCAGGAGGTGCCCACGCGGGGTAAGGCGCAACTGCATCCGGGGCATTGTGGGTGAGTGAACTCCGAAGTGTTTCAATCCGCGCTGCTCGTTTTGCAGGGGCGGCAGTCCCCATTGAACACCGCAGAGGGCCCTTCACAAGAAGTACTGGAAGGCGTCGGGCCGTTGTCGCGATCGGGTCCAGATCGCTGCCGCTCCGCCTGATTGGGCGCCACTGGAACAGGGCGGCACTGCGGGCAACAGGGATGACCTACAGATCCTCATGCTCCCGATCTCGTCCCACCAGGTGTCACGCTGTCGTGATTTGGTCCTCCCGTCCCTCGACCGGCGTCTCGGCGGCACGCCGCAGGATCCCGCGCCGCCGATCATACAGGGGCATGATTCTATCGGGCGCCAGTGCGTCCGGCCAGAACCTAAAGCCGGCGTGCTGCTGCAGGAATGGGTCCCGTCCGCACCCTGGGACCAGGCATTCCCGCTTGCCCTTCGGGCACTGCGAGAAGGAGCAGAGCCGGCCGCAATAGGCGTTCACTTCTCCTTGCAGGATGAAGATCTCGACCTGATGGTGAGCAACCCCGATCTGCTTTTCCTTGAACAACTGGTGGAGGGCCAGGCTACGGGCCCGATTGAGGGTCTGGAGCCGGTCCAGGCGATCGAGCCACACCGCCAGATCGACATCCTTGCATTCGTGCCAGATCGGAATGTCCCAGTATCGGAACGGCTGAAACCGCGGTACCTCTCGCCACAACGGCCGAGCCACTGAGCCGATCAACGCCACCGCCTCGACCTCAGGCACCCCAGCGAGCGCTGCGGTCACGGCATCCGCTGCCAAGCGAAACTGCGCCTGTCGGTCCAGCATGTGGCGGTCCTGCGCGGCAATCTCCCGGTGTGTGGGTCGTCTCATGGTCAAACCCGTTCCAATCGGGCGTCATAAATGCGGATCGTAACTGACTCCATCCCCGTTGAGATCAAGACCTCCGCCAGGGACTAGTAAGCGGGGCATTTTCGAAGGCATTCGTTTTCATGGGGCATGGGCGACAAGCGTCCGCCAGGAGGTAGAGCAAGCCCCGCGCACATTGCGAAACATGCGCTCCGTCTGGGTCAAGGAGTTCGAGGCCGTCGTGGAGAACGATCAGGTCTCCCAGTTCCGGGCCATCCTGAAGATTGCGTTCAAGCTCGATGAGGGCGCCAACGCGCGGAGCACAAGGAGCATGGGAAGCGAGGAGATCCTGGGCTTGGGCTAATGCTCCGGTCAGCTTGGCTCCATCACATCAGGTCCTCACTCCTTCGGCCCAGGCGACACCATGCCAAAGCGCAGCGTCCGGTCGCCTGTGCCATGTGGCAAGCACATCCAGCAGAGCTTGCACGGTCTCGCGCGGCGTGCCGGTCTCGACAATCGCGTCCATGGCTTCCTCGATGATCTTGACCAGGTTGGCGACATAGCCCTCGAAGTCCGGCTGCCCGGAGCAGCCGCCAAAGAACACCCAGGTGTTCCGCCGGGGCTGCGCGCCAGCCTCATGCAGAAGCTGCACGAGGCGGCGGCCGACAATAGGATCGTTGCCGTGGCGGTCGTACGTGCGCTGGTAAGCGTGCCAGACCGGGGCCAGCCCCGGCGGCTCCGGCCAGAGCCGCATCACGTCGTAATCATCGTCCGCCAGGATGATCCGTCCGCCCGGGCGCACAGCGCGAACCATGGTTCGCACGATGAACAGCGGATTGGAGACGTGCTCGAGTAGAAACCGGGCATGCGCCAAGTCGAAAGCGCCCCACTCGCCGTCGGTCAAAGGTGCGATCTCTGCATTTCCCTGCCGCATATCGATGAGATGGGCTTCGCCGTCAGCGTCGGCCTGCCTCTTCGCTTCGAGGATCTGCTCATTGCTGCGTTCGATCCCCACAACCGGCACGCCTGTTACCTTGGCCATGGCTCGCGAGAACTGGCCCAGACCAGCGCCGAAATCAACGATGCGTTCTCCGGGGGCGAGAGCGGCTTGTGCGAGGAACCGCTCGTTGAGGAGATGGTTCATCGCCGTGAGCCGTTGCTGCTCCTCGGGGCTGGTTCCGTGGATGTAGTGAGACGAGGACATGCAGCGCTCCCAGGATGATCTAGCGCGACATCCCAAGCCATGGCCACGAGCGTTCACAGCTTGGTTCCTCTGCTTGCATGAGGTCACCGTGCTGCCGGCGCAGGATACCACCAATGCGTTTCGGCGGCGACGTTGTTGGATGGACGATCGCTCGGTCGGCAGCGCAGTTCCAGGGACCGCATCGGCTCAGGCTGTGATGCCCTTAACAGAACCCGCATGAGCCGAAGCGCTGACCAAAGCGCCTGATCGCTTGATCGGCTCACCCGCGAGCAGCCTGCGACGGCTGGTCGGAACCGCCGTGAGCCATGACGCTCCTGAACCTGTTCTCCTCCCGTGCCCGCGCGGGCACGGGGACGCTCCAGCCGACGACCGCAGCATCGTGCTGATGGTCTTCCTCCTGCTCGGCTCTTCTTCGCGCCCGTCATCGGCCTGCACATCGCGGTCACCGCCGTCAGCCCGTCCCCTGAGGCAGCCTCGCCGGACAGCCTTTCCCGCCACACTATCCCACCGGCGAAGCCGACGCGCGGCTGATCCCATACGCTGAGGATTACCCGATGAGGAACTTCCATGGCCTGGGTCAGGGCCGTCTTGTGCGCCTCGCGCACCCGTGTTGGGGTGCAGCCTTTCATCTCGGCTTGACAAACCGGGGGCTTGGGCCGACAGGCGGTCAAGTCCCGTAGCCGCGCAGCGGTGCGCCAGAGGCGCAGGGCTTGACGGCATGGCGGAGCCCCAAGCGATCAATCATAGGCCGGGATGAATTCGGTCGGACACTGTCCGTCAAATCAAGTCCAGGATTCGACACACCTGTCGTGATGAGGCGTCGCCCGTCTACCTCTTCAGTGTGGCTGGGGGCTGACCACCTGTTGAGGTGGTCCACCTTGAAGGAAGTCCTGTGGCCGCATTCGCCCTCGTCTTGGGATCCATCCTTGTTTGAGCTCCTCACGCTGACCATATCAGCAGTGCTTCCCCCACTGATCTGAACTGCTTACCCGAACGGGTGCCACGATGGCAGAGCAACCGAGATCCGAGATCATTGGCGCTGATTTTGAGCGATTGGTAACAGAGTACAACAAAGCACTCGCCAATGGCGAGGCCGGCCCCATCAGCGCGATCCAGTGTGACGGGACTGAAGCAAGCTCGTGCGCGAGCGAGCAGACATTCCGAAAGCTGCTCGATGCATTCCCGGCCCCGGTCTACACCACAGACGCTGCGGGCCGGATCACCTTCTACAATGAAGCCGCCGTCAAGTTTTCAGGGCGGCAGGCACGGCTAGGCACCGATCGATGGTGCGTGACGTGGCGCTTGTACTGGCCGGATGGAACGCCGCTGCCGCACGACGAATGTCCGATGGCAATTGCACTCAAGGAAGACCGAGCCGTCCGGGGAACACGGGCTGTCGCCGAACGGCTGGACGGCACGCGCGTTTCGTTCATCCCTCATCCGACCCCGCTGCGGGATGCTTCGGGCGCTCTCGTCGGGGCCGTCAACATGCTGCTCGAGATCGATGAGGTCGCGCTGGACGGTGTGCAGGTGCTGATCGTTTCCGATGACATCTTCGTGGCTGCTGAACTTGACCTGTTGATCGACGAGGCTGGAGGCGTTGCGGTGGCCATTGCAGCAACCGGCAGCGAGGCCCTTGCGCTGCTCGACGAGCATTCGATTGACGCCACGCTGGTGAGTCTGCCGCTGCGCGAGGGGCATGGACCTCTCATCAACGCACTTGTGAGACAGGATATCCCCTTTGTGCTGCACGAGGGCAACGAGGAGCATGTTATTCAGATGCTCGGGGATGCCCTCAAGCTTCGTGGCAGGAGGAACCAAGAAGCGATCCTCTAGGATCGCAGACCCCATGCACACGACAAGGTTGCTCGGGGGGCCTGAACCGTGGGTCTGGCGCCCTTAGCAAGGTAAGAGCCGATCCACGGGACTCGGCCTGGCCCGAGACAGATCTCTGCAAGAGGGGTATCATTCATCCTCGCTTCAAGGGGACCATAGTCTGCCGTGAGGATGAGCCATGAAGTCAATCCTCATTCCTGTTGAAGAGCATGTTTTGATCCATCCGGTGCTGGAGACCGCGCTGCTCCTGGGGCAGGTCCTGGACGGCTATCTGGAGGCCATGGCGATCACACCCAACATGCCGCCGTACATCGCCTCCGACATCACCATTGGTGACCTGTCGTTTCTCGATCCCGAGCTTCGCCGCGAGCGGGCCACCGCTTCCCGGCGGCTGTTCGAGACGTTCATGGCAGCACAGGGTGTTCCGCGGTTCGACGCAGAATCCACGGGTCTGTCCTTTGGCTGGCGCAGGATCGATCTGGAGGATGACGACTTCGTCGGCAGCTATGGACGAGCCTTCGACATCATCGTTCTCGGGCGACCCAGCGATCAGCCCAACCACCCGCGCCTGCCATCGGTCGAAGCTGCGCTGTTCGACAGCGGCCGGCCGGTTCTGCTCGTGCCGCCGACCGCACCCGCCACTCTTGGTACGACGGTGGTGATTGCCTGGAACAGAAGCACCGAGACGGCTCGGGCGGTGGCCTTAGCCATGCCGCTTCTGGCTGAGGCGCAACGGATCGTCGTGATCGACTTTGACGACTGGGGCGTGTCCGGCCCCTCAACCCAGGATCTCAGCCACACGCTCGCACGGAACGGGTTGCCGGTGGAGACGCGAACCGTCCCGAACCCGCATGGACATGCCGGCGAGGCCATCCTGACAGCGGCTGTGTCGCTCGGGTGCGATCTGCTGGTCAAAGGTGCTTACACCCAGAGCCGGTTGCGGCAGTTCATTTTCGGCGGGGCCACCAGCCACATTCTGTCGAACACCACAATGCCGGTCCTGATGGCGCACTAGGTTGGGGCGCCCCAGTTCGCCATCGCGGCGGATCACCAGAACGGCAGTTCGATTGTCGCTCGCGAGCCAGAGGCGTATAATAGATGAGTGCGAAGCAGCCGCGCCACGCGGCGCCGGTCTATCAGGACATGCCTCGTGACGCAGGGAACTCCTTGCCAATGGGAGGCACATCATGACGATCGCACCCACACTCCAGAAGTACATGGACGAGCAAGGGATTCGGTACGACCTGGCCCCGCATGAACCGACCCGGTCGGCGCTTGGGTCCGCCCACGCGGGTCACATCCCGAGTGACAGGCTGGCCAAAGCTGTGGTGCTCAACGATGGTGGCCGCTACACGCTCGCCGTTCTCCCCGCCTCGCATCATCTCCGGCTGTCCGACCTCAGGACGGAGCTCGGTCATGAGATTCACCTGGCCAGCGAACCGGAAGCCGCGGAGGTCTTCCGCGACTGTGCGCTCGGCGCGGTTCCGCCAGTGGGCGCCTGCTATGGGCTGGCTGTGATCATCGACAACAGCATCGACCAGAAGCAGGAGCTGTATTTTGAGGGTGGTGACCACGCGACTCTGGTCCATGTGAGCGGGGCCGAGTTTGCCCGGCTCAATCCTCAGGCTCAGCACGGATCCTTCAGCGCCCGCGATTGATGGCAGGGCTCAGGTGAAGGTGGGCATGGAGTCAGACAGAATACGGCTCAAGCTAAGGAGAATGATCATGAAAGCAGCTCTGGTGTTTGCCGGCAGCGGACCCATCGTGATCCTGACATCGCACCCGTCCTTGTCCGACACTGGCCTGTTGCGCGCTCTGAAGGCGCACGGGATCGGCAAGTTCATTGCGTACGAGCTTCCGCTCGATATCGTAGCAGCCCGCTATGGCGGCCATTTCCAGGTGGTGATGAACGACGCGCGCGACAGCGATGACCTGCGGGTGCTCGACGTCAATGGCGATCGTGCCTTCCGGCTCTTCCGGTTTTCCGAGCTTGGTCCGCCGGTCATGCATGACGACGAGCAACCGGATCGGGCAGAGACGGCAGCCTGAACGGCTGTGTTGCAGCGGTCGTCTCGACCAGGTGTTAGGGATTGATCGGCGGATGGGACGACTCGAGGATCGCTCCGGAAGCGCCTATATTGAGCAGACGCCCTATACAGGGAGCCCTACTGATGAACGGGCCGACGAATGCGATGATGCCGGGGTTCGACTGGTGACCAAGATCGAGTTTGGGGATCGTGCTGTCCTGATCGACGCCTCCATCCTTGGTGAGGGGCTGGGCCTTGAGGCATCATTTGTACCGGTGCTGATGCGGAAGGGAGCGATCACCAGTTTGTGTGAACGCGGCATTGACGCGGACGCCGGACGCTTTCGCATGACTTTCTTCTACAAGAGCCGACGGTTACGCTTGGTCGTCGACGCTGCGGGAAACATTCTCCAACGTTCGACCATCGACTTCGGAGATCGTCCTCTTCCCGACGCCCTGCGCATCCCCGCTTCCATTAGACATCGTAGTACAGGACAAACTCGTAGGGGTGGGGCCGCATACGAATTTCGTCGATTTCATGCGCGCGCTTGTAATCAAGATAGGTCTCGATGACCTCCGTCGTGAATACATCACCCTTGACGAGGAATGCGTGGTCGGCCTCGAGAGCATCAAGGGCCTGATCGAGGGAACCTGGGGTCGATGGCACTTTGGCCCGTTCCTGCGGCGGCAGGTCGTAGAGGTTCTTGTCCAACGGCTCTCCGGGATCGATACGGTTCTGAATCCCGTCGAGCCCGGCCAGCAGCATTGCCGCAAAAGCCAGATACGGATTGCACGACGGATCGGGGCAGCGGAACTCCACCCGCTTGCTTTTCGGGCCCGTCGAGTACATCGGGATGCGGCATGCCGCCGAGCGATTGCGGGCCGAGTAGCCGAGATTCACCGGTGCCTCAAAGCCCGGCACCAGCCGCCGGTAAGAATTGACGGTGGGAGCGCACAGGGCAAGGAGTGCCGGTGCATGCCTGAGCAGACCGCCAATGTAGTAGCGCATCAGGTCGCTTGATCCGGCATAACCCTCGCCTGCGAAGAGCGGCCGCTCCTGCTTCCAGAGGCTCTGGTGCACATGCATGCCTGAGCCATTATCTCCGAAGAGCGGTTTCGGCATGAAGGTCGCCGTCATGCCGCGTTCGTGGGCGACGTTCTTGACCACGTATTTGTAGATCATCACGTTGTCGGCCATCCGCTTGAGCGTCGTGAACCGCATGTCGATCTCGCCCTGTCCGCCGGTGGCAACCTCATGGTGATGGGCCTCGACCGAGATGCCAATCTCCTCCAGAGTGAGCACCATGCTTGTCCGGACATCCTGGAGAGCATCGGCCGGTGGGACGGGAAAGTAGCCCTCCTTGGGGCGGAGTTTGTGGCCGAGGTTCGGCCCGTCGCTCCTCTTCGCATTCCAGTTCGCCTCGAGGGCATCGAGTTCATAGTAACCGTAGTTTGTTCCTTGATCGTAGCTGACCTCATTGAAGACGAAGTGCTCCAGTTCGGGGCCGAGATAGGCAGTGTCGCCGATCCCCGTGCTGGCCAAGTAGGCCTCGGCTTTGTGAGCGATATGGCGCGGATCGCGCCCGTAGGGCAGACCACTGACGGGGTCCATGACGTTGCAGATCAGGACCAAGGTCCGCGCCTCGGTGAAGGGGTCCAGAAATGCGGTGGTTGGATCCGGAACGACGAGCATGTCGCTTTCCTGGATTTCCTGAAAGCCGCGGATGGATGAGCCATCGAAGCCAACGCCATCGGTAAAGCTGTCCTGGTCAAGGGCGGTTGGGGGAACAGAGAAGTGCTGCCACAGCCCGGGAAGGTCGGTGAAGCGAAGATCAACCATGGCGATCTCGTCATCCTTGATGACCTTGAGGACTTGGTTGGGTGTCTCACAAGTGTACGCCATCGCCGTCTTCTCCTTCAGAGCCGCAGTTGCAGGAGGAATCTCGAATCCGTCGAAGGAGCCGCAGCAAGGGCCGGTTATGAATCCGATCCCCTCCTCCGACCGTACCTTGCCAAGACACCCGCGACCGAGATCACCGAGGCTGCGTTTGTTCACGGGCCGTCGGTAAAGGCTCCATGCCGGGCGCGGGTGTTGAGCCGCGCAAACTCAGCTTGGCCCATGTGGATCAGTGTGGCGTGATCCCCGCCTTCGAGGTAAAGCTCCGGTTGCTGATCGATGCTGGAATCGATGATCACATCCAGCCCATAGCATTCGCCAACCGGCGGGATGGCCCCGCGGACACAGTCTGGGAAAATCTCGGCAACCTCGTCCTCGCCAGCCAGATCCACGCGGCCGAGGTCCAGCTTAAGCTCAGACAACCGAAGAAAGTGCGACGCCGGCAGGACCGCGAGCCAGTAGCCCTGCTGATCCCGGAGCAGAATACCCTTGGCCAAGCGGTTCCCCGGGATATGGCTAATCTGGGCCGTGTCCCACGACGACCCTGTCGGCTCATGTGAGATCACATCGTAGGTGACATCTCGGTCGTCCAGGTATTTTTGGAGTGTTGCGGCAATCGCCATCACGACCTCCGGCGCTTGCGCATGTCGCCGAAACAGTCCGCTGTGAAGACCGTCGCCTTCCTGCGCCGTCATTCAGCTCCACGATTTTACGTCGCTTCTCGTCTGCCCACAATGAGTTTTGCACGGGATAACGCCCTGTGCCCTTTCCCCGTCATCCAAACATCCAAATCTGGGATAGCGCTACAGCTGTGGAGAGCGGGGCCCGACCAAGAAATCCGAGGGTGATCGAAATGGATGTGGTTTCAACGGCTAGAGCCGTGAGGACAAGTGAGCGCCTCGTGCGGAAAACCGGGTCCAGTTTTCCGCACGAGGCGCTGGACGCACAGGGTGTCCCGGCACCCGCGCCGCTTAATTCGACTTATTCGTGGGTCATCGCTCTGAAGATCCGAAACGGGTCAAACACGGCCCATCGGCGCGACCATGTAAAGGTCTGCTCGGTGCGTCTCTCCGGAAGTCGGGCGTACTTTCGAGGAGTGCCAGTCGCGGCCCTTTAGCCACTGTGACGATCCATGCCCGTGCGGAAATAACGTGCTATCATGCGGGCGTCGTCGACCTGCGGAAAAACGTGGCACGCGTCACCTGCTCGAGGAGATGTGCCATGAGCATCACGCCATCCATTGCCCGTCCGGACAGGACTCGCCGGCCCTCTCAGCGCGTGCTTGATTACTACACGAGCCAGTCGAGCTTCAGCACCCCGGGCCGCCAGGCCATGCGACTGGATGCTCTGCCATTCGATCCGGCTAGCGTGGCACGCACCGTCCAGGGTCTCCTCATCTATGAGCACGTGGCTGAACCATTCTATGGTTGCCCAATTCCCGCGGAACGCCGTGCCGAGAGCCCTATCCGGCCGGTGGAGCGGATCATTGACGCGCTGATGGCGCTCGACCGGCAGCCTCTCGACGTCGCCCGTTCGCCCGAGAGGCGGCTGGTCGGCATCTGCCGCCACTTCATGCTGCTCGCCATCGCCATCTTCCGCCATCACGGTGTCCCGGCCAGAGGCCGGGGCGGCTTCGGCACGTACTTCAATCCAGGGATGTTCGAGGATCACTGGATTTGCGAGTACTGGAAGGCGGACGAGGAGCGCTGGGCGCTGCTCGATGCGCAGTTCGATGACGTGTTCATCCGCAACCTCTCCATCAGCCACGATGTCCTCGACGTGCCGCGCGACAAGTTCCCGCTGGCATCCGAGGCTTGGCGTAGATGCCGCAGCGGCGAATTGAACCCGCAACGGTTCGGCATTGAATTTTCGCACTTGCGCGGCCTCTGGTTCATCGCGGGCAGTCTGGTTCGGGATCTGGCGATGCTCAATGGCCGTGAAGTCCTGCCTTGGGATGTCTGGGGGGCGCAGCCTCGGCCCAATGCCAAGCTCGCCACCAGTGAGCTTGAGTTCTTCGACGAACTCGCTTGGCTGCCGACCGACCCCGATATCAACTTCGACAGATTGAGGCATCGCTTTGCGACGGATGCCCAAGTCCGGCTGCCCGAGCGGGTCTTCAATACGCTGTGTCAGCGCGAGGAGAGTGTCTTTGCGGGCTGAAGGGGGATGCCCCGCCCGGAAGGCTAATGCTGTGGCTGTGGCTGTGGCTGTGGCCTATGAACTTGGCCAAGGCCTCTGTTGTGCCGACAACCGAGGGCACCCTTGGCCTGAACCCGCTTGCAGAGCCTCGAGGAGAGCAGGACGATGTTGGATGGTCGCAGTGGACGTCATCAGGTTGATCGAACCGTACCGGCTAAGAGTTCAGCCACTTTGAGAGATGCCGCCATTGGAGTGGCCCGAATAGGTGCCTCCGCGGTCGGGGCTCTGGCGCTCGGCGCTGTGGCCCTGGGAGCCATCGCGATCGGCGCTCTCGCTGTTGGGCGGCTGATGGTCGGAAGGGCGCGGATCGGGCGCGTGGAGATCGATGAGCTTGTAGTTGGCAGGCTTGTTGTCCGCGACAGGCGGCCGTGAGGTCTCGGACGGAAATCCAGCGCGTCGTGGGGGCTCCGCTGAGCGGTGCCCCGGGACTTGCTCGGTGCTGCTGAGGCACGTCATCGGGTCGATCTGAACGTCGTCTGCGGATTAAACCCGATCGAAGAAGTGGGCAGTACGGCGATCCGCTTGTCGCGCCGCCTTGCGGAGGTTTGGCTGACTGCCGGCAAGTGCCAGGTGCGGCCCTTCAACGGCTCATGCGTTTCGGAAGATCGCGCTATCATGCCGACCATGACCGAGAAGCTGAAACGGCGACTGACCACCGTGCTGTGCGCCGACGTATCCGGTTATACCCGCCTGATGGAGGCGGACGAGGCCGGCACGCTGGCGACGCTGCGCCGCTATCGGACGGCCATGGCGGCCCTGATCGAGCGCCATGACGGGCGGATCGTCAACACCTGGGGCGATGCCGTCATCGCCGAGTTCGCCAGTGTCGTCGAGGCGGTGCAGTGTGCCATCGAAATCCAGCAGGAGCTGTCCACCCAGGACCCTCATCTGCCCGAGGCACGGCGCATGCGGTTCCGCATCGGCATCAACCTGGGCGACGTGATGGTCGACGGCTCCGACATCTACGGCGACGGCGTCAACATCGCGGCGCGGCTGCAGGAACTGGCCGAGCCGGGCGGCATCCTGATCTCCGGCCCGGTCTACGATCAGGTCCACAACAAGCTGTCCGTCGGCTTCGACTATCTCGGCCCGCAGCAGGTGAAGAATGTGGCTGCCCCGGTGGCGAGCTACCGGGTGGCCCTGAGCGGAACAACCGTCGGACAACCTGAATCCAAAGACGGTTTGGAACCCGCTCCTAAAGCAACCGCACTCAGTGGTGCGCCATCATTTGGTGTCCAGGCTGGGTCTCGGACGCGGGTCCGTGCCGTCTCCAACTGGTTGGCTGATCTCCCGCGCGCCCTCCGAGCGGCTCTTGTGATCTCCGTGTTTCTGTTTCTGATCAACCTCTTCAGTGGCCTGCACAGGATCTGGTTTCATTGGCCAGCCGTGTCCATGCTGTTGATCGCCACTTTGTGGACGATGTTCCGGCGCAGCTCGGAACAGGTGCGAAAAAACAAGCGCCGGACCGGCCGCGATTGACGTGGCCCGGCTCCTGCACCCGACGAACCCGCAGCCAGACGAGGCGGCCATGACGCCCACGCCCGGACTTGCAGCCCTCAGCATCGTGGGGACCCTTGCCTATCTCGGCCTCGCCGTCCTCGGCGCGGGCGGGCTGGCCGCCTTCTTCTCGCATCCGTCCCGGATTGCCCTGACGATCGTCGTGTTCGCGCTGTCCGGCGCCGCGCTGTTCAGCCGCGGCAACCTGAGTCCCGGCGAACGCGAGGACCGGGGCAACCGCTGGGTCATCGCGGCCTTCGGGGTGATCGGGCTGCTGGCGGCCTATCTGCCCGCCTACACGGAGCGCAAGGAGGTCTGGATCCTTGACGGCGATGCCGTGCGCTGGCTCGGCGTCGCCCTCTTCGCCATCGGGGGTGCGCTGCGGATCTGGCCGGTGTTCGTGCTCGGGCGCCGGTTCAGCGGGCTCGTGGCCATCCAGCCGGGGCACACGCTGGTGACGAGCGGGGTCTATGGCGTCATCCGCCACCCCAGCTATCTCGGCCTGCTCGTCAACGCACTCGGCTGGGCCCTCGCCTTTCGGTCCGGGGTCGGGGTGTTGCTGACAGCACTCCTCGTGCCGCCGCTTCTCGTGCGGATCCACGCGGAGGAGAAACTGCTGCGGGATCAGTTCGGCTCCGAGTACGAGGCGTACTGCCGTCGCACGTGGCGGCTGATCCCCGGGCTCTATTGAGGTGAGCAACCATCAAAGGTGCCCGTCGAGCGCATCGTGCTTAAAGGTGGATCCGGTTTTTCGCTGACGCGAACCTTCGGTTCGCCGCACATTGCACGGCTTCAGCCGCGCGACGGTCATGCATATCGGCTGGGTGGACGAGCACGTGCAGGATCAGTCCTTGCGTGTCGACCACCAGATGCCGTTTGCGGCCGGAGATCCGCTTGCCACCACCATAACCCCGCACCCCACCAGCCTCGCTGGTGCGTGCGGTTTGACTGTCGATGATGGCAGCGTGCGGTTCTGGACTGCGCCCGGCCAGCATCCGGGCTCGCGTACGCAGGGCATCATTGATGGACCGCCACGTGCCGTGCTGGCGCCATCGCCGGAAGTGGTCGTACACGCTTTGCCACGGCGGGAACTCGTGCGGCAGCAGACGCCAGGGTTCACCGGCCGCGCAGGATGTACAGGAGCGCGTTGAGCACCAGCCGCAGATCATGTTTGCGAGGGCGCCCGCGGCGAGTGGTCGGGGCAAGGAGGGGCGCCAGGATCGCCCACTCCGCATCGCTCAGGTCGGTGTCATAGCAGAGGGCTGTCATGCCCCTTCAGATGGGAGCCGCCCGATTTTCCAGACACCCTCTAGCTCAATCCCAGCTGTTGAGCTTCGGGCCAGCGATAACGGCTCCTCAGATCGTTCTCACACAGGCGGAGAGAAGCTCGATGTGATCGAAACTTGGGGTCCGCCTGGCGAGAATCCTTGGGAAGATCGTCGACCGGATGAGGTCTTCATAGCGATCGGCATTCTCAGGCCTTGTCCACCCATGCACGGCTGATCATGCTGTGCATCCTTATGATGCCGGTGCGGGTATCGCCTGGGTTATCCTGCCGCCACGGCGAACACTTCGTGCTCGCCCGCCAGCCCCTTGAGCTCGAACCGACCCAGGGTTCGGGTGAACGTGCCTGCCAGGGCTGAGGCGCAGGCATCGGAGCAAACCACCCTCTCACCGGTCGCGTTGGCGATCCCCTCCAGGCGGCTGACGACGTTGACCGTCGGCCCGACCACGGTAAAGTCCAGGCGGTCCAGGCTGCCGATGTTGCCATACATCACGGATCCCACGTGCAAAGCCGCGACGAAGGGAGGTAGATCGTCCGCGTGGGCCGTTGCCATGGCGCGCGACACAGCGCGCACGGCCGCCGCACAGGCCGCCCGGCGGTTGTCCTCGCCCTCCCCCACCTGAAAGATCGACAAGACCCCGTCACCCAGAAACTTGAGCACGTCGCCTCCCTCCTCCCGCACGGCATCCACCACGGCTTCGAAATAGCGCCCCAGGAGGGCCAGGAGCTGGGGTGGCGGTGAAGTGAGCGAAAGGGGCGTGAAGCCGCGCAGGTCGGTGAGCAGGATCGCCGCTTCGGTCTCGACGATGTCGCCACGGCGGATCGCGCCGGCTTGCACGCGCGCGGCCGGCCCCTCGCCCAGGAAGGTGGCCAGCAGGCTTGCGGTCGAGCGGCGCATGGCGATGGCTTAGAGCGCCGCCGAGAGGGGAACGGAGTGGCTCTGATCAGATCGGTATGGCTCTCGGCAAACCCGCCGTCCTGTCGTGTGGCGAACATCGCCGCTTGAACTATTCCATTGCCGAAGGCAACCGGCACCGCTGGCGTTGACGAAGGTGCCACCACCTTGGCCCTGGGTCTCAGCAGCGGGCCGGCCAGCACCGCGGAAGACGTCATCGAACAGGCGGTTCATCTCGCGATGCAACGAGAGGAAGGGATCACCAGGGAATATTCCGCCACCGGGACGGAACGGGGTCATGGGATTGCGGGCCATCGTGCGTTCCTCCTCGTTCAACTTGCGATCTCGGCGGAGGTGGATCCGCCGGAAGGGCAACACAACTCGGACTGGATAAGGTCGGAGCCAAAGCACTCGACCATCGGAACCAATTATATTCCGACACCAATCCGTCTGGAATGGAGATTGGGCCATGATGGATAGACAGCAGGATTGGGTTTGCTTGGGCCCGCCAGTGCTCCTCCGGTCTCCCCAGGCCAGCGAGAATAAGCATTCCGGTGGCCCGGACCACTGCGGCAAACCCGGTGCCGATGGAACGTCATCCGCATCGGAGGCCCGTCACGATGCCGGCGCGGTCCACCTCGATGTTCAGCCGATCGGCGTTGAGATCGGTCGTGTAGGCGCCCCCGGCTCGATCTTTTGGACCTCGCGAGCCCCGGCTGTCCGGCGGGCCCTCTCGGCCAGCTCAGGCGAGTAGGGTTGCCCGACGACGGCCTGCGCCTCACCCGTCGCATAGGCCTGCCGGTCCGGAGCCGGTTGGGCGAGCCCTCCGGCCGAGATCAGGGCGAGAGGGGTCAGCAGGACCGCCAAGAACCGGATTACACGCAAGCTCATGCAATGCCTCCGCTCCCAGATCAACCCAGGTGACGCAAGCTCTCTGCGCCTCGGCGTTCCGCCCGCTCAGGGTGCGAGAACCGAGTGCCGATGGCATCGTCCGGTCCCAGACCAAGGATCTGTGCGAGATGGTGGCGGGCGCGGTTGACCCGGCTCTTGACGGTGCCCACCGTCACGTGCTGACGGGCGGCAATTTCCTCGTAACTCATGCCTTCCGTGCCAACCAGCAGCAGGACCTCGCGCTGCCACGCCGGCAGCTTCGACAAAGCCTGCGAGAGATCCTGCAACTCCAGCCCGGACAGCTGATCCGGCAGCGTGGTCAGACGGGCGGCATAGGCGCCTTCGATGTCCTCCACCTCCCGCTGCCGTTTCCGGTGCTCGGTGTGAAAGTCGTTCTTCAGGATCGTAAACAGCCAGGCCTGGAGGCAGGTACCTGGCTCGAACCGGTTGCGCCGGTCACAGGCCTTCAGCAGCGTGCTCTGCACCAGGTCTTCCGCCCGGTTCACGTCATGGGTGAGCGAGATCGCAAAGGCACGCAGATGATGGATGGAGTTCAGGAGGTCGTGGACGAAACCTGGATCATGCCGATCCTCGGGGATCCGGATGGAACTCTCCAGGCGTCCGATCAGCCTGACGAGATCCGAAGGCAGATCAGAGACGATGAGGTCGGAATAGACGCCACGCAACTGTTGTCCCAGATGCTCTCGGACCACATCGCCAAGAACAATGGGGTTGGGTGGCCTGAACTTGGAGCCAGCCATAAGAAAGAGATGTGGTCTGATCCCTGCGACATCAACCTGCAAGCCTGTGGCACGCTCACGCAGCCGTCCTCCTGACCGATTCAAAGCCTTGCATCATGGGCGTCTCACATGAACGGCCGTTTGGGATACCTGAAGCGTTTCGCGAACGCATGCTGGTGGCCGACAAGCAGAGAGGCTTCGGCCGGGAGCTCGCCGTCACCGGTCTGCTCGAAGCCTGATAATGCGGTCAGAAGAACCGTGTTCGGGAGGCTGGCGTAGAGCATGGTCGCGCCGGGACCGAAGGTGGCCACCAGCATCATCTGGCCCGGGCACCCGAGCTTCACGAACAGGCTTTCGAACTGATCCTGGACCTCATTCCACTCGCCCGGGGCGACAATCCTGCGGGCCCAAATCATTGAGCGCCTCCCGGGCCGCACGGACGCGTCGAGGACAAGACGCCGGACGGCCCTGTCCTAAGCCCGCCTGTCCCTCGGGCGTCATCGGATCACCGGGGAGGGGCTCTGTAACGGCCCCTCCCCGCGTACCAACTCACGTGCGCGGTCCGCCGGTCTGGCTGTGCTGGCCACCCAGCTGCGAGATGCCGGCCACCGCCTCGCCGGCCCGGCCGGATTTATCCGACAGGGCCATGTCGCCGAGCGAGATGATGCCGACCAGGCGCTTCTCGCGGGTGAGCACCGGCAGGCGCCGCACCTGGATATCAGCCATGTTGCGGGCCACATCGTTGGTGTCGTCATCCTCGTAGCAGTACTTGACCTCGTCCGTCATCACCTCCCGGACAGCGGTGTCGGGTCCCCTGCCCTGAGCCACAGCCCGCACGGCGATGTCCCGGTCGGTAATCATGCCGACGAGGCGATCGCTCTCGCGCACCGGCATGATGCCGGCGTCCATCTCAGCCATCAGACGGGCAGCATCCCGGATGGTCTGGTTTGGTTCGATCAGCCGCACATCCCGTGTCATGACTTCAGCTACACGCATATCTACCTCCATCAATCGGGTTGCAGTTGCTTGATCCGCAGCAGGATCATCACTCCCGGACAGGGCCCGCTGCGGCTAGGGCGAGGGCTACCATTCCCTCGCGTCCCGCACACCACGAGGTGCGGACCGCCCTCAGGCGCGCCCGCCGGCCGTCGCGGCATCGTCACCCCGTGTGATGGCCCACTCCACCTCAACCTGTGTGTCGGGTGTGACCTCGATCCAGATGGCCTGCACCTCGCCTGGGAGCGCGTGCTTGACCTTCTCGATCTGCCCCGGGGTCAAATGGCGCGACAGGATCCGGAACACGGCTTGGGTCGCCTCGCAGGGATCAACTGGCCGGGTGTGAGCCAGTTGCTCGCCGATCGACTTCACGAACTCGTCGAGCGAGCGGGGCTTGTCGTCCATGTGGCCGGGCGCATGCCACTGGTCATAGTAGATGCCGCGCACCAGGAGCGGCAGTTGCGAGCCGAGATGAACGGCAAGCTCCAGCGGGACGCGGTCGCGCACGGCGCGCAGGACGGTGCCGAGGACGTGCCAGGCGACCTGCCGGTCGGGGCCGATCTCAGCCATCAGCTCGTCAAGCCAGATGTTGGTGGTTTGCAGTGTCTTGTCGAAGACGTCGAGACCAGTCGCGCTCATGGGAAACCTCCCGAGACTGCGAATGCTCACAAAGCCAACCCGGGGGGCGGCCAGTCGTTCCAGGACACTTTGACGGAAGAGAGTGGGCGGCATGACGCAACGGGCGAGCTGGGGAATGCGGCAGGGTGACAGCATAATCCAGCAGCGGATGTGCCTCGTGTTCCTGCCGCCCGAGCGGATCATGCCCCGCAACATCCAAGAGGGAATTTGCCCCTCCGGCTGGGGCATCAATTCCGCAAGGGACGGCTCCTGCGCTATCCGAACTTGGCTCATCGTTCCCACAAGGCTCCGAGACCATGGCTAGCGCAATGAGCGGCTGAGGAAGCGCGCTACCCCTTTGCTCCTGATACGCCTACGATCAGCCCCAGGAGGTCTTCGCAAGAACGCGCGTGGGATACACGACGCTTCTTTGAGCACCGGAAACGCGCAGATTTCACAGCGCCATGCCAATACGATTAACGGCTTTGCCGTTCTTAATAGCGGTTCAGCTCACGCCTGTCGCAGACTTGCAAAATCCAAGCGTCAGCCGCGGTCATACCTTGGTTGAGGCGGCCTGCGCGGCCTGCCACGCTGTCGGGCGTTTCGATGCCAGTCCTTTGAAGAGTGC
Source organism: Microvirga ossetica (assembly GCF_002741015.1). Taxonomy (NCBI): domain Bacteria; kingdom Pseudomonadati; phylum Pseudomonadota; class Alphaproteobacteria; order Hyphomicrobiales; family Methylobacteriaceae; genus Microvirga; species Microvirga ossetica. The sequence continues at coordinate 609,724 of NZ_CP016619.1, read as the reverse complement.
GCCTCCTCTCAGGGATGTGCACAAACGTTATCCCGTCGAGAATCTCGCGGAGGCGCTCGCTGAAGGTCTCATTACAGGTCATCCCGGCAAGCCCGAGTTCCAGTTCGATGCGCGCGACGTCGACGACATCATCGACTACCTGAAGTCACTCGAACATTGATTGGCTTGCAGCTGTAATCCCCTCTGCAGGGCAAGCGCGAGGATCGTGCCCCGACTGTTTTTGGCAATGCGTCTGCGCCGACAAGGAAACGTGCATATCATTCTCTCCGAAGAGCGAGCCGACTTCGAAGGGACGTGACGAAGTGCGTCAACGACCTTCATCGCAGCTTGCAGCGTAACCAGCCAAACGGTCAGGTCGCTGCGCTGGATAGCCCGGCCAGTTCTGGTTCGTCTACTCCCGCTTGACAACGCGGGGTGTGGGCCGACACGCGTGTAGGCGTACTGGGCCAAAGCGGCAAGTAAAAGCTGTAACGCCCTATGCGAACTGGTCAGCACCTTCCACCCTCCTGCAACGCCGCGGGTGAGGGGCTGCTCCGCCAGCCGTGGCCGCATCGACCCTCTAGCGGTCACCGGGGACTTCACTGGAGCGCTCAAGGACCGTTCGCAGCTGATCCAATTCCGCTCCAAAGCCCTGCCAGTCTCCCGCCTTCAGCCGCTCCATTGCCTGTCGGTAGTGGCGGAGAGCCTCCCGGGCTCGGTCGGCTTCCGGGGGTGCCATCAAGCCTCGGGATGGCACCCCTGCTTGCTCCGAGGCGTGCAGTGGTTCCGTGAACAAAGCCGCCAGGGCCTGAGCGAGCGTTTCCTCCATGACGACTTGGTCGCCATAGGCGGCGATCACGCGCTTGAGCTCCGGGATCTGTCCCGTCGACGCGCGCAGATACAAGGGTGACACGTATAAGAGGGAGTGCTCGATGGGGATCACGTGCAGGTTCCCGCGGATGACTCGCGAGCCCAACTGGTTCCAGAGGGAGAGTTGCTGCGAGATCGCCGTATTCTGATTGATGCGAGCTTCGATCTGGAACGGACCATAGACAAGCTTGTCCTTGGGAAACTCGTAGACGATCATCTCACCGTAATGGGGCGGATCGCACCGGGCTGCCAGCCAGGCGATCATGTTCTCGCGCTGGCTCGGCACCATTGGGAGCATCAGGATGTTCTCGGCCTGGTGCTCGCCCGGCAGGCGCATGATCATGTAATAGGGCGTCATCATGGCAGTACCACTGTCCGCGGGCTGGCGGGGAAACTGCCAGAGATCCTCCCGATTATAAAATACCTCGGGGGCTTCCATGTGGTACGCCGCGTACGTGTGCGCCTGGATGAGGAAGAGATCCTCCGGGTAGCGCATATGCCGCTGCAAATCCTGCGGCATGGCCGCAAAGGCCTTGAGCAAACCTGGAAAGATGTGCGCGTAGGTCGCGGCAATCGGGTCGGACGGATCCGCCAGGTACAAATCGACAGTGCCATTGTAGGCATCAACGGTGATCTTAACCGAGTTGCGAATGTAATTGAGCCCTCCCGCTTCGTCGTAAGGGACGGCGTATGGGAAGTAATCGCTCGTCGTGTAGGCATCCTGCACCCAAAACAGGCGGCCCTCGCTGACGACGAGGTAGGGGTTGTGGTCGAGGTGAAGAAATGGAGCAATCGTCTCCACGCGCTCTTTGATGGTCCGTCGGAACATGATCCGGCTCTCGGCAGTGACGTAGCTGCTGATCAGGATGTTGGGATCGTTGAAATACCAGGCAAACAGCGCCCTTCGGGCAGCACTGCCCACGGAGACCCCACCAAGGCCCCCGTACGGCGCATAGACATTGTCTTTGCCCTTGGGGTAATCGAACTCCGGTGTGCTCCCCTTGACGAGGACGTAGGTGTCGGTCAGCTCGCCGTAATAGATACGGGGCTCGCGAACAGGAGGCCCCCCGGTCGCCACGGGCGGAATGTCGCTGAGATAGAAGACCGGCAGCCCTTCGGCACTTTTGTGGGTGACCGGGCTCATGATCACACCATTCCCATGCGTAAATAGCACATGGCGGTTGACCCAGGTCTGAGCATTGGACGGGAGGAGCGTGGACGCGAGTTCACGAGCCGACAGCATCACCTGCCGGTATGCGCCGTCAAGCCAGTAACGATCGACATCAACGTCCCCGAACCTGTAGTAGGTGCGGATTTCCTGCAGTTGACGATAGGTGGCCATCAGCGGCGGCTCATCCCACAACCGGATATTGTCGATGGTCGCCTGATTGGCCTGGAGCGAGGCGGACGTGAGGCTCTGCTCGACCGGGAAGGCTCTGGTCGCCATTTGATGAAGGTTATAGGCCTGTCGGGTCAGCGTGATGTTCTGCTGGATGTAGGGCCTCTCCAGCTCCAACTCGTTGGGTTTCACGAACAGGCGCTCGAACAGGACAGGAAACACCTCAGCCAGGACGAAGGCACTCCCGAAGACCAGTGCCGTCGCAGCAAGAGGAAGCTTGTAAGTGCGGACCCACAGATTGGCCCACGACACAATCGCGGCAATGACCGCAAGCCCGATCAGCAGCCAGAGGACCGGCAGCTCAACGTGCACATCCGTGTAGCTGGCACCAACCACGACGCCATTGTCGCCATACAGCAGGAGATAGCGGTCTAGCCCATAAGACCACGCTTTCACAGCGAAGAAGACGCCGAGCAAAGCGGAGCCATGGGCGATCGCAGTCTGGGATATCCTCCGACGCTGGCCGTCGAGTTCGATGTGGCCACACACCCAATAGACGGTTCCGGCACTGAGAACGCTCAGGCTAACCGTCAGCAGCATCCAATTCTTGAGGGCGATATAGGCCGGGAGTGAGAAGAGATAGAAGCCAATGTCGTTGCCAAAGATCGGGTCACGTTGGCCGTAGGGAACCTGATAGAGAAACCTTAATAGAACGTCCCAGTTGGTCATCTCTGCTGCGGCCAGCAGCCCTCCGAGGAAGGCGGCTGCACCCGCGACGAAAAGAGGGAGACGTCTACGCACAACGTCCGGCACATTAGCCGACAATGGCGGGCGCACAGTGGCTCCCGCCAGTTCAAGGAAGCGCCCGATCCCTGGCTTCGCAAGGCGGGATGCGAGCCAGCCATTCGCCCAGAGGATGATCGTGGTGGCCGCAAAGACCGTCAGGAACAATAAGGCTCTGGTGCTGAAGACCGTCCAAAAGACGTCACGGTAGCCGATGGCCCCAAACCAGGTCCAGTCGACCACGAAGTCTATAATAAAATTCAAGATGGTCAGGCAGGCCACTATGGCAGCTGCCGCGACGGCTGTGCGTCTCCACGGCATGATCCACCTCCATCGGGTGGCTCGCGCGGGCCCCTTTCTGGCGGGATGCACCCAAAGCTAATCGTCTCAGTATATGCGCTCTCAGACCTCGGCGTTAGTTAGATTTAGACTCATAGTGTCTTGGAGCGTTTTGCTCGTCCTGTTTGAGGAGGAGCTATGCTGACGGATGCACAATGGGCCATGCTGGAGCCGCTGGTGGAGCAGTGCCGTCCCAAGGGCAAGACACCACCGCAGGATCTGCGTCCCACAATGGAAGCGATCCTCTGGCGTCATGAGAACGGCGCGAAGTGGCGCTCTGTCCCCGCTGAACTGGGGCCCTGGTGGCGGGCCGCTCAGACCTTCATCCGCTGGGCGCGTCTGGGTGTCTGGGAGCGCCTGCTCAACCTGGTGCAACAGCACGGAATCCAGCTTGGCATGACGTTCCTCGACGGCACCAGCGTGCGCGCGCATCAGAAGGCTGCCGGCGCACGCCGAAAAGGGGCTCTCAAGCTCAACGAGACGATCGTGAAGCGCTTGGTCGGTCTCGTGGCGGCTATGGCACCAAGGCTTGCGTGATCGCCGACAGTCTCGGACGCGCCGTCGCATTTCGGATCGCGCCAGGCCAAGCGCACGAGTTGCCGCAAGCCGTTCCGCTGGAGCAGCTACCAGGCGTGCCGACTTGGGTGGTGGCCGATCGCGGCTACACTAGCCATGCATTTCGTGAGCATGTCTGGAGCATGGGTGCCCGACCGGCCATCCCGCCGCAGCGGCACGAGGCGCCGGTCGCTTGTCCAGATTGGATCTATAACAATCGCAATGTCGTCGAGCGTCTGTGGGCCCGGCTCAAGGAGTGGCGAGCCGTTGCAACCCGCTACGAGAAGACCGCATCATCCTTCATGGGCATTCTCTGTCTGGCCGCTGCCTTCGACTGGCTCAAGACCTAACAGGCCCTAGTGTGGCCTTGGATCCGTGTAGCGGTGAAACGCCTTGCCCTTCGCAGCAGGAGCCTCGGTCCGACCGAGATCAAGAATGGAAAGCCTTCTACAAGATGCAATCCTGTGACAGGTGAATCTTGGTGGCTCTGACGTTCTTGAGCATCCAGGTATTGCACGCTCGCTGTTCTCGAGGCTCATGCCCAACGCGTGGGGTTACTGAGCTTCGCTTCTGGCGTGCCGGGATCGATAAGCAGCCCTCCTGCGGAGGCGCAAAATGAAAGACCGAGCAGAACCTCCCGGCAGTCAAGCCAGTGAGCCAAGCCCTAAATCACACTGCTCGGTTCCGCCAGACGCGGGATTTACAAGCATCCATCGGGCACCCACATCACTGGCTGAGGGATCGACAATGCCAGAGAGGAAGGATCTCACCCGCTCTTCGTCTGCCGTCACCAGTTCAGGTCGGACGATCGACTCATTCCTGGATGAAGCGAAGCGGCTCGGCGCTCTACAGAGTGGTGCGCCTCGGGCACGGCTTGTCTTCGCCCTCGATGCCACCATGAGCCGGCAACCCACCTGGGATCTCGCCTGCCAGGTCCAGGGCGAGATGTTCGCCGCGGCTACCCAGGCTGGCGGGCTCTTAGTTCAGCTTGTCTATTTCCGGGGCTTCGGGGAATGCCGCTCCTCGCGCTGGGTCGCCGATCCACGGGCGCTGACCGACCTTATGACAAAGATCAGCTGCCAGGGTGGCCAAACCCAGATCAGCCGGGTGCTCCGTCACGTCCGGAATGAGGCGAGCCAAGCACCGCTGAAGGTGCTCGTCTATGTCGGGGACGCCATGGAGGAGCCGATCGACGATCTCTGTGCCCTCGCGGGTGAGCTCGGCCTCCTTGGAGTCAAGGCGTTCCTGTTCCATGAGGGCCATGATCCTGATGCGGCCCGAGCTTTTCAGGAAATCGCGCGCCTGACCGGCGGTGCCTATGCTCGCTTTGACACGAGGGCATCGCAGGCTCTGGCCGAGCTGCTGCGGGCCGCGGCCACCTATGCAACGAATGGAGTTGAGGGGCTCACCCGCCTCGCTCATGGCAGCCCACAAGCCCGTGCTCTCCTCACTTCATTGACCGGGCGCTCATAATGGAGTTGCTCTACGGTCTTGTGGCTGTTGCTCTCATATGGGGGCTCGTGAACTCATTTGCGTATGCCAACACCGCCGCGCTGGCGACAGCCGGCCGGGTGATTGGCGGTGTTCTGGCCCTCGTCATTGCGGTGCTGCTTGGGGTGCGCGGGCGGATTGACATCGCCCTCGCGCTGGCAGGCGTGGGAGCCTGGCTTCTCGGATGGGGTGGCTTAAGGCTTCCAAACTTCGGTGGGCGACCGCAGCAGAGCCGTGGCCGGATCTCGCGGGTGCGATCGCTCCTGATCGAGATGACCCTCGATCACGACACGGGTAAAATGGATGGGGTTGTGCTAGCTGGGCCTTGGGCAGGGCGGCAACTCAACTCGCTCGATGCAGCGAGCCTGCAGCTCCTGTTAGCCGAATGCCGCACCGATGACCCAGAGGGAGTGCGCCTTCTGGAGGCCTATCTTGACCGACGGTTTCCGCACTGGCGCCAAAGCGCTCAAGATCAGGAGACCCCGAAGGGAGCCCAAGCTCGTTCCGGTGCAATGACGGACGCAGAGGCGTATCAAATCTTGGGGCTTCAGCCAGGCGCAAACCTCAACGCGATCCATCAAGCTCATCGCAGGCTGATGAAGAAGCTCCATCCTGACCAAGGCGGGTCAACTTATCTCGCGGCTCGGGTCAACCAGGCCCGGGACTACCTTGTGCGCCAACAGCGCTGACACTTCAACTCCACCACCACGCAAAGGGTGAAGGTGATCGGTTCGCCGGTCGCGTGCGCCACATGCCCGGCGAGGTCCGCGAAGCTTCGGGACAGCGACATCGGCGCCTCCATCGCGGGAGCTGGTGTAAGTGACCTTACCGGGGCGGCCTTCACAGCCCATTGTCTGCCTCCGAGTTCAAGAGGGTCAAACGGATGCTGCGCCTGGTATGTGGTCGGATCGATGCGGAAGAGAACATCGCCCGCTTTGACCGGTGTATTCGCCGCGACCGGTACGTCGACGACCTCTCCGGCCACCGATGGGACGACCTGCACCGAGTTGCGGATCACCGCCGCCGGACCCGAGGGTGCGCCCCAGCCCATCGGGATGAACAGGCCGATCAGGAGGACGAGCATGACTACGGCCTGTTAGCGCTTGAGCCAGTCGATTGCTGCGGCGAGGCAGAGCACGCCCATGAAGGATCGTGCGGTCTTCTCGTAGCGGGTTGCAACGGCTCGCCACTCTTTGAGCCTGGCCCAGAGCCGCTCGACGACATTGCGGTTGTTATAGATCCAGTCCGGACAGGCCACCGGCGCCTCATTGGACTTAGCCGGGATCGCCGGCTTCGCACCGATGCTCCAGATGTGCTCGCGGAAGCTGTGGCTTGAATAACCGCGATCGGCCACCACCCAGCTGGGCACACTCGGCAAACTGTGAAGCAGCGGAATGGCGTCAGGCAGCTCGTGCGCCTGACCGGGTGCAAGGCGAAACGCGATGGCGCGTCCGAGCCCGTCGGCGATCACGCAAGCCTTGGTGCCATAGCCGCCACGAGACCGACCAAGCGCTTCACGATGGTCTCGTTGAGCTTGAGAGCCCCTTTTCGACGAGCCCCGGCGGCCTTCTGATGCGCGCGCACGCTGGTGCCGTCGAGGAAGGTCATCCCGAGCTGGATGCCGCACTTCTGTACCAGGTTGAGCAGGCGCTCCCAGACACCCAGACGGGCCCAGCGGATGAAGGTCTGAGCGGCGCGCCACCACGGCCCCAATTCAGCCGGCACGGCGCGCCACTTGGCGCCGTTCTCATGGCGCCAGAGAATGGCCTCGAACGTCCGACGCAGATCCTGTGGCGGTGTCTTGCCCTTGGGACGGCATTGCTCCACCAGTGGCTCCAGCATGGCCCATTGTGCTTCCGTTAGCATGGCTCCTCCTCAGACAGGACGAGCAAAACGCCTCCAGGTGCAAAGGGTTCAAGTCATAACAGGCCGTAGGATCGGCGATAGCTTCCAGAACGTGTTGAACGGGATGAACCGGAGCCAGACGAACAGGGCGAGGATTGCGATATAGGCGTTGAGCAGGACGACGATCATCGGGGCGTCTCCTGCTGTCGTGCCGGCACGTCGACATAGGCCCAGATCAGGACGAGCGGCCAGAACACGAAGCCGAAGACGAGCGTCGCCCAACTTCCGACGGTGACCGCCTCCGGCCAGGGATGTCCACGCTTGCGGGCAATGCGGCCGGGCATCATGCCGAGAGCCACAACGATCCCGATACCTGTGACGATGAGGACGAGCAGCACGATCCAGGCAAAGATGTCGATGAAGGACATGGAGCTGCTCAATATTTGGCCGTTACAAGACGTGCCTGATTTGGCGGAGCCTGCCCGCCCAGCGTCGATCGTAGGCGTGGACCATAGAGACTGACGTCGCCCTCCGTGTCATGGGGCGGGGAAATGGCAAACCCACTCGGCAGGGTCAGTAAGACCAAGGCCGCAAGACGTCGCTTCATGGATTGCCTCTTGGCCTGACGCTCGGAACGAATACCTAGGTCGGATTTCCCCGAAGGCGAGAGGACAATTACCTTGAGGAAGCTCCGAACGGGGTGGAGGGTGAAACCTGTTGGGGGGATGGTCTCCTTCGGGTCATTCTCTGCCGATCCCCTGCCCTTAGGGAAGGCCCGCTATTCACCGCATGAGCAGACATTCTAACCACCAGAATTCGAGACGATCCGGGGCTTAGCGTCCGCTGTTTGGTAAAGATCATGTGACCGTTTGTGCTGGCCGCGCGGCCCAGGCCTCCACCTCCACCAGATACTCTGGACGGATCATGGCGGAGACATAGGCGAACATCGATGCTGGCGGCTCATCACCGTGAAATCCACGCCAGATCTCCACATAGCGCTCACGCTCAACAGGCTGCGTCAGCCACATATTGATCTTAAACACGGCCCGGTGATCCAGACCCTCGCTCTGCAAGATGCGCGTAATGTTTGCGAAAGCGTTGGCGAGTTGCTCCTCGACCGTATCCGGCAGTTGTCCCTTTTCATCCAAACCTACCTGACCCGCGATTGCGAGGATGTCGCTGCCAGCCGGAATGACCGTCAGATGATGGTAGCGGCCAACCGGCGGAGCGAGGTTGGACGGGTTCTTTCGTTCAATCATGACCTCAAACTCCTGAACTGCAGATAGAGGCTCAAGCCGCCAGCGGAGCGGGCGCACGCACGAGGCATGCAGCGCGAGTGCCGCTCGGCACCGGTTGCAGCGACGGCCGGATACTGCTGCATGGCTCAATCCGGATCGGGCAGCGTCCAACGAAGGGGCAGCCGGTGGGCGGATTGAGCGGACTCGGCAGGTCTCCTTTGAGGATGATACGTTCGCGCGAGCGCTGGGTCCGTGGATCGGGCAATGGGATCGCGGAGATCAGCGCCTGCGTATACGGATGCCGCGGCGCTTCGAACAAAGCCTCAGCCCCACCTTCCTCCACCACTGTTCCCAGATACATGACGATTACATCATCGGCTAGGTGACGAACCACCGAAAGATCGTGGGAGATGAACAGATAGGATAGTCCGAGTTCTTTCTGCAGTTCCATGAGAAGGTTGAGGATCTGCGAGCGAATTGAAACGTCAAGTGCAGAGACGGGTTCATCCAGGACGAGCAGCTTTGGCGATAAGGCGAGAGCCCTGGCGATCACCACACGCTGGCGCTGTCCGCCGGAAAGGGCGTTGGGCGTCCGCTCTGCGTAGGCGGCAGGCAACCCCACAAGATCGAGAAGCTCACGGACGCGCTGCATCCGCTTGTCCCTGCGCCAGCCCTGTATGATGAGCGGTTCGCCGATACTGTCGCCAATGGTCATCTTCGGATTCAGCGCCGCACTCGGATCCTGGAATACGATCTGGATCTCGGTGGCGAGAGCGCGCCTGGCCTGCCTGTCCAGATGTGCGATCTCCCTGCCCTCAAACCGAATAGACCCAGAGCTAACCGGCTCGAGCCCAATAATGGCGTAAGCAGTTGTGGACTTGCCACAGCCACTCTCGCCAACCAGCGCGACCGTGCGTCCAGATGGAATGTCGAAGGAAATGTCGTCGACCGCTTTGACTACACCTCCCTCTGATCCGCGGACAGGGAAGTGAACCTTGAGATTGCGCACGCTGAGGAGAGGTAAATCTGGTTCAATCATGCGAGTTCCCTCAGACGATTGGTGTGCCAACAGGCAGCGGCGTGCCCAACTGCGTCGACGGGATCGAGAGGCGGGCGGCGCTCGCAAACGTCTGTCGCAAGGGGACAGCGGCTGCGAAACCGGCAACCTTTCGGCCACTGATCGACACCGGGTACGATGCCCTCGATTGTTCGCAATGCACTCTTGCGGTGGCCGTCGAGACGAGGAACCGTCGCGAGCAGGAGATGAGTATAGGGGTGAGCGGGA